>NZ_BAABRR010000001.1:0-411183 GCF_039545075.1 Demequina sediminis | reverse complement strand
GGCGCCTGCCGTTCGTGCGAATTGCAGCGACACGCAATGCGAGAGCTCAACTGGGTCGACGCATCTCCCGGTACCGTCATTCCTGTACGATTGTCCAAGTCCAAATGAGGGGGGTGCGATGTCTGTCGACGATGCGATTGCGATGAATGAACTCGGCCGTAGGCTCGTGGCCGTCGGTAGGACGGATGAAGCGATTTCCTGGTACACGAAGGCCGCTCAAGCGGGAAATCGGGACGCCATGTTCAACCTCGGCCTCAACCTTGAACAGCGCGGCGACGTTGACCAGGCCCTGCAGTGGTACGTTCGGGCCGCCAACGCGGGGGATGACGACGCGATGCACAACGTCGCGAGCATTATGTTCCGACGTGGCCAAATCGAAGATGCGATGAGGTGGTTCGATTCAGCGGCGCGAGCTGGCAATGCGTCGGCGCCGGCACTCCTGCAGATGCTGCAGAGTGCTGTCGGTGGAGATGCCGATGCAATGCTTGGCCTCGGTGGGGTTTACGACAGTATTGGTGAACCGGATCTCGCAATCGCTTGGTTTGCGAAGGCAGCGGATGCTGGCGACACCGAGGCGGCTTGGGATGCTGGCGTGGTCTCACAAGCTCGCGGAGACATTAAGAGTGCACGCCATTGGTACATGAGGGCCGCGGAGGTTGGTTATCCCGACGCGATGATCGGGATATCTCAGGTATTCAGCCGAGACGAGATTCTCGAGTGGCTCCCGGGTGCAATCGCCAGCGGAAACCCAACCGCGAGGGCCTTCGCGCAACAGATTCGTCAAGACCTGGACTAGAGCGATTAGCCCCCACGGGCATGTCGAACAGTCTCGGTGACCAGGCAATGACGGCGCATGGTTTCGTGATCGCCTTGTCCCAGGTACCCTCGACCGTCATCGCTCGGTGCCGCGTGTACCAGGCGTGCCATGACTCAAGTCCGAATGGCAGGTCCTGCCACGTAACCCGGCTCTTCGCATTCAAGGGTGTAGCAGTGGCCTGAAGCCTCCGGCTTCGAGGAGTGACCTGGCGATGTAGTGGGTGAGGTTGCGGAAGCCGAGGGCCGAGCCGCGGAGGTGCTCGAGTCGGCCGTTGATGGCCTCGGTCGGGCCGTTGCTGGTGCCGGGGCGGTCGAAGAACGCGAGGATGTCGTGGGCTCGATGGTTCAGGGTCCGGCCCAGGCGTCGCAGCTCGACGAGCGCGGCCGGCACGCCGGTGCGTAGCGACGCGATGAGCGCCGCGAAGTCGGCGCGGGCGGCTGCGCGGTCGGGGTTGCGGTAGGCGGTGATCATGCGCTGGTAGACGCCCCAGGTGACCTCGACCTCAGCATGGTCGTCGGCGTCGAAGAGAGCGTCGAGGCGGTCCCACTGGCGGTCGGTGAGGAGCTCGAGTCCGGTGTGCAGGACGCGGCGGGACATGTAGAGCGGGTCGCCAGTGTGGCCGCGGTGACCGTGGATGGCTTGTTGGATGCGGCGTCGGCACTGGTCGAGTGCGTCGCCGGCGAGCTTCACGACATGGAACGGGTCCATGACCGCGGTCGCGGTCGGGAGCTCCTCGGCCGCGGCGGTCTTGAAGCCCGCGAAGCCGTCCATCGCGACCACTTCGATCTGCTTGCTCCACGACGGGTGGCGTTCGGACAGCCACGTCTTGAATACGGCCTTCGACCTGCCAGGGATCATGTCGAGCAGCCGGGCCGGACCGACCCGGTCGCGGACGGGGGTGAGGTCGATGATCACGGTGACGTACTTGTCGCCGAAGCGGGTGTGACGCCAGACGTGTTCATCGACCCCGATCACGGCGACGCCGTCGAAGCGGGCCGGGTCGTTGATCAGGCGACGGTGGCCTTCGGTCAGGACTGCGTCGTTGGCGGTGTGCCAGGCGACGCCGAGCCCCGCCGCGATGCGGGAGACCGACATGTGGTCGAGCACGAGCGCCTTGAGCGCCCACGTGAGCCCGCCGCGCGACACCTTCGCGCGTGGCTCAGCCGCTGGGCGAAGGTCGTCGGTCCAGAACCGGCGGCACGGCGAGCATCGGTAGCGGCGCACTCGCACCAGCAGCGTCGTGGGCCGGCCGCCGAAGGGCTCGTGTGCGAGGCGGCGGGCGATGGATCCTCGCGACTGTCCGCGCCCGCCGCAGCCACGGCACTGGTCGTCGACGGCGGCGACACGGCACTCGAGCGTCGCCCGGTCGGGTGCGACGTGCTGGCCCGTGACGGTCAGGCCGAGCGCGTCGAGGTTGCAGAAGGTCGTGAGGTCGGGCGCGCCGAAGGTAGCGTTGAGCAAGTCGAGGTCTTTCAGATGGTCAGTGTGAGAACTTCCATCCTGGAGGACCTCGACCCCTACCCCCGACCACTCACCGCAGAGAGCGCTACACCGTCAACTGCGAAGAGCCCGTAACCCGGGTGAGATCACGGCAGACGATCGCGTCGACCATCGTGCGAGCATCCGAGAATAGACGTCTTTCAAGACTCGGGCGTTTGAACAATGTCGACTCGACGGGCCACCTTGGTTTTGGAGGGCCAAAGTAGCGAGACACGCGCGACGGAGCGGTGGCCACATCCGCATGCGGGCTCCACCCATGTCCCAGGTGATGTTTCGCCTGGCTCGCGCGGCGTGTCGTGGCACAAGTCCAGTCCGCTACGACGGTGACCGGCCAATATGAGGAGCCTATGAGGCCTACTTCGCGGCTCACAGCCGCTTCACTCTTCGCGCCCCTCCTCGCGACTACGGTGGCGGCTTGTTCGGGCACGCCGAACTCGGATTCCGCCTACTCAGTACCGAACTGCTCGGAGCTCCTCAACGCTGCCGTTGCGTATGAGCGATCGGACGCGGGCGACATGAACTCCGTGCTGCAGGCGTTGAGCGACAACTGCTCGGATGAGTACGACATTGCTGTCGATTATGTTGCTCACGCCAGAGACAGCGAGTACGGCAGCGATTCCTGCGACGAGTTGCTCGGTTGGGGTATGCGCGCGGAAGCTGTCGAACTGCTCGAACAGGATGGATGGTGCAGTTTCAGTACGGCTGGCACGGCCGACGAGTCATCGTGGCGATCCGTGGGGCAGGGCGCGACGTGGCCCGAAGACGGTCTCGGATGGGATCAAGCGGCCGCGCACGTAGGAGAGGTGCAGCGCGTATGCGGCCCGCTGATGAGCAGCCGCGAGACCGAGCACGGCACGTTCGTTAACATCGGCGCGGATTATCCTTCCGTTGACCGTTTCACGTTCATCTTCTGGGACATCTACCTCGAACCGATCGACGCGGATGCGACGATCTGCGGCAGTGGTGAGATCTACCTCTACGAAGGCGTCACGCAGATGGAGATGACTGACCCGAGCGCTTTGGAGATCTGGCAGTAGACGACAATTAGGTCGACAGGACCTTCTCCGGGTGTTTACTGCCGCTATGCGGTTGCTGCCCCGACCGCGTATCCGTTGATGAGGCCGCCCGCGATCTGTGTGACGGGACCGCCCAAATCTACGCGCGAGGGGCGGGCTCGGTTCGCCGTCGTGCCATCTCCAAGGCACCCGTACTCGCCTTCGCCCCACGCCCATACGCTGCCATCGCTCTTCAGTGCGTAAGCCGTATCGGCGCTTGTCGCGATTTGTACAACGTTGGTGAGCCCGTCAACGAGCCCTGGCAGTGTCCGAGACGAGTTCTTTGCGATAGCAGCGAGGGCTGTGATGAACGGATCCGTTGAGGGGGCAGCGCCCAGTTGCCCGTACTCGTTGGCGCCCCAACTCCACACAGTCCCGTCTTCAGCGAGCGCGTAAGCGGAATTGCCGCGTGAGGTGATCTGGATCGCAGGCGGCAACTGCTCGACGATCGCCCACTGCACGTATCCGTTCATGAGGTCGAATCGCGCGACGTGATCGGGCCTGCTGTTGCCGTTTCCGAGCTGCCCGTTCTCGTTGCTGCCCCATGCAACGACCACTCCCGAGCGTCCGAGCGCATACGCGGCACGGTACCCGGCGGCGATCGAGACAATTCCGCCAGTGGCTTCGGCCAGTTCTGCGATGCTGTGGCACTCACCCATGCCTCCGTCTGGAGTCATGAATCGGAAGTTGAAGACCTCGGTCGGCGTTGGCACGGCTCCCAGGTCGAAGCCGTTGCCGCACTCGCCCGCGCCGTTTGCTCCCCACGACCACACTGTGCCGTCGGACTTCAATGCGTACGCAGTGAACTCACCAGCCGCGATCCCTACTACATCCTTCAAGGCGACGATGCGGTTCGGCCGTAATCGGCCTTCTTGACTGCCGTCACCAAGCTGGTACCCGTTGTTCGCGCCCCACGCCCAGACCGTTCCATCGCCGCGAAGTGCGTAGCCCGATGCAACTCCCGCTGCGACGGCGACTACATCGCTAAGCCCGTCGACGCGTCCAGGCTTGGACCTCGAGGTCCGACTCCCGTCGCCCAATTCGCCGTTCTCGTTGCTGCCCCACGCGAGGACTGTTCCGTCAGCGCACCGCGCGAGCGCAAAGCTGTGGCCACCGCTTACCTCGATGATCTCGGAAGTCGTTCGGAGCGGGGCTGGGCGGTGAACGCCCGGGCCGCGCCCGTCTCCGAGTTGGCCGAGGTCGCCCGGGCCCCATGCCCAAAGGGTTGACCCACTCGACTTACGAGGGCCTCGCCCGAACCAACCCATGCCGCCACCTCGCAACATCTCTTATGGAAACTGTTGGCAGGGTAGCCGAGGAGCCAGTTACACGACGGTATTGCCGTGGGAGCGTCGCGGCTGGAGCGCCCTGTGTCCGCATGCCTTCGATTATCCGATTGAGGGTGAGCGCGGCGGTCAATCAGTGAACACTTCACACGCCTAGACACAGCGGCAACGCCGCCACCGCGAACGCGTGGGCCTGTTGCCCGACGAGCCGCCGCGTCTCGCAGGAGGCCTGAACTGCAGTCTGCTCGATAGCGGCGACGGACTCCTCGAGCGCGTCCTCGGTGCGGGCAGAAACGGCGATGAGTCCCGTGTACCGCAGCACCCCGTGCCCGGCGGTGAGGTCCGACTCCTGCTGGAGCACGTCCTGGAACTCCGCAGCGCGCTCGGCGTCCTCGATCTGACCCATGCGGGCACGCTGGGTGGCGTCGGACATGAGCCCGACCTTCTTCTTGCGGATGTCGCGGGCGGCGACGTCGGCGCGCACGGGTGTGTAGATCATCGTGAAGGTGCGCTGGATGCCTGAGGTCAGCAGCAGCGGGCGTAGGAAGTCGGGGTACACCGACGAGCGGGGCCACTCCGACACCCACAGCACCGCGTGATACGCCGAGTCGCTCCGGAGCCTCTCCCACGTCTCGTTGAGGCCCACCGGTCCCGCCGTGGCCAACGAGCGGCCGATCTCCCCGTGCCGCTCGAGCGCCTGGCCAGCGGCAGGGTCGTAAGCCGAGCGGAGGATCACGGCAACCTCTCCCGGGCTGAGCCATCCCGTCGGGGTGATCTCGGCCGCGCGCAGCGCGGAGGCGAAGGTCGCCATCTCCTGGCGCAGGACTGCCGCCGTGCCCTTCATCCCGCCGCCTGCGGCGCGAATCTGACGCGCGCACGCCTTCATGTCCAGCGCGAGCGAGATCGTGGTGGCGTGGCGCTCGGTCGCGGGCCCAGCACGACCGATCAGCTCGCGGTAGTTCACCGCGGGCCACGTGTTGTCGTCCTTGCCGTATCGCGTCCACCATTCGGCCAGGCCGCTGCCCGAGTCGGGGAGGGTGCGTTCCGAGATCTGTACGCGCGCGATGCGCCCCGACCGGCACGCTGTGGCGAGCACGCGACCCCAGCCACTGACGCGCCGTTCCTGCTCACCAGGGTCGAGCAGCACGAACGCCGGGTGCGTCACTCCGATGACGGCAGTCAGGGTCTGAGCATGCGGATCGTGGATCATCGCTGCCCCGGTCTCGGGGTCCTCCCACTCGCGCAGCGCAGCCGCGTCGCCGGGCAGCGCCAGCGTTCCTGCGGGCCGCGGCTTGACCACGTGATGCCGGAACACGAGCTGGCCGCCGGTGGCCCGCCACACCCAGCGGCCGGCGACAGGCAACCATTCGATCACCTTGCGGCCGCCGACGGGCACGAAGGCGACGATGGCCGCGGTCAGCCAGATCGGGGAGCTCGACGCGACGACGAGGGCTCCGCCCGCGTAGATCGCGGCGACGAACGTGATGAGACCGACCGCCAGCACGATGACCTGGGGCAGCGACAACCCGAGGATGACGCCTCGCTTGGCCAGGCGGGAGAACTGCACCGGAGAGAGGCGCACCGGCGGGGCACCGTGGTCGATCGCCATGGGAGCCGTCCTTTACACGGAGGTGGGTTGGTCGACGGGTGGCCGCGGCGGTGGCGGAATGGGGGACGATGCGCGGGGCACGGGCGTGGATCCGGCGGGGCGGGGCAGTGGCGGGGCCGCAGCACGTGAGCGGGTGGCGCGCCGGGAGAGTCAGGTGCGTTCGGGATCGCCGAGTCTGCATGCCCCGCCGCCGCGCCGCCGACCGCAGCGCCCGCCTTTGGTCCCGCAGTGGCGGTCGCCTTCGCGACACCCGTGGCCGCGACGGCGGCTACGACGGGTCCGGCCGCAGCGCCGGCCCCAGACGCAGCGCCCGAGCCACCGGCACCCGCCGTCACTGACCCTCCACCCGCTGCCGACGCGGCGGCGGGCTCGGCCGCTGGCATCGCGGTCTGCGCACCCGCGGCGGGCATCGTCCGGCCGGGCGTGGTGGGCGGCGCCGCACCAGCACCCCTCCCACCGCCACCGCCGTCGAGCACCGACCGGGCGGCCTGAGGCATCGCGGGCGCACGCACGGGGATCGGCCGGTTGAGCGCGGACTTGGCCTCCTGCTCCGTCGACATCGCGTGATACATGTCCACACCCACGAACGAGATGAACTTGTACGTCATGTAGGGCGCGAACGCCGCAATGAGCAGCACCACCACCCCGGCGATCGGGTCGGAGATCGATGCGAGGTCGAGATCGATGGGCGCGGCCGTCTGGTTGATCGCGACGAGGAACATCACGACGAGCACGAGCTTCGAGAAGATGAGCGCGAGGACGAACGCCGCCCACTTTCCCACCCATCCGCGGGGGGCATCCCACGTCATGCCGGCCAGTGCGATCGGCGCGAACACGATTGCGACCAGTAGCAACGCCTTGCGGATGAGCAGCGAGAACCAGACGATCGCTGCCGCGGCGACGGCGAGACCTGCGAGGAAGATCGTGACGATGGCTCCGACACCGGGGGCGCCGATGTTGACGGCCACCAGCCCGCCCATCATCATCGCGAGGCGTTCGCCCATGCCCTCCATGGTGTTGCCGGTCGCTTGGACGATGCCGATGGCGATCTGATCCGTGACCTCGAGAAGCGTCGCGGTGAGCGTGATGACGATGAAGGACCCGAGCACCGACTTCCCGAGTCCAATCGCCGCGCGACCGAGGGCCCCCGGGTCGCGGTGCACGAGCCCTGTGATGAGCTGAAGGCAGAAGAAGATCAGCATCACGAAGACCGCGACGCCGAACAGCACGTTGTAGACGGTCAGGTAGTGCTGCTGGGTGACGTCGACGAGCGTGGTGGTGTCGAAGACCGCCCACACTGCCTCGAAGATCCATGCGGCCGCGCCCGCGAGAGCGGATGCCAGCCAGTCGAACGGTGCCGAGATCAGCGATGCGGTGCCCTCGCCGACGGTGTTGCATACCTCGGCGATGACGGGGATGTCGCACACGCTCGCCATGGCGGTCCCTTCGTCCGAAGGCCTCGGCTAGACGGTCTGGCCGACGTTCCAGAAGAAGTTGACGAGCGTTACCGCCGCGCCACAGAGGATCGCGGCCCCGCACGAAACGAGGACGCCGAGCTTGCCGCGGGCGGCGAGGTGCGGGTTCGACGAGTTCGCTCCGTAGCCCGAGGTGACCGACGAGATGATCAGGGCGAGCACGGCGAGGATGAGGCCGATGGTCATGACCGAGCCCACGATCGTCTGGAGCTGGTCGATGCCGGGAAGGCCGTTGCTGTTGGGGTCGATGTCGATCACGAGGTGCTCCTGTCGAGGTCGAAGAGAAACCTGCCTGACAGGTACGCGAGGCGCCCCCGCGATCGACAGCGGAGCCGTCTCTTAGCAGTGCCCAGACAGTCACGCGAGCGACTGTGAATGGCTCTGGCGCGAGTCCAGTGGACCGCCTTGCCACCTATTGGTGCGGCTTGGGGCTGTCGCTGTGTGCCTGCTATCGTGCTCGACACGCCTCGGCTCCTCCTGCTTCCTCTGGAAGCAGTGTCTCCAAACACTCCGGTGGGGAGCCGGGGCTCCTTCGTTCCCGTAGATGACTTGGGGCCCCAATGGCTGTGGCGCGAAACCGGCTAGATGGCAAAGACCTCAATGCCCAGGCGTACAACGAGGGCGCGGTCGTTACGAGAGCTCACATTGACGGATTCTTCGGCGATATCGTGCACCGGCGTTCTTGCGGGCTGCGGGACACTCGCGCATTGGTAAGCGAGGTGGACGGTCCAACTTTGCTAGAAGTCTTCGACCGGGTCGCGTCGGGTGAGTCCTTCGGGCAAACCACGTTCTGCGAGGTCTGTTGTCTCGTTCAGTACGGCAGCCCGCTCGGGATCGGGTACTTGCGAGGACGGCCGCGTCTGAATCGCGCGGGCGTCCGTGGCGTCGAAGTTTGCCCACACTGCTTCCTCACGTCGTGCGACTGCGAGAACTGACCGGCCCGCCGCCGGCTCTTGATCGCTACTTGCCTGACAGCGCGCACTTCGGGTGATCGCTACACGGGTCAACGAGCCGTCAAGCACCCCTATGGCCTGACTAGCGGTTTGTGCCGCGATCGCGAGTATCGGCGCGAAGGGCCGGGCGGAACAGCCCAGACCCTGGCAAGACACGGCGCGAGGTGCGGCGCCTCCTTCACCGCGTGGCGGCAGGATCAACGAACTCTGACACCTACAACGTCTCGCCGACGCCGAGAAGGAAGTTCATCAAGGCGACAGCGGCACCCGCGAGCGCCGCTGCGCCGACGGCGACGAGGACGGCGGTGCGAGCACGAATCGCGAGCTGGTAGTTCCCGCTCGAGGTTGCGACGCCCCAGACAATCGCGGAGACGACCAGCATGAGCACCGCGAAGATCAGCACGTAGGTCAGCAGCGCGCCGACGATGGCGCGAGGGGGTCTGCCGTACTGAGTGGTGACATCTGATCTGGCTTGCCCGTGCGGGCGGCCTGGAAGGATGTTGCTGTGCCTAAGCCCTACCCGAGTGAGTTCCGTGACGACGTGGTCCGTTTCGCGTGGAACCGTGGGCCCGGTGTCACGATCGAGCAGATCGCCCGTGACTTCGGCGTCCATCCGATGACGCTGCAGAAGTGGATGCGTCGCGCCGACGTCGACGAGGGCGTCAAGCCCGGTGTGAGCCGCACCGAAGCCGCCGAGACCCGTGAGCTGAAGAAGCGGATCCGGCTGCTGGAGCAGGAGAACGAGGTCCTGCGCCGTGCCGCCGCCTACCTGTCGCAGGCGCACCTGCCGGGAAAAGGCTCTACCCGCTCGTGAAAGAGCTCGCCGCTGACGGGATTCCCGTCGCGGTGACGTGCCGGGTCTTGAAGCTCGCTCGCCAGCCCTACTACCGGTGGCTGGACAGCCCTGTCACCGATGCTGAACTCGTCGCTGCGCATCGCGCCAACGCCCTGTTCGACGCGCACAAGGACGATCCCGAGTTCGGCTACCGGTTCCTCGTCGATGAGGCCCGTGTGGCCGGTGAGCCGATGGCTGAGCGCACCGGCTGGGCGATCTGCCGTGACAACGGCTGGTGGTCCACCTTCGGTAAGAAGAGCCGGGGCAAGAAGGGCAAGGCCGGCCCGCCGGTCCACGACGACCTCGTGCAGCGGGTCTTCACCGCGGACGCACCGAACCAGGTGTGGCTGACGGACATCACGGAGCATCGGACGGCTGAGGGCAAGCTGTACCTGTGCGCGGTCAAGGACCTGTACTCCAACCGCATCGTGGGGGACTCGATCGACTCGCGCATGAAGTCCCGCCTGGCCGTCAACGCGCTCAACAATGCGGTCGCACGCAGGGGTGATGTCGCCGGATGCGTGCTGCATAGCGACAGAGGATCGCAATTTCGTTCCAGGAAGCTGGTCCACGCTTTGCTGCGCCACGGCATGGTCGGATCCATGGGCCGCGTGGGCGCTGCTGGCGACAACACGGCCATGGAGTCGTTCTTCTCGCTGTTGCAGAAGAACGTCCTCGACCGCCGCACCTGGGACACCCGCGAGGAGCTCCGCATCGCGATCGTGACCTGGATCGAGCGGACCTACCACCGCCGACGCCGACAGGCAGCCCTGGGCAAGTTGACGCCCATCGAGTACGAGACCATCATGACCACCAACGTGGCCCTCGCCGCGTGACTAGCCCCTGTCACCTATCGGTGCGGCAGACCCGACCGGGTTGCGGCAGCGGCATTGGAGATGCGACGCGCTCAAGGCTCGGAGGTGCCCGCATGTGTCAGATGACCTGGCTAGGCTCGGACCGGTCGACGGCCAGGCCTGGTCGACCTATCTTTCGGCAACGCGTCGCCGGCGTCCGGCGGCATTCCAGGGGGCGCTAGATGGAACACGACATGTTGGCCGGCTCGCTCGGCGAAGTATTCGCTGGGAGGATCGAAGGACGATTCTTCGTGCCGTCCTATCAACGTGGCTACCGATGGGGTACGGCGGACGTGCTGCGGCTTCTCGATGACGTCTGGACCAGCGAGGGGGACAGGTACTACCTCCAGCCCGTCGTGGTGAAGCCCGCAGGCGATGATCGCTGGGAGCTCATCGATGGCCAGCAGCGACTCACGACCCTGTATCTGATCATGCACTTCATGCAACGGGCCAACCTTCAGAACCAAGGGCCTGGCTACTCGCTCGAGTACGAGACCCGACCCGGTAGCGAGGCTTTTCTCAGCGAGGTCAACGTCGATCTTGCCGGCGAGAACATCGACTACTTCCACATGGCTGCCGCGTACCAGACGATCGAGCAGTGGTTCGATCGGCACGGCACGCTGCGCCAGTACGTCGCGAACAAGTTCTACACGCTGCTCTTCGAGCGCGTGGTCGTCATCTGGTACCAGGCGTCAGCCCACGACGACTCGACAGACTTGTTCACGCGTCTCAACGTAGGCCGGATACCGCTGACGGACTCCGAGCTCGTCAAGGCGTTGGTCCTGGCCAAGACGAGGGAAGTGATGCCCGGCACGGGGCGCGCGGAGGAAGTCGCTGCCCAGTGGGACATGATCGAGCGGCAGCTGCAGCGTCCCGAAGTCTGGGGCTTCGCGGCTGGCGGGCTACAGCCGCCGTCGACGCGCATCGATTTCCTTCTCGATGCCATGGCAGGAGGCCCGACCGGGCGTGACCGCCCTCGGTACTTCACCTTTGAGACCCTGCGCGCTCGCATCGACCCACCCGAGGGCGCCCCGTGGCCACTTGCGTTCTGGCAGGACGTACTTGATATCCACGCCACCATGATGTGGTGGTTCGAGGACCGCAGCCTCTTCCACAAGGTCGGCTACCTGATGTACCTGGGTGAACCCTTCCGCGAGCTCATTGAACTCGCGGCGGAGTTGCCCAAGAGCGAGTTCGATGAGGCTCTGACCGGCAAGATCTCGGCGCGGCTTGACCTCAGTGAGGACGAACTTGGCGACATCGGGTATGAGCATCGCGCATCCAAGTGTGGCGACGCACTGCTCCTAATGAACATCGAGACCGCACGTACGGCCGCATACGCGCACGCGCGCTACTCCTTCAGCGAGCATCACGCGCAGCGTTGGTCCCTTGAGCACATCCACGCTCAGAACGCCGAACCGCTGCGTCGAGCCGAGCAGTGGCGAACCTGGCTCGCGGACCATCGCGCGGCCCTCGATGGCCTCGACGCGATCGACGGTGCGCAGCGCGAGAGAGCCGTCGCCGAGGTGGACCGTGCGCTCGGGGACCTCACTGAGGCATCCTTCCGCGCCGCCGAACTCGCGGTGACGCGACTTCTGACTGCTGAGAATGGCGGCGGGGATGATGTGCACGGCCTCGCCAACTTGGCACTGCTCACGTCCGGAGACAACGCCGCGCTGAGCAACGCGGTCTTTGAAGTTAAGCGTCGTACGCTCATCGAGCGCGACCGTCAGGGCGCTTACGTGCCACCCGCCACGCGCCAGGTCTTCCTTAAGTACTTCACGGACGCGGACGCTCAGCAGCCGCACCTGTGGACCGAGACCGACCGGGCCGCTTACCTCGATGCGATCCGCAGCACCCTGCGGCCCTATCTGCGCACGACGAGCCAAGGAGCCGAGCTGTGAAGGGCGAGATTGCTTCGTACAGCGGACTCTTCCGCGACAGCGGGATCTCGCGCATCGAGATCCCGTTGATTCAACGCGACTACGCCCAGGGTCGGGAAGGCGTCGCTGTCCGAGACATCCGCGACGGCTTCCTCGAAGTCTTGGCCAACGCGGTCGAGTGCGGCGTGCCCGTAAGCCTCGACTTCATCTACGGCGACTTTGCCGACGGCGTGTTCCGGCCCCTGGACGGCCAGCAACGCCTCACTACCCTGTTTCTGATCCATTGGTATGCCGCGTGCCGCACTGGCGAGCTCGAGCACCGTGGGACGTGGGCGAACTTCAACTACGCCACGCGGCCCAGCGCCCGTACCTTCTGCGAGCGGCTCACCGACCCGACCGCGATGGCCAGCGGCGAGCCATCGTCACGTTGGCTCATGGACCAGCCGTGGTTCGCCTTCGACTGGCGCCACGATCCCACCATCAAGGCGATGCTGGTCATGATTGACGCCATCGCGGAGCGCTTCGACGCAATTGACCCGCACCTGATTTGGGAGCGACTCACACGGGAAGACGGCCCGGTCGTCAGCTTCCATACGCTCCAGATCAACGAGGCACGCCAAGGCGACGACCTCTACATCAAGATGAACTCCCGCGGGAAGCCACTGACGCCGTTCGAGAACTTCAAGGCGCGCTTCGAGGGCACGATCGCGCACACCGGTGAGCGCGCCAAGGAGTTCGCCCGCAAGGTTGACGTCGACTGGTCCGACATGCTCTGGCCCCACAGGGGCGACGACGACATCGTCGACGACGAGTTCATGCGCTACCTCGGTTTCCTCATCGAGGTCTGTGAATGGCGAGACGGGACTGTCACGAGCGGGCCACTCGGGCCCCGCGCGTACGCTCTGTTCGGGCCCGAAGCGCCCCGTTGGGAAACGCACCTCACGTTCGTCTTCGACGCCTTCGATACGTGGTTGGGAGCGGAGATCCCTGACTACTTCGGCGAAGTCTTCACCACCGCGGCAGCAGCCCCGAGCAACGATCAAACGGAGCCGACAGCGATCCCGCTGTTCGGTCGCGGCGCACAATCCGACCTATTCACGGCCTGCTGCCGGGACTACGGCGAACTCTGGCACTCCAAGGCCCGCGCCTTCAGCCTCCAGCAAGGCATCTTGCTCTACGCGGTCCTCATGCACCGCATCGGACACACAGACGAGCCGATGGCTCGTCTCCGGGCATTGCGCAACATCGTCGAGTGGTCCGGTGACGAGATCCGTCTCGCTGACATGCCCGCGATTCTGAATGACGTCGACCGTCTGATGATTGACGGCGACCTCCAGTCGATCTCAACGCTGAACCAAGCGCAGGTCGCCGACGAGATCGCGAAGGCCGAGTTCCTCGCATCGAACCCGCACCTCGAAGGGGTGATCCACCGTTTGGAGGACCACGACATGCTGCGCGGCGCGCTCACCTCGTTCGACCTGGACGATGCACGGCTCGCGGCGCGCGCGGCGGCGTTCGATGCGGTGTTCTCACACGAGGGCCATTGGGCCGACGCTTCGGCTGCGTTGCTCACTTTCGGCGAATATCAGCGCACCGTGCCACGCTCGACCAAGTCGCTCTTCGGTACGGCGGCTATGGGCCAGACACAGTTCTGGCGCGATCTGCTCGCTGGCGGTCAGCGCGACCGCATCGCGTCGACTCGCGATGCTCTCATGCAGTTACTCGACGCGGTCGCGGAAAGCGATGTCGCTCCGACCGTGACGATGCGGGACATTCGCGCCGCTTGGCTCGCCGACCGCGAGGAGGCGAGGTGCTTCGACTGGCGCTACTACTTCGCGCGCTACCCCTCGATGCGGTCAGGCGACTCAGGTATCTACGTGCGTCACAGCGAGGACATCGGATACAACGTGCGCATGCTCATCAAGACTCAACTCAACAGCTGGTACCGCGACCCGTACCTGCTGACTTTGTGGGAAGAGTCCGGCCGACCCGACAAGATTGAAGACCCCTGGTACCGCGGGAGTGAGCCGGAACGCTGGTTCAAGTTCCGCCGCAAGAGCGCTGAGGTTCGCTGCGTCGACGATGGTTGGGCCGTTCGGCTTCGCAGCGCGGGCCAGAAGAGCGGGCCGCGATTCCTGCAGATCATGGAGTCGCTGGGCTGGGTCCAGGTTGGGCCATATGAAGGCCTGATTCCAGTGACTCAGCGCGAAGTCGGTGGGCAGATGGTCGACAGCGTGGATCGCATCACGGTGGGGCGAGAAATCGTTGGGAGGCTCCTGGCCGATGGGTTCTAGGCACGGGGATCGGGGGCTGATGCAACGGTGATTGACGTCCACCTTCGCTGGGGCAGACCCGATCGCACGGCCGAGAAGTCCACCATGCGTTTCGGCTTCGCGTTCCCCCACGCGGCCGCTATCCAGAGGAACGCTCGGGGCACGTAGACCGCGACAGTCGGGCGTCCAGCTCCGTTGTCGTTCTCGGCTACCGGGGTGGTGTCGCCGGTAGGGTGAGCCCGTGGTCACGTACTTTGGTTCGCGCGAGGAAGCCGAGGCGAGCATCTCCTCCCAGGCTGCACTGAGCCCGGCTGCCGCGGCGGTCGCTGCGACGCTCGCTGCTGTCTTTGGGCGCGACGCTGCGGCGACGTTGAGCCCCGTCAATCAGCCACTCGCGTCGGTCCAGCCTCGCACCGCGATGCACGCCGTCATCGGCGAGTTGCGTTGCACTCTGTATGCCGACCCGACGGTCGTCAACGTGTTGACCCCCGGCTCGGACGCCGAAGGGCATCTACGCGCGCGTGCACTGGACGGCAACGCCATCGTTCCGCACCCGAAGGGGAACCGCTTCTATGCGGGAGTCCGCTACGCCGCGCGGATACCGACTCGCCCGGATGACGATGCGGAGCTGCTGCTGCGGCGGCTCGTCGGGCTTCGCCTTCACACGGTCTCGGGATCGGTGAACAGCGTGCTCCACGTAGGCAGTCGTGATGTGGTGGTCGCGACTACGCGCTCGCCGGAGGGCCAGCGAGTACCGATCGCGGACGTTGCAGCGGGCCTCGAGCTGTTGCACGACCGCGGCATCGTGGAGGTCACCCCGGATGTTCTCGGCTACCGCAGTGCGTTCATTGGAGCTGTGCTCTTGACGATCCCGGGGGCTCGTATTGTCGAGGGCAGCCCGGTGAGGGTGGAACTCGCCGACGAGGGTGAGGCGCCAGGTCCCGAGAGCCGTGCGCCGGAGCTCGTGCCTGGCCCTTTCCAAGGGGATCTCGATCGCCCGGTGACCGCCAAGCAGAGGCGCGAACAGCAACGACTGCGGCAGTTCCTGCTCGCTGGGCGCGCCGATGCGAACTGTGCGCTCTGCGGCGAGGTGTATCCCGCGAGGTTCTTGTGGGCGTCGCACATCAAGCGGCGATCCGCGGCCACGCCTGACGAGATCCGCGATCTGGGCAGGATCGCCATGCTGGCCTGCGTCTTCGGGTGCGACGCGCTGTTCGAGGACGGTTACGTCGCCGTGCAGGCTGGCGTCATCATCGGCACGCCGGCGGTCGCTGGCTCATCGGCGATCGGGCGCCGCATCGCGGAGATCGCAGGCCGGAAGTTCGAGGCCTACGAGGCAAGCGAGCAGTACTTCGAATGGCACTACGAGCACATCTTCCGACGTCAAGACCCGTGAGCTGCGCCGCCCTACCTGCGGCTGCGCCACCATGACGTGGTCGCGATGCAGTGTCGCCAACCGTCGCTCGAGGGCACGAGCGCCATCGAGTTGCGTCGCCTCGTGAAGGAGGCGCTGCGCATGCACCCGGCGGACGGACAGATCCTGAGTAAGGCACCCCGCCCCATCGTGGGGGCCCGCCAATTCACGAGTCACACCCGGACGGGATCGCCGGAACCCACGCTGCCAGCCGAGTGGAGGTCTGCCAGCGGTTGGGTCTGCCGAAGTGGGTGGCGGCGTCCGGGGCGGTCTCGCGACCTCATCGAATTGCCATCAGATTCAACCGGGACCAACCGGAAATCACGGGGCACAGTCGGAATGCGGGAGCCGCCACGTTCCCGATTAATCCGAGGGAACTCGCGAGATTCCAAGACAACCGCAAAGTTTCCGGAAAGTGCCCGGTCCCTGCAAGGGGTCGCAGGTTCAAATCCTGTCAGCCCGACGTGACGAAGGGCCGTTCTTCCTGGTAGATGCCGGGAAGGGCGGCCCTTTCTCGTCGCCCTCTTCGCGGCGGGCAGGGCCGGTTGTGGCCACCCCGAAACTCATGGCCGTTTCGCTGACACACAGGTGCACGAAAGCGTCAAAGAACGAGCACTCGTGTGTCAGCGAGCGCGGCCGCGCAGGATGATGACGCCGACGGTGTCGACGGTGTCGTAGCGGACTCACCAAGACTTGCCGAGCAGGTCGATGCGGGGTGCGCCCATGGGTAGTGCTTCGGGGGCCTCCGCGGGATTCGGCGGTCGTTGGCGCGGTGCGGCCGTTCGTGGTTGTAGACCTGCTGGAACGCGCGCAGCAGGGCCTGCAGGGCGTCCAAGGTGGCGGCGTCGTTTCGCGCGGAGAGTCATCGTTTGGGGATCTGGTGGAAGGTCCGGGGGGCCTCAGGGATACCAGGACCTTCTTGGATGCGGACGCGTGATACGGCGTTCGCACACTTGGGCCCTTGGGTCCTGCTACATGCGGGGATCAAGACGCAGAGTCCCGCACCCGACCGCACGTGCCGGGCGTCTGTCACCGACGCGTCGACACGGTGACAGTGAACTTGGCGTTGCGCGCGACCTGCTCGGTGGGGCCGATCGTTCGCTCGAGCAGCGGGCGGTACCTGAGCCCAGAGTTCCACACGCACCACAGCTGACCTCCGGGGCGCAGGACCCTGGCCACATCGGTGAACATGCGAGGCGCGATGAGGTCAGTCACGGCCGCCGCCGAGTGGAACGGCGGGTTCAGCGCGATGAACGATGCACTGGCGGAAGGCCTCGCGCCCAGCATGTCGTCACGCGCCACCGCAACCCGGTCCTCGATGCCGTTGGCGAGCATCGTCGCTCGCGCAGAGGCTACGGCGATCGCCGACTGATCGGACGCGTACACGTGCGCGCCGGGATACTGCGTCGCCATCCACGCGCCAACGATCCCGGTGCCGCAGGCCAGGTCGATGAGGGGATCGCTTGGCGTCCCGCCGACGGGGACGTAGGGAAGGTTCTCGAGCAGCAACCGCGTGCCGATGTCGAGCCGCGCGCCCGCGAAGGCGCCGCCGTACGCCCGCACCTCAAGTCCTGCGACCCGCACCGCGGCGGGAGCGGGATCGCGGCCATCCCGAGGCGCGCGGGCGGAGAGCACCCGAGACTTCTGCCGCGCATGGCTGACGTCCAGCTGCCCGAAGTGCTCGCCGAGCACCGTGTTCATCGACACCGACATGTGCTTCAGCCGCCCTCCCGCGACGACGACCACGTCGGCGTCGGCGTGTGCGGCGATCAGGCCGGCGATGTCCCGCAGCGCCTCGAGGGAGCGGGGCAGGCGAAGCACGACAACCCGTGCCCCGCTCACCAGGCTCGCGTCCAGGGGGACGATGCGGAAGTGGTCGGCCAGCCCTAAGCGAGAAGCGTTGGCCTCAAGCGCGCGCTCGCCGGTGATGGCGTCGAGGTGCGCGCGAATCCCGTCGGCGCCGGCATGTGCCGCCCCCAGGGTGAGTGCGCCGTAGGCATCGTTGATCACCGCAACGTCCCCCGGCTGCGCGGAAGCGCGCAGTTCCGCCGACTCGTCGAGGATCAGCCGATCCGCAGCGTCGACGGCGACAAGTCCAGGCGCCTCGACATCGGGCCAGCGCCGTAGCGCGTCGAAGATCTCGCTCACGGCGTCACCTCGCCGTCACTGTGAGGAGCGGCACCGGTACGCGGCTCACGCGCCGGGGGCACCTCCTTGGCGGCGATGATGGTGTCGCCGACGATCCGCACGGTGCCCCGCCTGGTCTCGACCACCACCTCCTCGGCGGTCACGCTCACCAGAGCGCCCAGCGCATCGGTCGCCTGGCCATCGGGCAGCAGGTACCGCACCACCACCCGGTGGCCCGGTGCGGGCAGGCGGATCATGCCGTCACCACTTCGACGGCGCGTAGTCCTTGAGGAACACCCCGAAGAGGTCCTCGCCCGCCTCCCCGCGCACCACAGGGTCGTAGACCCGCGCCGCGCCGTCCACCAGGTCCAGCGGCGCGTGGAAACCCTCCTCGGCAAGGCGCACCTTTGTCGGATGGGGGCGCTCATCGGTGATCCACCCGGTGTCCACCGACGTCATGAGGATCCGGTCCGTCTCGAACATCTCGCGGGCGCTTGTGCGGGTGAGCATGTTGAGCGCCGCCTTCGCCATGTTGGTGTGCGGATGGCCCGGGCCCTTGTAGCCGCGCTCGAAGACGCCCTCCATGGCGGAGACATTCACCACGTAGGAACGCCCGCTGGACGATGCTGCGGCCGCCGCCGCGAGCGACGAGCGCAGGCGGTTGATCAGGATGAAGGGCGCGGTCGAGTTGCAGAGCTGCACCTCGAGCAGTTCCAGCGGGGTCACCTCGCCGACCGCCTGCACCCATGAGTTGGTGTCGTGAGTGTCAGGCACCAGCCCGCCGGCGTCGATCGCCGTGCCATCCGCGAGTCGCTCGAGCGACGAGGACCCGGGCGCGAGGGCCAGCTCGGTGAGGCGCTGGGCCGACTGATCGGCCACCTCGCCATGGTGCGCCGAGGCCAGCAGCGGATGCACGGCGATGCTCGCCTCGATGCCGCGCGGATGCGCATCGTTCGAGGGCCCCAGCGTCAGGAGGTGAGGGCCCTTGCCCTCCTCCCACAGCCCGGGCGAGAGCGGCACGGACTCGGCGTCGACCAGGGGCGCGTACGCGCCGGGGGAGCGGCGCACCGTCTGCGCCGCGTTGTTGATCACGATGTCGAGCGGGCCGTCCGCCGCGACCGCATCGGCAAGCGCCACCACCTGCGACGGGTCGCGCAGGTCGATGCCGACGACGGTGAGGCGGGACAGCCACTCCGCCGCGTCGGGCATCGCCGCGAAGCGTCGCACCGCGTCCCGGGGGAAGCGCGTGGTGAGCGTGAGCGCGGCACCGTCGCGCAGGAGTCGCAGCGCGATGTGCATCCCGATCTTCGCGCGGCCGCCGGTGAGCAGGGCGCGACGGCCGCGCAGGTCGGTGCGCGCGTGACGCTTGGCGTGCCCCGTTTCCGCGCAGGCGGGGCACAGCTGGTGATAGAAGGCGTCGACGGTCGTGTAGTCCTGCTTGCAGATGTAGCAGGGACGGGGCTTGAGGTAGGTGCCTGCCGTCGGTGACGCCACGCGCGCCTCGAGGGTCAGCCCCCTGGTCTCATCGTCGATGCGATCCGCCGCGCCCGTCGCGGTCGCGGCCACGACGGCGGAGTCCGCCGCAGCGATGGCGGCACGACGGTCCTTGCGGCGACGCTGCTTCACGGCCTTGATCATCGCTGCCGTGGCGTTGCGCACCGCGGTGAAGTCGGGGTCATCCTCGTCAACGTCGCCCAGCGACGCCAGGACCCGCAGGGTGACCTCGAGGTCCGCAGGATCGATGACGTGCGGGGAGGAGGTGTGGGCGGAAGTGTCAGGCACTTGGACGATGGTACCGGCGACACCGGATGCGCCACCGTCAGGTCGCGTCATGGCCGGCGGAGGATCTCCTCGCGGCGGCCCAGCAACTCGGTGACTCGCGTCGAGATCGCCACGGCTTCGCCGTCAAGCTCGCCGGCGAGTTGAGAGAGCCGCCGACGAAGGTCCTCGGCACGTGCCTTGGCTTCGGAGATGCGTTCCCTCACCATCCAGTCACTGACGATGTTGTCGAACAGCACGTCGAAGACCGCCAGAGTCTCAGACACCTCGACGCCGTCGATCGCAGCGCCCCCGATGTCGGCGAGCTCCACGGAGAGCCGCTCGAGGGCTCGATTGACCTCCCTGAAGGCTTCGGTCGCGTCGTTGATGCTCGAGTGCTTGACCATGTCGGCGACGAGTCCTCCGCCGAAGAACGTGTCATACGTCGACCATCCGCCCGCACTGTCGAGCTTCGCGAGGGCCGTGTCGAGTGCGGTCCTCGCCGCACGCAAGGCATCGACCGCCTCCGCGACCTCCCGATGGCGTGCCTGGGTGACGCCCAGCTGTTCCGCCAGCGCCGTCAGCTCTTCCGCGTCCCGCCCACCGACCGCGAGGACCGCAGTTTCATAGGCCGCAAGGGCATCGGCGTAGGAGCGATCCGCTCCTTGGAGGGCATCGTGCTCGCGGCGAACTCGCGCATCCTCAGCGATGGCACTGTCGAGCCGCGACTGTGCGGAGGCGACCGCGATCGCGGCAACGTCCGCCTCGGCGCGTTCGATGGCGAGGCGATCGGCCGTGTTTCCGCGTAGCGTCGCCCACAGCTTCGTCAGCGATGCCTCCTCCAGCCGGCGCACCTCGGACAGTTCGACCTGCAACGCGCTGTGCAGTTGGGCCAACTCATCGCGCCGGGTCGCCACGAGCGCCTCGGTGGTCTCAAGTTGGACCGCCAACTGCCTCTGGCGGGCACGGTTCTCCGCGGCGGCACGGACGGCTTCAGCAAGCTCAACCAGGGAAGATTCACTCACCCGGCCACTGTGCCATACCGCGTGAGGAGAGGCCGCGAACCGTCGGGCCGGTCATCCGGCCGGCTACTCAAGCGTCGCCGCAGCAGGCTGCCCGTCAGCCTCCCCAGCATCGTCCATGCCCTCCGCGGTCGCCCGCAGCACTGGTGGAGCGCATCGTCGGCGTGACGCACGACGTGATGGGGTTCGCCGCAGAGCGGCGCTCGGGTGGTGTTCCGCTACGGCGATCGCAGTACGCGATGCGTGGAGCTCGATCCGAGCTCGAGAATCGCAAGATCCTATGCGCGAAGCGGCTGCGCACCAACCGCTCTCGCGGTCACGCCCGTAGGCTGACCGCGCAACGAGAATCCCTGGGGAGGCACTTCTATGAGCGACTTTGCTGCCGCGCTCGACCACACGTTCACCGCGCCCATCGGCGTCGAGGTCAAGGGCGAGACCTGGACCTGCGTCGAAGTGCCCGGATCGGCGGAACTGTTCGGCACCAAGAAATCGCTGCGCGTCGATGCGGTGGTCGACGGCGTGCCGATGCCCAACACGGGCCTCATGGTGACCGGCCGGGGCGGGCACATGCTCTCGCTCAACGCCAAACTGCGAAAGCAGCTGGGCAAGGACCTCGGCGACACCGTCACGGTGACGCTCGAGAGGCGGCTGTCGTGACGGACGCGTGGCTGCCCGCGGGCTTCGACCACCCGCGGCGCGTCGACCTGGTGGACGGCGTGCACCTGCGCCCGATCCGCGCGGAGGACGTCGACATCGACATGGTGACCGTGATGGCGAACCGCGACATGCTGTGGGCGATGTACGGCGAGGCGTGGGAATGGCCTCCTGCCGACATGACTCATGAGCAGGACCGCGAGGACCTCGCGCGCCACGCCCGCGAGATGGAGGCGCACGAGTCGTTCAACTACGCGGTCCTGACGAGCGCGGAGGACCGACTCCTGGGATGCGTGTACATCGACCCGCTTCCCGCGGGGAGTGACGGCCAGCCCGCCGCGGAGGTGTCGTGGTGGATTGCGGCCGACGCCCCGAAGCCGTGGCGCGCGGCGCTCGACGCCTTCGTGCCGCGCTGGATCGCCTCCGCGTGGCCCTTCGGCGAGGTCTCCACGCCGTTCCAGCATCCGCGAAGCGGGGCATAGGCCACGAATCGGCACGCTGCGCGATGCCGATGCGCAACACGCGTGAGACGTGCCTCACAGACATGTGGGGGAACGCCTGGTCCACCCCATAGGCTCAAATCATGCTCGACATCGACACGCTGAGGTTCGTGCAGGCGATCACCGCCGTCTGTGCGTTCCTGCTGGTCTATGCGGGCACCTATCGACGCATCCGGGCTCCGTACGCCGGGTGGTGGAGCCTCGCCGTCATCGCATCGAGCACGTCGACCGTGACGTACCTCGCCGCCGACCTCGTGGGCACCCGCGCGGCGAGCGGGATCGGCAACGGCCTCGCTGTCGTCGGGGCAAGCATGATCTGGGCGTCCGCGCGGTCGCTGCGGAACACGCGCACGCAATGGTGGGTATGGGCCGGGCCGGGAGTGCTCACCGCGGCGGTCTCGGCGCTCGAGGTGCCTCAGGGCGAGGCGTGGCCGGGCGGCCTCACGCTCCTGCTCGGCATGGCCGCCATGACGGGTCTCGCCGCCGTCGAGTTGTGGAGCCTCGTGCGCGAACCGCAGCCGCGACGGTCAGTCGGCGAGCCCACCGAGGCGCGAGTCGCCATGGTGGCCATGGCGGTCACCGCCACCACCATCGCCTCGTTCTACCTGGCGCGCGGCATCGTATTCCTGACGCAGGGTCCGGACTCGGCGCTGTACCAGGACTGGTTCGGGCCCCGCATGACGACTCTGCTCGTCACGCTCATGCTGGTCGTGGTGACCTACACGGTCGCGGAGTTGTCGCGCTACGAGATGTCGCATCACTGGCGCTACCGCGCAGACCATGACTCGCTGACCGGGCTGCACAATCGGGCAGCATTCCAGGACCGCGCGGTTCCCGCCCTCAACCACGCGGCCGGGCACGGCGAGACAGTGGCCTGCGTCGTCGCCGACCTCGACCTCTTCAAGGAGATCAACGACTCCCGCGGACACGCGGCGGGAGACGCGGTGCTGGTGGCCTTCGCCGATGCCTGCCGCGCCGCGGTGCGCACCGACGACGTGGTCGCGAGGCTGGGCGGCGACGAGTTCGTGGCGATCCTGCCGCACGCCGATGCGCAGGTGGCCACGCGCGCGATCGAGCGCATCTCGACCGAGTTCGCGCTTGCAGGGGCCGCCGAGCCGCTATGGCCCACCGTGAGCTTCGGAGTCGCCGTGGGCGGGGGTGGATCCCTCGACGAGCTCATGGCACGCGCGGATCAGGCGCTGTACGGCGCCAAGCGGGCCGGACGCGCGCGGACCGTGGTCGCGGCGCCTCCCGAGGCGCGGTAGCGCCGCGTAACGCGAGCCAATAGCCGTGCGTCACCCACCCGCGCAGGGCTAGCGCGAGTCGCGCTTGGCCTGCCGCCGCGCGCGGCGCGAGCGCCCGACGCCACCGGGCAGAATGGGCGCATCCCCGTCACGCGACCGTCAGGAGCGCTCATGTCCGCCGTCACGATCCACACCACCACCGCCGGCTCCCTGCCGCGCTCTCCCGAGTTGGTCGCGGCGACGCGCGCCCTCGAGACGGCAGAGGACGGCTTCACCCTGATTCACACCCCGGAGTACACCGAGCTCGCCGCGACGGCGGTGCGCGAACTTGTCGGCCGGCAGGTCGAGGCGGGCATCACGATCGTCGGCGACGGCGAGTACGGCAAGGCGATGACCACCGCGCACGACTTCGGTGCCTGGTGGTCGTACTCATTCCAGCGAACCGCAGGGCTCGAGCTTCCCGGCCCCGACGCCGCTCCTCCCGCCCCGGTCCGCTCCGAGCCGGGTGCGCCCCGCCTCACCTCGATGACGGACCGCCGCGACTGGGTGGCCTTCGCTGAGGCGTACGGCGACCCCACCTCGGGGGTCCTGCTTGGCGAGCCGCCCTTCTGGCCGCTCACCACCGGGGACCTGGCGTACCGCGGCCACGACCACGTGGCCGCGGACACCGCCAACCTGCGCGCGGCGCTCGACGCTCACGGCCTCGAGCGCGGCTTCATCACGTCGCTTGCGCCCGGCTCCGCGGCGAGAATCGGCAACACGCGCTACGCGAGCGACGAGGAGCACATCTGGGCCTGGGCGGACGTCATGCGCGAGGAGTACCGGGCGATCGTCGACGCGGGTCTCACGCTGCAGATCGACGATCCCTCGCTCGCCGAGAGCTGGGACCAAATCAATCCCGAGCCGTCCGTGGCCGACTACCGCGCCTTCCTGCGCACGCGCATCGACGCACTCAACCATGCGATCGAGGGCCTTCCGCGCGAGCAGGTGCGTCTGCACCTGTGCTGGGGATCGTGGCATGGGCCGCACACCACGGACCTCGAGCTGCGACACATCGTCGACCTGATCCTCGAGGTCAACGCAGGCGAGTTCTCCTTCGAGGCGGGCAACGTGCGCCACGAGCACGAGTGGAAGGTGTGGCGCGACGTCGACCTGCCCGCTGGCACGGTTCTGCAGCCGGGCGTGGTCAGCCACGCAACCAACGTGGTCGAGCACCCCGAGCTGGTCGCGGACCGGATCCTGCGCTTCGCCGAGATCGTGGGCCCCGAGGGCGTCGTGGCGTCGACCGACTGCGGCCTGGGCGGTCGCGTGCACCCTCAGATCGCGTGGGCCAAGCTCCGCGCTCTGGGCGAGGGCGCACGCCTCGCGGCGCAGCGGATCGGCGGATAGTCAGGGGAGCGTGAGGACGATGCGGGCGCCCCGTCGGGCGCCCGCATCGCCTTAGCGCGTGCGCGGCTTGCGGTACGGCTTCGCGTCGTCGTAGCGATCGGAACCCCGGTCGCCGCCGCGGTCAGAACCGCGGTCGCTGCCGTAACGGGAGCCGCCACCGCGCTGGTCGGACGAACGCGGACCGGACGAGCGCGGACCGCCCGATCGCGAGCCGCCGGGCCCGCGATCCACCTGCAGCTCGATGAGCTGGCCGCTGATGCGCGTGCGGCGCAGGCGGTCGAGGACATCGGCGGGCAGATTCGCGGGAAGCTCGACCAGTGAGAAGTCCGGGCGGATGGTGATCTGGCCGAAGTCGGAGCGGTCCAGGCCGCCCTCGTTGGCGATCGCGCCCACGATCTGGCGCGGCTCGACCTTCTGACGCCGCCCCACCGCGATGCGGTAGGTGACGCGGTCACCCGAGCCGCGGTCGCGGCGTGCCGGGCGGTCGTCACGGTCGTCGCGGAAGTCTCCCCGCGCCTTGCGGGGCGCGGCAAACTCGGTGGGCGGGGCATCGTTCTCCGGGTCGAGCAGCAGGGGAGTGTCACCCTGCGCGACCACGGCGAGCGCGGCGGCCACGTCCCCCTCGGGGACGTCGTGGTGCTCGACGTAGTGGGCGACGATGTCCCTGAAGCGATCGATCCTGTCGCGCTGTGCCAGCGCCGCCGTGATCGAGTCATCGAAGCGCGCGAGGCGGGTCGCGTTGACGTCGCCCGCGGTGGGCAACTGCATGAGCGTCAGCGGCTGCCGCGTCGCCTTCTCGATCGCGCCCAGCATGCGGCGCTCGCGCGGGGTGACAAAGCTGATCGCGTCTCCCGTGCGTCCCGCGCGTCCCGTGCGCCCCACGCGGTGCACGTAGGACTCGGTGTCGACGGGAAGGTCGTAGTTCACGACGTGGCTGATGCGCTCGACATCGAGGCCGCGGGCCGCGACGTCGGTGGCGACCAACACGTCCAGCTTGCCGTCCTTGAGCTGGGCGATCGTGCGCTCGCGCTGGGCCTGCACTACGTCGCCGTTAATGGCGGCGGCGGCGTATCCGCGCGCGCGCAGCTTCTCGGCGACCGTCTCGGTCTCGTTCTTGGTGCGCGTGAACACGATCATCGCCTCGAAGTTCTCGACCTCGAGGATGCGCGTGAGGGCATCGAGCTTCTGCTGATACGCCACGACCAGGTAGCGCTGCGTGATGGTCGAGGAGGTCGTCGTCTGGCGCTTGACCGTGATCTCCTGCGGGTCGCGCAGGTAGCGCTGGGACAGGCGACGGATCTGGGCGGGCATGGTCGCGGAGAACAGCGCAACCTGCTTGTCCTCGGGGGTCGAGGCGAGGATGGTCTCGACGTCCTCGGCGAAGCCCATCTTGAGCATCTCGTCGGCCTCGTCGAGCACCAGGTACGTGAGTTCGGACAGGTCGAGCGTGCCCTTGTCGAGGTGGTCCATGATGCGACCGGGGGTGCCCACCACGACGTCGACGCCGCGGCGCAGTGCCGACAGCTGGACGCCATAGCCCTGACCGCCGTAGACCGGCAGGATGTGGACTCCGGTGCTGTGGCCGGCGTACTGCTCGAAGGCCTCACAGACCTGGAGCGCGAGCTCGCGAGTGGGCGCGAGGACCAGCGCCTGGGGCTTCTTGCGGCCGCGCTCGAGGCGGTCGAGGATCGGCAGCGCGAACGCCGCCGTCTTTCCGGTACCGGTCTGCGCGAGCCCGACCACGTCGCGGCCCGCGAGCAGCGGGGGAATGGTGGCGGCCTGGATCGCGGACGGCGTCTCGTAGCCGACCGCGCGAATCGCCTTGAGCACGTGCTCGCCGAGCCCCAGCTCCGCGAAGGTCGGGCCGGACGCTGCCGCGTCGGGGTCCGAGGGGGTGGAAGAGGGCGTGCTGGGAGAAGACATGGTCCAACAGTAGGCCCCCCGGCACGGGCGCGTCTCGCAGGCGTGGGGCCCAAAGGTCCCCATGCACGTCGGATTTCGCGGTCTAGCCTCACTCATCATGCCCTGGTTCTACGACCCGCGCCGCACGTACGAGGACAACTATGCCCTCGGGCCTTTCGGCGGCTTCGGCGATGTCGCCGCGGCGCGGCCTGACGGTCCACCCCGCGAGTCCTTTGCCGGTGAGGCCGTCTACTCGGCGTTTGGGATCCCGGCGGGGCCGCTCGTCAACGCGGCCTTCTGCGCCGCCGCCTTCCGCGCGGGCTTCGACGTCAACGTCTACAAGACGGTCCGCACGCGGACGCACCCCGTGCATCCCTTTCCCCACACGCTCGCGGTGCACGTCGACGGCGACCTCACGCCGGAGCGCGCCGCGCGGCCCCTACTCGCCGACGACGCCCTCGACGAGGCGACGAGCATCTCCAACTCGTTCGGCGTGCCATCACGCGATCCCGACGCCTGGCAGGCGGACATGGCCGCCGCGGTCGCCGCGGCCGGGCCAGGCCAGCTGCTCGTCGGTTCGTTTCAAGGCACCCGCCCCGATGCGGACGCGGGCGATCGCGACGGCGCCTACCTCGCCGATCACGTGGCGGCCGCGCGGCTCGTGCGCGAGACCGGTGCGCGTGCGCTCGAGCTCAACCTCAGTTGCCCCAACGAGGGCACCGGGGCGCTGCTGTGCTTCGACACGCCCGCCGTGACGCGCATCGTCGCGGCGGTCAAGGAGGAGATCGGGGACCTGCCGCTGTACGTCAAGCTCGCGCATTTCAGGGACGATGCCGCGCTCGCCGGGCTCGTGCGGGCGACGGCTCCGTACGTGGCCGGCTATGCGGCGATCAACACGATTCCCGCCCGGCTGGTCGACGCCGACGGCCGCCAGGCCCTGCCGGGCGAGGGCCGCGCCGTCGCGGGAGTGTGCGGCGACGCGATCCGGTGGGCGGGACTCGACATGGTCGAGCGGCTGGCGCGACTGCGGGAGGACGTGTCCTCTGCCTTCGAGATCGTGGGGGTCGGCGGGGTGCTGACGGCCGACCACGCTCGCGCGTATCGCGCGGTGGGTGCCGATGCAGTGATGAGCGCGACCGGAGCCATGCTGGATCCCGGATTGGGTGCCGCGGTGCGCGGCTCGACCGCCCCGGTGGCCTAGCCGGCGAGCATGCTCGCGACGTGGTCGAGCAGGTCCGGCTTGCGGGGAGCGTCCAGCTCGACGCCCGGCGCGACGTACTCGAGGTGCCACGATTCGGGCTTGGCGCCGCCCACACGGGCCCAGCGGGGGTGCACCCACCCGTAGGCCTCGCCATGCGTGCGTAGCCACGCGGCCGATGCGGGCTCGAAGTCCGCCGCGAGGCCCCAGCCATGGTTCGAGGTGCCCGGGCGGGCAGCCAGTCCGCCCTTCGTGTAGCGCGTCGCAACCTGGGCGCCATACGAGCGGTACGAGCTCGACACCTCAAGGTGGGTGCCGGTCTGCGCGAAGTAGGCGGAGTCGGCCCGCTCGAGCGCGGCCGCGGCATCGCAGTGCAGCACCTCGCCCGGCGCGAAGGAGAGGTCGCACAGCGCGCTCGAGGGGAGGAGGCCGTTGGCGTAGGACATGCCGGCGGGCCGCCCCTCCCAGCCGTCCTGGTGACGGGCCGATGCCGCGAGGTAGTCGGCGCGCAGGCTCGCCTCCGCGGCGGCGAGAGTGTCGCGGTACGACGCTATCCGCGACGCATTGACCGCGTCGCGCCGTGAGTTCTCGCGCTCGTTCCAGGCCTCGTGGGAGGCAGCGAAGCGCACCTGTGCGGCCGAGAGGGACTGCTCCGCCACGTCGAGCGCCTCCGTCGCCGTCGCGACCGCGTCGGGGTCGGCACGGTCGATCTCGCTCTGCGGCACGAGGGCGAGGTCGTCACGCGCCTGGGCGAGCTCGTGGGCGGCCGAGTTGTCGACAAGCCGCCCGCCTACTGCTGCGATCATCGCGTCGGTGGCGTCGACCGCGACCGCGACCGCCGCGAGCCGCGCGTCGAGACTGAGATTGGCCTCCTCGAGCGCGGCCGCCGCCGTGGTGGCCTCGAGCACCGCGGTGGTGCCGTCCACGCGCCGTGCGGAGGCCGCGAGCTCCACGCTCGCCTCCTCGAGCCGTGCGACGGCGCGCTCGACCGACTCGAGGTCCTCGACCTCGCCCTCGAGCACACGGATCACGGACGGGTCCTCGACGACGGTGGTGACGTCCACGGCGCCCGGGTCGAGGGTGGACGCCGCGTCCTCCGAGGGCGCCGCGGTGGGGGAGGGCGGGGGAGTCCCAGGTCGTGTGGAGGCCGCGGTCGGGGCCACGGTGGGCACCATGACGAGCTCCTGAGCGGAGACGGGGCGCTGAGAGGACACCGCTATTGCGCCTGCCGCCGCGTCGCCCGCGGCCGGCCCGACGGGTGCGAACGGACCGGGGGGCGGCTCGCTTTCCAGCGGGGCCATCGCCCAGGTCGGCGGGAGGATGCTCGCACCCGTCACGGCAACGTCGTTCGCGAGTGCCGTGTGTGCGGCCGAGGCCGCGGCGCGAGAGACGCCCGCGGCGGCGCTGGAAACCTCGGGGTCCCTCAGCGACAGCGCGACATCGGCGGCGTCGCTCGCGCGCTCGAGGGACGCCTCAAGTGCCGCCTTGCTCTCCGCGAGGGCGAGCGCCTGCACGCGCGCCTCCTCCACAGCGGAGTCGACGCGGTGCTCGTGCGCGCCCATCGCGACGGCGAGGCCGCCCATGAAACACGTGACGGCGACGGCCGTGGCCGTTTGCCACCGCGCGGGGCCCCGCGTGGGACGGCGGGTGGGCGTGGCGGCAGGGGGCATGGGGGTACTCATGTGGAACGCAGACCTCCGACGGGGACAAGGGGCGCACGATGCGCGGCGGCACCGCCCAGGGGCGGAGCCTGCGACACGCGGCGGCGCAAGACGTCCACCATAACTGTGCTATGCCGGCGCGGTCCCGTACGGGGGCGCTCGCCGCGGTGGGGTCCGAGCGGCCCTCGGGGGCCGCCGCGGATACCACCAGGGGTTTCCTTGTCAACGCGCAATAGGCCCCGCGCGTCGTGTGACATGCGTCACACTCCGGGCTCAGAGGCCGTGCGCGTCGGCTCGAGAGGCGCGCGGTTGAGCAGCAGGGCCGCGAGGACCGTCGGGTGACGCTCGCTCGCGATCGCCTCGACGGGCGCGTCCATGTTCGCCGCCTGGAGCAGCCTGCTCACGCCCTGCGCGCCCTTGGCGATTCCGGTTGCCACGTTGTCGAGCGCGGTAGCGACCTCGGACTGAGAGTCGCGGTACTGCGCAGACACGCCGCAAGAGTCGAGAATCGCCGCGGGAATCCGGCGCAACGAGGGTGCTGCTTCGTGCGGGGTGAGGCCCGGAGTGTGGTGCGTTGGGCCCGCGCGGCCGTCCGCCTGGGACCAAAGGCCCATCCCGAGTCAAACACGAGATCTAGTGTGCTCGTACGACTTCGGCCACCACATCTAGTGGTTGGAGGCCTAGGCGAGGAAGGGACCGACCATGAGCATCACGGACATCGAGCCGGCACAGATCAACGACGACCACGCGCCGCGACCCCGCCTCGAGGTGGTCAAGCGCGACGGACGCCGCCTTCACTTTGACGACCGACGCATCGGCGTGGCCATCGCCAAGGCGTACGCGGCGGTCCACGGTGACGTGACGGCCGCGCATCAGCGTGCGATCGACGCCGTGGTGGCCCGCGTGGACGCGGAGCTTGCCGAGCGCTTCGCGGGCCAGGTGAAGATCTACGAGATTCAGAGCGTGGTCGAGCACGAGCTTCTCGAGGCGGGGGAGTACGAGGTCGCCCGCGCTTACATCGACTACCGCGTCGAGCGCGACGTCGCCCGTGCACGTTCCACCGACCTCAACCACTCGATCACGCGACTCCTCGACAAGGACTCGGCCGTGGTCAACGAGAACGCCAACAAGGACGCCGACGTCTACAACACCCAGCGTGACCTCACCGCGGGCATGGTCGGCAAGGCGATCGGGCTGCGCATGCTGCCCCCGCACGTGGCGAATGCCCACCAAAAGGGCGACATTCACTACCACGACCTCGACTACCACCCGTATGCGCCGATGACCAACTGCTGCCTCATCGACTTCAAGACGATGCTGTCGGCCGGCTTCCGTATCGGCAACGCGCAGGTCGAGCCGCCCCGGTCGATCCAGACCGCGACGGCGCAGATCTCGCAGATCATCGCCAACGTGTCGTCGAGCCAGTACGGCGGATGCACCGTCAACCGGATCGACGAGCTCCTCGCGCCCTACGCCGAGCGCAACCACGCGAAGCACCTCGCGGACGCTGCGGAGTGGATCGAGGACGCCGACAAGCAGGCCGAGTACGCGAAGTCGAAGACCCGCAAGGACATCTACGACGCGATGCAGAGCCTCGAGTACGAGATCAACACGCTGTTCACGTCCAACGGTCAGACGCCCTTCACGTCGGTGGGCTTCGGCCTCGGCACCGGGTGGTACGAGCGCGAGATTCAGCGCGCGATCCTCGAGATCCGGGTGCGAGGTCTTGGCCGCGAGGGTCGCACGGCGATCTTCCCGAAGCTGCTGTTCACGCTCAAGCGCGGGCTCAACCTCTCTCCGGGGGACCCGAACTACGACATCAAGCAGCTTGCCGTCGAGTGCTCGACCAAGCGCATGTACCCCGACATGCTCAGCTACGACAAGATCGTCGAGATCACCGGGTCGTTCAAGGCGCCGATGGGCTGCCGTTCCTTCCTCCAGGGCTGGGAGGACGAGGACGGGGTCGACTCCGTCGAGGGGCGCATGAACCTGGGTGTGGTGACGCTCAATCTGCCGCGCATCGCGCTCGAGGCGGCCGGCGACCAGGAGGTGTTCTGGCGGCTGCTCGACGAGCGGCTCGAGACCATGCACGACGCACTGCTCTACCGTGTCGAGCGCTGCAAGGAGGCCAAGCCAGGCAACGCGCCGATCCTCTACGTGCACGGCGCATTCGGCAAGCGCTTGGACCCGACGGACGACGTCGACACCCTGTTCCGGGGCGGCCGCGCGACGGTGTCGCTCGGGTACATCGGGCTCTACGAGGTCGCGACCGCGTTCTACGGCGGCGCGTGGGAGTCCAACCCCGAGGCCAAGGACCTGACGCTACGGGTGCTCGCGACGCTGCGCGACCGCGCCGCCGCGTGGAAGGCCGAGTCGGGGTACCACGTCAGCGTCTACTCGACGCCGTCGGAGAGCCTCACGGATCGCTTCTGCCGCATGGACAAGGAGCGCTTCGGGTCCGTGCCGGACATCACGGACAAGGACTACTACACCAACAGCTTCCACTACGACGTGCGCAAGAACCCCACGCCGTTCGAGAAGCTCGACTTCGAGGCCGAGTACGCGCCCTACACGTCGGGCGGCTTCATCCACTACTGCGAGTACCCCGTGCTGCAGCAGAACCCCAAGGCGCTCGAGGCGGTGTGGGACTACGCCTACGACCGCATCGGCTACTTGGGCACTAACACGCCGATCGACCGCTGCTACGAGTGCGGCTTCGCCGGGGACTTCGATCCGACAGCGCGCGGCTTCGCATGCCCCGCGTGTGGCAATGCGGATCCCCGCACGTGCGACGTGGTCAAGCGGACGTGCGGCTACCTGGGCAACCCGCAGCAGCGCCCCATGGTGCACGGCCGCCACATGGAGATCTCCGCTCGGGTCAAGCACCTGTCGGACGATGTCCGGATTCCGTTGAGCGCGCTCGACCCGGTGGCGCCCGCGTCCCAGGAGTGACGATGCCCCGCACGCCCGCGCCCGAGTGGCTTGCCGACCGCGTGAGCCAGGGCTTTGTCGCGGACTACAAGCCGTTTGTCATGGTCGATGGCGAGGGCGTGCGGTGCAGTGTCTACGTGGCCGGATGCCTCTTCGCCTGCGAGGGCTGCTTCAACGAGGACACGTGGAGCTTTCGCATGGGGGAGCGGTTCACGCCAGCGCTGGAGGACAGGATCCTCGCGGACCTCGCCCATCCGGCGGTGCAGGGCTTGTCGTTGCTCGGAGGAGAGCCCTTTCTCAACACGGGGACGTGCCTCGCGCTCGTGCGCCGCCTGCGGGAGGAGCTCCCGACCAAGGACGTGTGGTGCTGGACCGGCTACACCCTCGAGGAGTTGCTCGAGGGCTCTCCCGACAAGCTCGAGCTGCTGGAGAACGTGGACGTGCTGGTCGACGGGCGGTTCGAGCTGAGCCAGCGGGACCTGAGGCTCGCCTTCCGCGGCAGCACGAACCAGCGCGTGCTCGACGTCGAAGCTTCTCTGGAAGCCGGAGTCGCAGTCGAGTGGGCAGGGCTGGTGCGCGAGAGGACGTAGCGCGAGCGCTGGCCCCGGCCCCGGCGCCAGTCGCAGCCCCAATCCCAGTCCCAGCCCCAGCCGAGTGGGTCCCCGTCGCTTGCGCATTTCACGCACGAAGCAACACTGCACTGCCTCGCCGAGGTCATGCACGAGGCGACGTTCTGCCTGCTCGCCGCCATCACGCACGATGCGACGTCGTGCTGCTTCGTGCATGAAATGCGCAAGGGCGCGGGAGAGAGGTGTCGCATGCCGCGTCCGGCTCGAGGAGCGACACGCGCGGGCCCCTCATCGAGCCCCTCATCGAACGACTCAGCGCACCGGCGCCCATGAGTCGCCCGGCCACAATTGGGACCCGTGCGAATGCTCGGCAGTGAGCGCCCATACGACCTCCAGCACCGTGCGCCGCCCGCGTGGTCCCGCGAGGAGGGCGCCCGGAACCGCACTCATGCGGCGGCCCCCGCGAAGGCCCGTGCCGCCGCCAAGGCCCGCAATGGGTTGCCGGACTCGTCGAGCGGAGGAGAGTAGGCGGCGAAGCTACCGCGCCCCGGAAGCACCATCACGATCCCACCCGCGATCCCGCTCTTCGCGGGCGGCCCGCCGGCTTCGTGCCACGCTCCCGAGGCCTCGTACAGACCCGCGAGCGCCATCGCGTCGAGCGCCACCCGCGCGGCGGCCTCCGACACCACCAGACCCCCCGAGATGGGGTCGCGCCCCTCGCCGGCGAGCACCGCACCCATGCGCGCCAGCGTCGCCGCGTCGACCTCGAGACACGACTGGTACGTGTAGAGGTGCAGCGCGGTCTGGACGTCCGTCGCGAGCAATCCCCGCTCGGCCAGCAGCTCCGCGAGCATCCGATTGCGCTGGTTGCTCGACCGAATCGCCTCCACCATGACGGGGTCCGCGGCCAGGTTCCGACCCGCGAAGCGTGACAACCCGTCGCGGATCGCCGCCTCGTCGCCCACCAGACTCGCGACCGTGAGTGCCCCGGGGTTGACCATGGGATTGGTGCGGCCGTGAGAGGTCCGCGTGATCGCGGCGGGGTCGTTGAACGCGAGCCCGGTCGCCTCCATCCCGGTGAGCGCGAGCACGCGATCCTCGCCGGCCATGTCCACGGCAAGCGCGAGCGTGAACGCCTTCGCGACGCTCATGAGGATGAACGATGCGCCGCTGCCCTGGGCCAGCGTCTCACCGGAGAGTCGGTGGCAGGCGACGTCGAACACGTCAGGGGAGACCGCGGCGAGCGCGGGGTAGACCTGCGTCACCGCGCCGCCGGCGGCGGCGCGTCCCGCCTCGTATGCCGCGTCGAGCGGCGACTCCCACGAAGAACTCACCCCGGCATCGTCCCGTATCGGGACGGGTCCGGAGTGAAGGCTCGCGGCCTCCTACGCCTGGGCGTTGCCGGCAGCCGCCTCGCGCTCGCGCAGGGCACGGCGCAGAACCTTGCCCACGTTGGTCTTGGGCAGCTCGTCGATGAACTCGATCTGCCGGGGACGCTTGTATCCCGTGAGCCGCTCCTTGAGGAAGGCGGCGAGCTCGGCCTCGGTGAGCGACGCGTCGCGACGCACCACGAAGAGCTTGGGAACCTCTCCCGCACGCTCGTCGGGGATCGGGATCGCGCCGGCCTCCGCGACCTTGGGGTGGAGCATCGCGGCGTCCTCGATCTCCCCCGGGTACACGTTGAAGCCCGACGCGACGATGATCTCCTTCTTGCGGTCGACAATCGTGAGGAAGCCGTCCGTGTCGAACACCGCGATGTCGCCGGTGAGGAGCCAGCCGTCCTTGATGACGCGCGCGGACTCCTCGGGCTGGTTCCAGTACCCCTTCATCACCTGCGGCCCACGCACCGCGAGCTCGCCGCGCTCGCCCACGGGAAGGTCGTTGCCTTCATCGTCGAGGATACGCACGTCGGTCGAGGGCAGCGGGATGCCGATGGTACCGATCCGCGGCGCCATGTGTGTGGGGTTGACACTGACCACGGGAGACGCCTCCGTGAGGCCATAGCCCTCGATGATGTCTTGGCCCGTCGTGGACCGCCAGCGATCCGCAACGGCAGTGCGGACGGCCATGCCCCCCGCGACGGTGAGACGCAGGCTGCCGAAGTCAAGCTTCGCGAAGCCTGGATTGTCGAGCAGGGCTCCCGCGAGCGTGCTCACGAGCACGAGGCCATCGGGCTTTGACGCGCCGATCTCCTTAACGAACGCGGGGATGTCCCGGGGGTTGGTGATGAGCACGTTGTGTGAGCCGAACCGGAAGAAGCCGATGCAATTCACGGTGAGGGCGAACACGTGATAGAGCGGCAGTGCGGCCACGATCACCGACTGCTTGTCCTCGCCCAGCGTGTTGCGGATCTGCGCCATGAACTGCTCTTGGTTGGCCAGCAGGTTGCCGTGCGTGAGAATCGCGGCCTTCGCGCCGCCGGTGGTGCCACCCGTGTACTGCAGGAAGGCGATGTCGTCCTGAGTGAGACCGGGATCCGTGACCGCGCGTCCCGCTCCCTGCGCGAGAGCGTCGCGGAAGGCGATCGCCTGGGGAAGGTGGAAGTCGGGGACCATCTTCTTGACCTTGGCGGCCACGAAGTTGACGATGCTGCGCTTGGGTTGCGGCAGCAGGTCACCCACCTGGGTGATGATGACGTGCTCGATCGTGGTCGCGGGCAGGACCTGCTCGACGCGGTCCGCGAAGTTCGCGAGCACCACGATCGCCTTGGGGGCCGCGTCCCTGAACACGCCCTCCATTTCGCGCGCTGTGTAGAGAGGGTTCGCGTTGACCACGATGAGCCCCGCGCGCAGCGCGCCGAACAGCGCCACTGGGTACTGCATGAGGTTGGGCATCTGGATGACGATCCTGTCGCCCTTGTGGAGGCCCAGTCCGTGCTGAAGGAACGCGGCGAACTGCGTCGCTAGGCGGTCGACCTCGGTGAAGGTGAGCGTGCCGCCCAGGTTCGAGAACGCGACCTTGTCGCCGTGACGCGCGGCGGCGTGCTCGACCATCTCACCCAGCGAGGACTCCGCGAGCGGCGCGATGGCGCGCGGCACCTGAGGCGGATAGAACGCGAACCACGGACGGTCTGCGCCGCCGACGGGATCGATGGCGGAGGGGGACTCGGGGGACATGTCGGCTCTCATCCTCGTTGATGGGTCGGAACGGGTTGGGGACGATTGTGGCGCGTGGGGCGGCCGTGCCGCCACTACGACGCGCGTTGCACCCCCATGAGCAGGAAGGGCTTGGCACCGTCGCTGCTGGTCACGGCCGCCTCGTGGCCGTCTGCAGTGGGCGTCGCGCGGAACCCCACGGTCGCGGGCAGCAGGATGGGCTTCACGAACGATGCCGTGGCGGTGTACGCGGGCGGCAGGCGGCCCTCGAGGGCCGCGAGCGCGCGGGCATGGGTCCACATGCCATGGATGATCGGGCGCGCGAAGCCGAAGGCCTTCGCCGCGAGGCGGCTCGTGTGGATGAGGTTGGGGTCCTGCGACACCCGCCGGTACTGACGACCGAGGTCCTGGGGGAGTCGCCACAGCGCGTGCGGGTCCGCGGGGGCGAACGACGCCCGGGGAACGGGAACCGGCTCGCCCGGAGCGTGCGCGCCGGGGGACAGGTAGGTGCTCACCCCGTCCCACACGCGCTCGTCGCCCACGCGCGCCTCGCCCACCAGGTCGATCAGCGCGCCCTTCGCGTGGGGGCGCAGGTTCTCGACCCTCACCGCGAGCGTCAGCGGCTCGGCGGCATCGACCGGGCGGTGAAGGGTCATCGTGTTGCTCACATGAACCGCGCCCACGAGCCGAATCGACGAGCGCGGATCGCCCAGCAGGTGCACGTGCAGGGGAAACGTGAGCACGTGGATCCACGTCGCCGGCACGCGGTCGCGCAGGGTGAAGTGACACACGCGCGAGTAGTCCGCGAGCCGGGCGGGGTCGAGTCGCTGGGGCGCCAGCTCGACGGTGTGGTCGGGAATGCGACCCTCGCCGCGCGTGCCGGGCAGCAACGCGCGGGCGAAGGCCTTGCCCATGCCGGGGGCCGTCGCGAGCCGTTCGACGCCGCTCATCACGCACCCACGAGGTTCTGCCCGCACACGCGGATGACCTGACCGGTGACGCCCTGCGACGACGGGTCGAGCAGGTAGCCGATGGTCTCGGCCACGTCGACCGGGCTGCCGCCCTGGTTGAGGCTGTTGCTGCGGCGAAACACCTCGCGCTGCACGAAGGGGATGCGCGCCGTCATGTCCGTCTCGATGAAGCCGGGAGCGACCGCGTTGACCGTGATGGCGCGCGCGGCGAGGTCGGGCGCCATCGCGATCACGAGGCCAGCGACGCCGGCCTTCGAGGCCGCGTAGTTGCTCTGCCCCTTGTTGCCCGCGAGCCCCGACGTGGACGCGACGCCGACGATCCTGCCGCCATCGGCGAGTCCGCCCTCGGTGGTGGGATCGAGCAGCACGGCGTTGATGCGCATCTGGGCACGCAGGTTGACCTCGAGCACGGAGGCCCACCGCTCGGCATCGGTGTTGACCAGCATCTTGTCCCGCGTGATGCCCGCGTTGTGCACGATCCCGTGGATACTCTCGCCCCGGGCGGCGACGTGGGCCGCGATCCGCGCCCCCGCATCGTCCGCCGTGATGTCGAGCTGCAGCGCGGTGCCGCCTATCTCGTTCGCGACGTCCGCGAGCGCCTCGCCCGCGGCGGGAATGTCCACGGCAACGATGCTCGCGCCGTCTCGCGCGAGCGTGCGCGCGATCGCCGCTCCGATTCCCCTCGCGGCGCCGGTCACCACCACGATCCTGCCGTCGTGCGGAGCGGCGGCCAACGGCGCCGCGGCCACCTGAGCCGGAGCCACGCGCCAGGACTGGCCGTCGATAAAGGCCGATCGCCCCTCGAGCAGGAAGCCCAGGGTCGAGGCGAGGTCGCCCGGCGTCACGCCAGGCTCGACGTAGACGAGGTTCGCCGTCGCGCCCCCGCGCAGTTCCTTGCCCACCGTGCGCACCACGCCGTCGAGGGCACGCGCGACGGCATCGGCCTCCCAGCCGGCACCCACGCCGCCGGGACGGGCCACCACGACGATCCTGCCCGAGGGCTCGATTCCCCTCACCGCCGGCCGCAGCGCGGCACGCACCTGTTCGAGATCGGGAATCGTGCTCAGTCGCGTCGCGTCCACGATGAGGGCGCCGATCCGGGAGCCGTAGCCCGGCGCGCCCGTGGCGCCCCCCGCCGCGCTCTCGACATCGACGACCGGCTGCTCGTAGGCGCGGCCGATCAGCCGCAGGGTCTCCTCGACCAGGGTCGCCCCGGACGGCGCGGCGAGCACGACGGCACCCTGCGGATAGGTGCGCCCTCGGCGCAGTCGTGGGGGCTCGGCGAGCCCCGCCTTGGCGGCCACCTTGCGGCCCAGCGGCGACGTGTAGGCCTTCTCGACGATGCTCATCACACCGCCTCCAGCAGGGCGACCACGCCCTGCCCGCCTGCCGCGCACACCGAGATGAGCCCGCGGGTCCCCGGCCCGCGCTCGTGGAGCAGCTTCGCGAGCGTGGGGACGATGCGCGCGCCGGTGGCGGCGAACGGATGGCCCGCGGCCAGCGACGAGCCCGCGACATTGATGCGAGAGCGGTCGGCACGACCGATCGCGCCGTCGAGACCGAGGCCGCGGCAGTAGTCCTCGTCCTCCCACGCCTTGAGGGTCGCGAGCACGGTCGCCGCGAAGGCCTCGTGGATTTCGAGCAGGTCGATGTCGTCGAGCGTGAGTCCCTGGCGCGCAAGCAGCCTGCCGGTCGCACCCACGGGGGCGAGCAGCAGGTCCGCGCCGCCCGGGTGGTCGACGGCCGCGACCTGGGCGTCCACAACGCGGGCCCACGGCGTGAGGTGATGCTCGCGCGCCCACTCCTCGGTGCCCAACAGCACGGCGGCCGCGCCGTCGGACAGCGCGGTCGAGTTGCCGGCCGTCATCGTGCCCTCGGGGCCGCCGAAGACGGGCTTGAGGGTCGCGAGGCGCTCGAGGCTCGTGTCGGGGCGCAGGATCGCGTCGCGCGTCACGCCTCGGTACGGCGTCACGAGGTCGTCGAAGAAGCCGCGTTCCCATGCGGCGGCAAGGGCGTGATGGCTCGCGACGGCGAGGCGATCCTGGTCCTCGCGAGCGATCTCCCACCGGGCGGTGGTGCGGGCCTGGTGCTCGCCCATCGACAGTCCGGTGCGTGGCTCGACCACGCGCGGCGCGTCCGGCGCCAGGTGGGCGGGGCGGATGCGGCTGAGAGCGGCGACGCGGCCCTTGAGGTCGCGCGCCGCGTTCGCGCGCAGCAGGATGCGCCGGAGGGGGTCGCTCACGGTGATGGGCGCATCAGACGCCGAGTCAACGCCGCCCGCGATCCCGCTGTCGAGTTGACCGAGCGCGATCTTGTTGGCGATGTACATCGTGGTCTCGAGGCCTGTCGCGCAGGCCTGTTGCAGGTCACATGCGGGAGTCTCGGGGGCGAGTGCCGAGCTCAGCACGGCCTCTCGCGTGAGGTTGAAGTCGTTGGGGTGCTTGAGGACGGCTCCGGCCGCCACCTCGCCGACGCGCGTCCCGCTCAGGCCGGTGCGCGCGATGAGACCATCGAGGGCCGCGGTGAGCATGTCATGGGCGGATGCCTGGGTGTAGGGACCGCCGGCCTTGGCGAAGGGAATGCGGTTCCCTCCGACGACCACGACGTTGTGGTGCATGGTTCCTCCGGGGATTGAGTAACTAACCGATACCGACGGTAGCAGATACCGACGGTACTCGTTACTATGGCGACATGACCACCGATGGCAGGGACACCCGCTGGGCGCAGCACCGGGCGGACAGGAGGCGCGAGCTCGTCTCCGAGGCGCTCCGCGCCATCCGGGTCCACGGGCCCGGCGTGGGGATGGACGAGATCGCGGCGCGCGCCGGTACGTCGAAGACCGTCATCTACCGCCACTTTGGCGATCGCGCCGGGCTGTACGCCGCCGTGGTCGAGTCCGTCCACGACTACATTCACGAGGGGCTCAGGGTCGCGCTCGAGCTCTCGGATCCGGCCGACCTCGGCCGCATGGCGGGGGACCTGGCCGATGCCTACCTCGGCCTGGTCGAGAAGGACCCCCACATCTACCGCTTCGTGATGGCGGCTCCCGTGGTCGGGCCGACCGGGGTTCCCGACCCCGCGGGACACCTGCCGGCGGTCGTGGGTCGCCACGTGTCCGAGGCGATCGCCGGTCATCTCGAGCGAGCTGGGCTCGACCCGGCATCGGCCCCCATCTGGGGCCACGGGCTCGTGGGCTTCGTGCGCGCGGCGGCCGACCAGTGGATGGCCGCCGATCCTCGCCCGCCGCGCGCCGACGTGGTCGCCCACATCACCGCCCTGTTCACCCCGGGCTTCGCCGGCGCCTTCACGCCCCACGACACCTAGTTCCCGCCCACCCCATACGAGGAGCAACAATGACGTTGACCCACGACACCCCTACGACACCAGCCGCCGGCCGCGGCCTCGACGCCGATGTCGACGGCGAGTCGCTGACGACGCTCGGAGCGTCCCTGCGAGCGGCGCTGGACGGACCCTTCGCCGTCGAGCGCGCCGCCGCGCGCAGGGCGTTTCCCGCAGAAGGCATGCTGCGCCCGGTGCACTACGGCGTCGACGAGTCCCGCGAATGGACGCTCGCGCGGCTGCGCGAGCTCTCCGCGCGCGGCTTCGGCTCATCTGGAGTGCCCGAACGCGCCGGGGCGCACGCCGACCCCCTGGCGGCCGTGGTGACGTTCGAGACCCTCGCGCACGGCGACCTGTCGGTGACGATCAAGTCTGGAGTCCAATTCGGACTGTTCGGGGGCGCGGTGACCAACCTCGGGACCGCATGGCACCACGACACGTTCCTGCCCAGCATCACCAGCATGGAACTCCTCGGGGGCTTCGCGATGACCGAACTCGGGCACGGGTCCGACGTCGCGAGCCTCGAGACCACGCTCACCTACCTCCCGGAGACCGACGAGATCGAGGTGCACACCCCGAACAGCGCGGCGACCAAGGCGTACATCGGCAACGCGGCGCGCGACGGGCACATGGCGGCCGTGTTCGGCCAGCTCATCGTGGACGGCAAGAGTCACGGCGTGCACACGGTCCTGGTGCCCCTGCGCGACGAGCATGGCAAGGACCTCCCCGGCATCACGACGGGCGACCACGGACACAAGGGCGGCCTGCTGGGTGTCGACAACGGGACGATCGCCTTCGATCACGTCCGCGTCCCGCGGCGCATGCTGCTCGATCGCTACGGCGGCATCGACGACACGGGTGCGTACCGCTCCGAGATCGCGGATCCCAACCGGCGCTTCTTCACGATGCTCGGCACGCTCGTGCGCGGCCGCGTGTGTGTGGGAGGGGCGGGCGCCGTGGCGGCGCGGCGCGCGCTGTCGATCGCGACGCGTCACGCGCTGCGGCGGCGACAGTTCCCCGCTCCGGGGCGACCCGAGGGCGTCCTGCTTCTCGACTATGTGGTGCACCAGCGGCGGCTGCTGCCCCTGCTGGCTCGCTCCTATGCGCTGGGCTACGCGCAGAACGAGCTGGTCGCCGCGCTGGTCGCGGTGCAGGGCGATGCGCCCAGCACCGAGCGCGATCAGCGCGAGCTCGAGACGCTCGCTGCAGGCATGAAGGCCATGCAGACGTGGTTTGCCAACCATGCCGTGGAGGAGGCGCGCGAGGCTTGCGGTGGCGCGGGATACATGAGCGACAACGTCCTCACCGGGCTGCGCGGCGACGTCGACATCTTCGCCACGTTCGAGGGCGACAACACGGTGCTCATGCAGCTGGTCACGAAGGGACTGCTCACGGACTACCGTCAGGCGTGGAGCGCGCTCGACCGCGGAGGCGTGGTCGCGGCCACCACGCGCGCGGTGGGCGAGATGGTCATGGAGCGGACCGCGGCCGGTCTCATGCTCGACCGCCTCGCGGCGACCGCGCGCCGCCGCCCCGAGGAGACCACCCTCGTCGACCGCGGATGGCACGCCCTCATGTTCGAGGAGAGGGAGCGCCACTCGCTCGAGTCGCTCGCGCGGCGGATGCGGGCGGCGGGCAAGGCGGAGGGCGATGCCTTCGAGTCCTTCAACCGCCTGGGGCCGCACGTGCAGTTCGTCGCGCGTGCGCACCTCGAGCGCGTCATGCTGGCGGCGACCGTTGACGCGATCTCTCGCGTCGAGGACGCCGAGACCCGGGACGTCCTTGAGCGCGTCTGCAGCCTCTACGCGCTCACCTCGATCGCGGCCGACCGCGCGTGGTACCTCGAGCACCACCGCATCAGCGGGGGCCGCTCGAAGGCGATCGGCGATCAGATCGACGCGCTGTGTCGCGAGCTACGCCCGCACGCGCTCGCGCTCGTCGAGGGACTTGGCGTCCCCGCGCAGTGGTTGGGGGCCGCGATCCTCGAGGACTGAGCCGGCCGCGGGAGGGGTGGCGCCGGGGCGGCAAGGAGAGGGCGGCCAGGGCCGGGACGGGAATCCGCGCCGCCCCGCCGTGGTTCACTGGTGCGGGCACGATGCCTGCTCGATGCCTGCTCGATGGCGAGCGACCACCCACCCTCGTCCTCGAAGGCCGCACCATGTCTGCCACCGCTACGTCTCTTGGCCCCGCGCGCACGCGACTCGCACTCCTCGCCCTCGCGTTGGGCGGATTCGGAATCGGCGCCACCGAGTTCGTCGCCATGGGGCTGCTGCCCGACATCGCCCGCGACCTGCTGCCGTCCCTGTACGCCGAGGACCCCGAGGCGGCCATCGGCCGGGCGGGGGCCATCATCTCCGCGTACGCGATCGGCGTCGTGGTGGGCGCACCCACGATCGCGGCCGTGGCCGCCCGTTTTCCCCGCAAGGCGCTGCTCACGGTGCTCGCGGTCGCCTTCACGCTCGGCACCGTCGCCTCGGCTCTTGCACCCACCTTCGAGCTCGTGGTGGCGGCGCGCGTCGCGGCCGGCCTCCCGCACGGCGCGTACTTCGGCGTCGCCGCGCTCGCCGCCGCGGATCTCATGGGACCGGGCAGGCGCGGCCGCGCGGTCGCGTTCGTGCTCTCGGGACTGACGATCGCCAACGTCGTAGGCGTCCCCCTCATCACCGCGCTTGGCCAGCAGTCCGGCTGGCGCGTCGCGTACCTGGCCGTGGCGGCGATCTTCGCGCTCACCGCGGTGTCCATCGCGGTGCTGGTCCCCGCGACGCCCGGGGATCCCCACGCGACCGTGCGGCGCGAGCTCGCCGCGTTCCGCGTTCCCGCCGTGTGGCTCGCCCTGGCCACCGGCGCGCTGGGCTTCGGCGGCTTCTTCGCCGTCTACTCGTATGTCGCGCCGCTGGCGACCGAGGTGACCGGCGTCTCGGCGGGGTTCGTCCCCGTCGCCTTGGTGGTGCTCGGGCTGGGCATGACCGCCGGGAACCTCGTGGGCGGGCGGCTCGCGGACAGGGGAGCCATGCGCGCCGTCTTCCGTCTCTTCGCGGTATTCGCCGCGTCGCTGATCGTGCTCGCGCTGACCGCGACCAGCGTTGTCGGCCTGCTGGCGGGGCTGTTCCTCGTGGGTGCCGCGGCCGCCGCGCTGTCGCCCGCGATCCAGACCCGCCTCATGGACGTCGCGGGGGAGAGCCAGACCATCGCCGCCGCCGTCAACCATTCCTCGCTCAACATCGGCAACAGCCTGGGCGCCATCCTGGGCGGAGCCGTGATCGCGGCGGGGTGGGGCTACCTCGCGCCCACGTGGGTGGGGCTCGCGCTCTGCGTGCCCGGCGTGCTCGCCGCCGTGGCCGGCTGGCGCCTGACGCGACCGCGCGGGGACGATGCGGGGGACGATGCGATAGCCTCCTTCGCGGCCGACGACGACCGGGTGGCGGTGTCGCCCGGCGCGTGAGCGCCCCCACCGCCCGCGAGGAGCACCCGTGACCGTCATCGAGCCGCCCGTCGAGATCAGGCCCCACTCGCTTCTCGAGGATGCGCTCGCGATCCCCACCGGCGCGTTTCTGTTGTCGTGGGGCATGTACCTCCTGCACGCGATCGACGGCGTCACGGGAGGCATCGCGGGCGTCGCGTTCCTCGCGAGCTACCTCGGCCACTGGTCGGTCGGCGCGGTGTTCTTCGTGCTCAACGTGCCGTTCTACTTCCTCGCGCTGCGCCGCATGGGCTGGCGATTCACTCTCAAGACCCTCGTGTCGGTCGCGCTGATCTCGGTCGGGGTGAGCCTGCACCCGCTCTACATCGACGTGTCCTCGCTGTCGCCCCTGTACGCCGCGATCTTCGCCGGCCTCGCCGTCGGGACCGGCATGCTCGTGCTGTTCCGCCACGGGGCCAGCGCGGGCGGCTTCGGCATCCTCGCGCAGTACCTGCAGTCGTCCCGCGGGTGGCGCGCCGGCTACGTCCAGGGCGCGATCGACCTCGTGATCGTCGTGGGTTCGGTCGCGCTCGTCGACCCGTGGATCCTGGTGTGCTCGATCATCGGCGCGGTGGTCCTCAACCTCGTGGTCGCGATCAACCACCGCCCGGGACGCTACTTCGGCTGAGCCATGTCGTGTCCGCGCGGCGAGTCGCGGAGGCCGCGGTCGCGCGGGCAGGATGGTCGGCAGACACCGGGGGTGAGGCATGAGGGCATGGTGGACGATGCTCATCGCGAGGAGCACACGCAGGATTGGCCTGCGCCTGGTCGCGTTCGCGCTGGGGGCCGTCGCGCTCGCGTTGCTTGCGGGAGCCGCGAGCTCGTGGGTGCCGTCCTCGGTCGAGGTCGACCTCGGCCAAGACTCGGTGCAGACGCTGCTCGAGATCCTCGCGACGTCGATGCTCGCGGTGACCACGTTCTCTCTCACGGCCATGATCTCGGCATACGCCTCGGCCGCGGCCGCCTCGACCCCGCGCGCGACGCAGCTGCTTGTCGAGGACCAGACCTCACAGCGCGCGCTGTCGACCTTCCTCGGCGCCTTCGTGTTCTCGGTCGTGGGCATCGCGGCGCTGTCGACCGAGTACTACGGCGAGCAGGGGCGCGTGCTGATGTACGCGGGCACCCTGCTCGTCATCGGCATCGTCGTGGTCACGCTGCTGCGGTGGATTCATCACCTCGTCACCTTCGGCCGCATGGCGGACGTGCTCGACCGGGTGGAGGACGCCGCGCGCGACGCGGCCTGCGCGGCGATGCGCGACCCTCACCTCGGGGCGGCGGCACCCGTGACCGTGCCGCACTCTGCCTGGACCGTGCACGCGGCCGCCACCGGAATCGTGACGGCACTCGATGTGGCCGCGCTCGAGCGCGCCGCCGCGTCTCATGACGCCGTGATCCACCTCCTGCTCAGGCCCGGCGCGGCCGTCGGTCGGGGCGAACCGCTCGCGCGCGTCGAGGGCGCCGACCAGGACGCACTCGCGGACGCGATCAGGAGCGCGGTGCTGATCGAGCGCCACCGGACCTACGAGCAGGACCCCCGACTCGGACTCGTCGCCCTCGCCGAGATCGGAAGTCGCGCACTGTCGCCCGCGGTCAACGATCCCGGCACGGCGATCGAGGCGCTTAATGCGATCCACCGGACGGTGGCGGCCATTCTCGAGACCGCCCCCGACGCGGCCCCGCCCACGGAGTGCCGCGTACACGTGCCCGCCGTCCTGTTCGCGGACCTCCTCGAGGACGCGCTGCGCCCCCTGGCGCGCGACGGCGCGGGGACCATCGAGGTAGGACTGCGCCTGCAGAAGGTCGTCGGCGCACTGGCGGCGAATGCGGACGAGCCGGAGGCCTCCGACCTCAGGGAGGCCTCGCGGCGTGCGGAGCGCCGTGCGCTCGACGCTCTCACCGACCCGCGCGATCGGGCCGTGATCGAGTCCGCCGCACGCGCGGCGCGCGGGGAGGCACCGGCGTGAGCGTGCCGCCGCCCCTTCCTGCGGACCGCAACCCCGGCGACGCCTGGGTGGTCGCTTCCGACGGGGCGCGCTACTGGGGCGCCTTCGGCGCCGCGGGGCTGCTCGCGATCGACGACCGCCGCGGCGTGCTGCTCCAGCACCGCGCGCAGTGGAGCCACCACGGAGGGACGTGGGGGATTCCGGGTGGCGCGCTCCACGCCGACGAAGGCCCCTTGGCCGGCGCGCTGCGGGAGTCGAGCGAGGAGGCCGGTGTTCCCCCCGGGGCGATCGCCCCCCGGGCGCTGCATGTCTCCGATCGCGAGGTGTGGACGTACACGACCGTGATGGCCGACGTCATCGCCGAGTTCGATCCCGTCGCGGCCGATGCCGAGAGCATCGCGCTCGCGTGGGTGCCGACGGACGAGGTCTCCGGGCTCGCGCTGCACCCCGGCTTCGCCGCGGCCTGGCCCGCGCTGCGCGAGGCGCTCGGGGTGCGCCCCGTGATCGTGGTCGACGTCGCGAACGTCGTGGGAGCCGTTCCCGATGGGTGGTGGCAGGATCGCGCCGGGGCGGCGCTGCGTCACCTCGAGCGGCTCGCGAACCTCGCGGCGTCGCCGGTCCCTGCGGGGGCGCTGTCGCTACCCCTTCACGGGTGGTTCCCGCGCATCGTCGCGGTGATCGAGGGGGACGCCCGCGACATCGCCGCCCCGACCGCGCTCGACGTGCGCCGCGCGCAGGGCAGTGGCGACGACACCCTGGCCGCGGTGGCGAGCGAGCTCGCCGGCTCGGGACACCAGGTCACGGTGGTGACGAGCGACCGCGGGCTGCGCGCGCGCGTCGAGGCGGACGCCAGCGTGGTCGGCGCGCGCTGGCTCCTCGATCAGTTCGGCTGAGTGCCCGCGACCGTCCGGGGGAGGTGCGCGTCGAGGAAGTCGCGGACGTCGGCGATCTCCTCCTCGGTGATCGTGTGCCCCATCCCGGGATAGATACGAGCTGTCACTGTCGCGTGGCCGTCGAGGAACGCGCGCGTGCGCGCGATGGCCTCCGGCCAGATGACCGGGTCGGCGTCACCCCTGCCCCAGAAGACCGGCGGGCGCAACCGAGCAAGGTCCTCGTCGGCGGGCTGCGCATGGTCGGGAACGAACCCCGCGAGCACGACGGGAGCGAGCACGCGCTCGGGCCGCGTGCGCAGCAGCTGAAGAGCCATCATGCCGCCCTGCGAGAAGCCCACCGGCACGATTGGCGCGTCGGTGCCCACAGCATCGTCCACCCACGCCCATACTGCCCGCGTCGCCGCGGTGATCGACGCGGCATCCATGCCACCGTCGGGGGACAGGGGAAACCATGCCGCCCCGCCATAGCCGGTCTCGAGCGGAGCGCGCAGCGACGCCCACGGAAGCGTGGGCGGGAGCCAGCGGGCGAGACCGGGGAGGTCACGCTCGTGCGAGCCGTAGCCGTGGAGGAGGACCGCGACGGGGGAGTCGCCCGAGGGAGACCAGCCGGGGCCGTAGAGTGCGCGCAGGGTCATGCGCCCAGTATCGCGGGCGCTCGAGCCACAACCGCGCGGCTCGCATACGATTCACCCTCGAAGGAGGCTCCCATGACCGACACCCCGGCACCCGACGCCGCAGCCACCGAGCAGAGGCGCGTCGAGCGCGAGCGGATCGTCGCCTACCTCGCGCATCACGAGAGTGGCGCACGCGCGAAGGCGGAGGTCGCGACCACCGAGGAATCTCGCACGTACCAGACCACGATCGCCAACGCGATGAAGGCCATGGGCGAGGCGATCGGCGGCGAGTTCCACTGGAAGGCGCGGCTCTAGGCTGGGGTGATGCCCACTCCTCACATCCGTGCCGCTCGCGGAGAGATCGCACCCATCGTCGTCATGCCGGGAGACCCTCGCCGGGCTGCCCGCATCGCCTCCGACTACCTCGAGGATGCCGTGCTCGTCACGGATGTGCGGGGCATCCTGGGCTTCACCGGCACCTGGCAGGGGCGCCGCGTCACCGCGATGGCCTCCGGCATGGGCGGGCCGTCGATGACCATCTACGCGACGGAACTGGCGCGCGAGTACGGCGTCGAGCAGATCGTGCGCGTGGGCACCGCGGGCGCGATGAGCGCGGGCGTGGCGGTGAGCGACGTCATCATCGCGACCGGCGCGCACACCGACTCGGGCATGACCGCGAGCCGGATCCCCGGGGTGCACTTCAGCCACCTGGCCGACTTTGGGCTCGCGCGCGCCGCCGTCGACGCCGCGGCCACGCTCGGTGAAGACCTCGAGACTCCCGTGCGGGTGCATGCGGGTGCGGTGTTCACGAGCGATCACTTCTATCTCGAACGCCCCGCGCTCACGGCCGCGCTCACCGCTCACGGCACCCTCGCGGTGGAGATGGAGGCGGCCGCGCTCTACGCCGTCGGCGCCGCGGAGGGCGTGCGCACGCTCGCGATCGTGACGGTCTCGGACCACCTCGTCACGGGGGAGAGCATGACGGCCGAGGAACGCGAGACGCGCTTCGACACCGCCGTGAGGATCGCGCTCTCCGTGTAGGTAGGCGGTCGCGTCGTCGGGCTCACGGTGGAGCCGCATCGTCGCGCGGCGCCACCAGCCGTGTCGCTACCGGCCGACCCTCATGCGTGCGGCGGCCACGAAGCCCTCCCACAGGGACGTGAGGTCGTCGTGCTCGGGATGCCACTGCACCGCGAGGCAGAAGACCTGCTCAGGATCCTCGATCGCCTCGATGAGTCCGTGCACGCTGCGCGCCGACACCACCAGTCCCTCCCCGAGACGGTCGATCGCCTGATGGTGGTACATCGGCACGTCGCGTTCGAGAGGGTGGACGGTCGCGAGCAGCGTGTCGGGCAGGACGCTCACACCCAGGTGTCGGAACACCGCGTCTCCGCGCTGGTAGTCGTCGTGTCCCACGACATCGGGCACGTGCTGGTGGAGCGTGCCTCCGCGGGCGACGTTGAGGAGTTGCGCACCCCTGCACACGCCGAGGACGGGGATACCGAGGGCGGAGGCCTCCTTGACGAGCGCGATCTCCCACGCGTCACGTGCGGGTCGCGGCTCGTCGCAGCGCTCGTGGGGCGCGGCCCCGTATGCGGCCGGATCGACGTCGTAGCCGCCCGTCAGGTAGAGCCCATCGACACGCGACAGCGCCGCGGCCGCGAGGCTCGGGTCCTGCTCGGGCAGCACCACGGTCACGGCACCCGCCGCGCGCACGGGCGCGACGTAGGCGTCGGGAAGCCACACTGCCTCCTGATCCCAGATGCCCGTGCGCGACCGCTCGACGTAGGACGTCACGCCGATCACCGGAGTGTCGACGCTCGCCGTCTCGGAAAATGCCACCATTGGCCGTCACCCCCATCCCAGGGGCGCCGAGCCCCTGCGGCGAATCTAGCGTGTCGGCCGGGCGGGTTCCGCCACGGCTAGGCTGGTGCGAGCCACGACCCTGGAGGGCAGATGCTCCACCCCGACTCGTTCCACGTGCCCGAGGGCCCCCACGACATCCGCCTCGTGGTGTGCGACATGGACGGCACGCTGCTCGATGCGGCGAAGCGGATCCCGGATGCCCTGTGGCCGCTGGTCGATCACATGCGCGAGCGCGGAATCGTGTTCGCCCCGGCCTCGGGGCGCCAGCATGCGACGCTCGCGCGACAGTTCGACAGGCTCGGCGAGGACCTCGTGGTGATCGCGGAGAACGGTTCCTACGTGACCCGCGGGGGAGTCGAGGTGTCGTCGTCGACGCTGCCGGCCGATGCCGTGCGCGAGGTGGTCGCGGCGGTGCGCCGCCACGCCGGCGCGGGATACGACGTGGGCGCGGTCGTGTGCGGCAAGCGCGCGGCCTACGTCGAGCGCACCGATGAGGCCTTCGTGTCCCGCTGCACGCCCTACTACGCGGCGCTCGAGATCGTCGAGGACCTCACGGCGGTCGACGACGACTTCCTCAAGGTCGCGGTGTACGACTTCGGGGATGCCGCGCACGACACGGCGCCCGTGCTGGCGCGCTTCGACGGCGACCTCAAGATGGTCGTGTCCGACCGCCACTGGATCGACATCATGGGCGCGGGCGTCGACAAGGGGGTCGCGGTGAGGCGGCTGCAGGAGGCGCTCGGCGTGACGCCGGCGCAGACGGTCGTCTTTGGTGACTACCTCAACGACCTCGAGATGCTGGACGCCTCGGAGCTGTCCTTCGCGATGGCCAACGCCCATCCGGAAGTGGCCGACCGCGCGCGCTATCTCGCGCCGTCGAACGACCAGTCGGGCGTGATCGTGACGCTGCGCAGACTGCTCGACCACCCACTCTTGTAATACCCCTCCGGGTATAGTGGCGCGATGGACGCTCCCTCCTCTGTCGCCGCCTCCCTCCGCGCGTGGCCGGTGCGCCGATGGATCGTGGCCGCCGCCACCGCCGTAGCCACCTACCTCGCGATCGCGATCCCGACGGCGCTGATCCCCACGCCGGTCTTCGGTCGTGAGATCCCGCCGACCGCGTGGTCCTACTGGGCCCTTGCGCTCTCCGCCGTGCTCTCGGGGCTGCTCACGGCCACGTACGTCGCGACCCCCGAGGAGGCGCGCGTGCGCAGGGACGGGCGACTGGGCATGGCCGGCGCATTCGTCACGTTCTTCGCGGTGGGATGCCCCGTGTGCAACAAGCTCGTGCTGCTCGCCCTGGGCTACACCGGTGCGATCCAGTTCTTCGAGCCCCTCCAGCCCTATCTCGCGGGCGGCGCCGTCGTGCTGCTCGCGTGGGCATTCGTGGCCCGCGTGCGCCGCGAGAACTCCTGCGTGATGCCCGCGCGGACGCGCGTGGACGCCACGGCGAGTTCCGGCGTGACACAAGGCTGAGCCATGGTTGAGCATGCCTGAAACGCGGCGGTCGGGTGGTGCGACGCGGTCGGGGATGCTAGAGAGGAGGGACCAACGAGTGCGGGGAGGCACCATGGCAGTCACGAGCGAGGCACAGGCCACGTGGAACGGCGGGCTTTCGGACGGATCGGGTCGCGTGGCGCTTGCCTCGGGCACCGGCGAGTTCGCGGTCAACTGGAAGGCGCGCTCCGAGGGCTCGGAGTCCACGACCACGCCGGAGGAGTTGCTCGCTGCCGCTCACTCGGCGTGCTTCTCGATGGCGCTCTCGCACGCGCTCGAGGGCAACGGCACGCCGCCGGCGGAGCTGTTCGTCGACGCGCGCGTCTCGTTCGTGCCGGGGACCGGCGTCACGGAGAGCGAGCTCCACGTGCGGGGCAAGGTCCCTGGCCTCGACCAGGATGCCTTCGCGCGGTTCGCGCACGAGGCCAAGGAGGGCTGCCCCGTGTCGCAGGCGTTGGCGGGAATCACGATCACGCTGGCCGGGGCGACCCTGGTCGAGTAGGGCCCTCCCGCCGCGGGTGCGGCGCGCGAGGGGCCGCGCGTTCGCGCGGCCTATCGCGCGTCGTGAGTCACACGCCCGCCCACCATGGTCAACGCGACCGCCTGCGTGCGCAGCGCCAGCGGATCCGTGTCCCCAAGGGACGCGTCCAGCGCGACGATGTCGGCGGGCTGGCCGGGAACGAGAGACGTTCGCGTGCTCATCCCGAGGGCCTCGTCGACGCCGATGCGCTGCTCGGGATGCCACGCGGCGCGACCGTCCCGTGCGCGCGACACGGCCGCCGAGATCGCGATCCACGGATCGAGCGGCGCGACGGGGGCGTCCGACCCGAGCACGATGCGGGCCCCGGCGTCACGTAGCGACCGCAACGCGAAGGCCCGATGGGTGCGGTCGGGCCACAGGTCATCGGCGACGTCGCGGTCGTCGAGGGCGTGTTCAGGCTGCACGCTCGCCGTGACGCCCAGCCGTGCAAATCGCGCGACGTCCGCGTCCTCGAGCAGCTGAGCGTGCTCGATGCTGCCGCGTGCCCCCGTGAACTCGAAGGCGTCCAGCGCGATGGAGTTGGCGCGGTCGCCAATGGCGTGGATCGCCGACTCGATGCCGGCCGCGTGGGCGCGCGCCATGAGCGCGCGGAGGCGGGTGGCGTCGACGTTCTGCACCCCGACCCCGCCGCCGCCGTAGGGCCGCACGCAGTGCGCGGTGCGGGTATTGAGCGAGCCGTCCGTGATGACCTTGAGGGGGCCGTGGCGGAGCAGGCCGCGACAGCCCTCGACCGCATCGCCCGTGCGAGCGGCCGCCTCGACGCGGGCGTCGAGCAGGTCCTCGTAGAAGCCGGCGATGACCCGCAGACCGTCGACGCCGGACGCGATGCGAGCCGCCCACGACTCGACGTTGTCGGCGAGCTCGAGGTCGACGATTCCCACGACGCCTCGCGCGGAGGCCGCGCGGACGGCATCGGCGATCACGGGAGGCGGCACCGGCGAGGTGTCGAGCGCACGCTGCGCCGCGAAGGCCTCGTCCTCGCGCAGGAGTCCCGGACGGCTCCCCAACTCGCGCGCCGCTGCGGTGTTGACCCACGTCGTGTGAAGGTCGCCGCTCACCAGCACCGTGGGGGCGGCCCGCGCCGCATCCAGCGCCTTGGCCGTGGGCGGCTCCGGCCACGTCGCCCACCGAAAGCCGAAACCGACCACGAGGCCGTCGTGCGGCACGGCGCGCACGAGCGCCGCCGCATGCGCCACGGACTCCGCCGCGGACACGTCGAGGCGCGTGCGCGTGCGCGCCCATTGCGAGAAGTGCACGTGGGCGTCCCACAGCCCGGGGATGACCGCGCGCCCGTCGAGATCGATCTGTTCACGGCCGGGTCCCACGTTCTCGCCGACCGCAACGATCACCCCGTCGGCGATCGCAATCTCGACCGGCCCCGCGTCCGCGTGCACGCGCGCGTGGCGCAGGATCAGATCATGCATGAGGGCTCCCGTCGGTGAGGGCAACGCGCGCCACTGTAGTGCCGCGAGAGCTAGAGTCTGCGCCATGGCCGCACGTGTCCTGACCGAGACCCGCGCGGGCATCACTCTCGCCTTTTCCGGCGCCAGGGCGTGGGTGCGCACGCCGCGCCTGCTCGTGATGGGTGCGGTGCCGTCGATCGTCACGGCCGTGATCGTCGGGGTGCTGTTGGGCGTGCTGCTCATCAACGTGGGGGAGATCGGCCGCGCGATCGCGTCGGGCGTGGGCGTGGACGGCGGCACGCTTGCGGACGTCGTCGCGGCGACGGCGGCGATCGCGGTCCTCGCGGCCTCCACGCTCGTGTCAGTCGCACTCTTCGCGACGGTCACGCTCGCGATCGGTCAGCCGTTCTTCGAGGCGATCTCCCGCCGCGTCGACGACAGCCTGGGAGGTCTCGAGCACCCCGCGCCCGAGGAGCCGTGGCACCGCGCGCTCGTGAGGGGAGCGGGGGAGTCGGTGGTGACGGTCGCGATCTCGATCGGCGTGTCTCTCGGACTTCTCGCGGTGGGGCTGGTGCCCGTCGTCGGCTCGCCGACCGCGTTCGTGCTCGGAGCGCTCGTAGGAGGGCGCCTGCTCGCGATCGAGCTCACCGCGTATCCCTTGGCGCGGCGCGGGATCGTGTCGCGGCACGAGCGCATCGCGGCGCTGCGTCCCCTCAGGACCCGGACCGTGGTGTTCGGAGCCTGCGTTTTCCTGACCTTCCTGCTGCCGTTGGGCGCCGTGGTGGCGATGCCCGCGGCGATGGTGGGGGCGACGATGCTCGCGCGGCAGGTCACCTCACCCTCAGCCTCGGCCGGGTCCGGACTCCCTGGCCTCCGCCTCGAGGGCGGCACGCACGGCGTCGACCGCGGGGTCGACGAGTGACGACGCGCGCATCGCGCTGAACACCGTGCGGCGGGGGCGGCCCTGAAGCGGGACCAACCGCACTGCGGGTGACGCGCGACCCGCCATGAGTCCGGGCAGGATCGCGACCGCCAGTCCACGTTCGACGAGCATGAGGTGAGCCTGCAGGTCCGACGTCGAGAACCGCACCTCGGGCTCGAAGCCCGCGAGCCGACACGTCTGCTCGGCGAAGTGACGCGTGGCGGTCCCCGGCGGCTCCATGACCCACGGCGCGGCGGCGAGCTGCGCGATCGCGTCAATGTCGACCCACTCGCCGCCCACCGCGAGGCGGAGCTCGTCGCTCACGAGCGGCCGCCTCACCACCCCCGGGTAGTGCGGCGCCGCGTGGTGGGGATACTCCTCCGCGACCACCAGGTCGAACTCGCGGGCCCACACGTCCGCGAGGGCCGCGCCGGGCTCCGTTTGGGTGACCGTCACCCGCAGGGCGGGGTGCGAGGCCCTCAGCCGGAGCATCGTCCCTGCGACCAGCGTGAGCGCCGCCGACTGGAAGACCGCGAGCCGCACGGTGCCCGTCGGTTCGGGTCCTGCGTCGCGCAGCTCGGACTCGGCCGCCTCGATGGCGTCGAGGAGCGCGTGGGTTCGCGTGACGAGCCGCTGTCCCGCCGGTGTCAGCACCAGCCGCCGCCCCGACCGAGACGTGAGCGCCACGCCCGCGTCGCGTTCGAGAGCCGCGATCTGCTGGGACACCGCGGACGGCGTATAGCCCATGGCCTCGGCGGCGGCCGCGATCGTGCCGCGCAGCGCAAGCTCCCGCAGCGCCACGAGCCTCGCGAGATCCAGCATCGTCCCATCGTAAGCACCACTAATGGTTGAGCGTGAGAACTGCTTGCTGGTGCTTCATCAAACGCCGACTCAGACTGGGCCCAGGGGAGAGGAGCACCATGACGACCGCACGCCGTACGCCCCCGTCCACGCATACCGCGGAGGACGTCTCCGCGCTGGTGAGGACGTGGCTCGAGGCCGCGTCCTCCGCGCGCGTGAGTGGTCCTTCGCGCCTCCTCGAGAGAATGCTGCGCGACCCGAGCGGGTTGCCCTTCCTCACCGCCTTCGTCGACACCGTGGTGCGCCCCGAGGACGCCGTCGCCGCCGCGCGGTCCCTGCGCGCGCTCGCGACGCGCACGCCGGGCGCGGTGCCGTGGCCGCTGCGATGGGGGATGCGGGTCGGAGCCCCCGTGTCGAGGCTCGCACCGCGCACGGTGATCCGCGCGTGCAGGCGCGTGGTGCGCGCCCTGGTCGGTCACCTCGTGATCGACGCGACGGATGCCCGACTGGGACGCGCGATCGGGCGGCTGCGCGCGGACGGCACGCGGCTCAACCTCAACCTGCTCGGCGAGGCGGTCATGGGCGCTCGTGAGGCGGACAGGCGCCTCGAGCGCACGAGGGCACTGCTCGCGCGCGAGGACGTCGACTACGTCTCGATCAAGGTGTCCGCCGCGGTCGCGCCGCACTCGCCGTGGGCGTTCGACGCGACCGTCGATGCGGTCACGGAGCGGCTCGCGCCCCTCTTCGAGGACGCCGCACTCAAGGGCGACGCTTTCGTCAATCTCGATATGGAGGAGTACCGCGACCTCGACGTGACGCTCGCGGTCTTCATGCGCCTCCTCGACCGGCCGGGCCTGGAGCGACTCACCGCGGGCGTCGTGGTGCAGGCGTATCTGCCGGACGCGCTCGGGGCCATGGTTCGACTGCAGGAGTGGGCCGCGCGACGCGTCTCACGGGGAGGCGCCCCGATCAAGGTCCGCGTGGTCAAGGGCGCCAACCTGTCCATGGAGCGGGTCGACGCCGAGCTCCACGGCTGGCCGCTCGCGACGTGGCACTCCAAGGAGGAGACGGACGCGCACTACCTGCGCGTGCTCGACTATGCCCTCACACCCGAACGCACCGCCGCGGTGCGGATCGGGATTGCGGGGCACAACCTGTTCGACCTCGCGCACGCCGTGCTCACCGCGCGCGAGCGGGGCGTGAGCGACCTGTGCGACGTCGAGATGCTGCTCGGTATGGGCGATGCCGTGGCGCCCGCGGTGGCCAGGGACGCCGGTCCGGTGCGCCTCTACACGCCTGTGGTGCATCCCGCCGAGTTCGACGTGGCCCTCGCCTACCTGGTGCGTCGGCTCGAGGAGGTCGCGAGTCCGCAGAACTTCGTCGCCTCCCTCGCGCGCCTCAACCCGGACGAGGCATTCCGCCTTGAAGAGGAGCGATTCACGCGCTCGCTCGCCGCGGCGGCCGTGCCCACTGTCGCGTCTCACCGCGCTCGTGGGAACGATGCCGGGGCCGGGGCACCGCCCGCGTCGCCCGGAGGGACGGGCGGCTTTCGCAACGCCGCCGACACCGACCCCTCGGTGCCCGCGGGGCGCGAGTGGGCCGGGCGCGTCGTCGCGCTCGCGCGCGACTCCCATGCGGGAGAGGCCACGCTGGCCACCGCACGCGTCACCACCGCCGCCGAGGCACGAGCGGCCGTCGCCGCCACGCGGCGAGGCGCAGCGTGGTGGTGGTCGAGGGATCCCGGCGAGCGTGCAGCGGTGCTGCACGCCGTGGGACGTGCACTCGAGACCCGCAGGGCCGACCTGTGCGCCGTCATGATGGCCGAGTCCGGCAAGACGCTCGACCAGGCGGATCCGGAGGTGTCGGAGGCGGTCGACTTCGCGCACTACTACGCGATCAGGGGAGAGGCACTTTCGCGCATGCGCGGCGCGCGACCGGTACCGCGCGAGGTGACCGTGGTGACCCCGCCATGGAACTTCCCCGTCGCGATTCCCGCGGGGTCGACGCTCGCCGCGCTCGCGGCCGGATCGGCCGTCGTCCTCAAGCCCGCGGAGCAATCCGCCCGCTGCGCCGCAGTGTTGGCGGAGACCCTATGGGACGCGGGCGTGCCCTCGGACGCGTTGCGGCTCGCCCACGTCGACGCCTCGGGTCTCGAGCGGGGCGTGGGTGCGGCGCTACTGACCGCCCCGGGCGTCGATCAGGTGATTCTCACGGGTGCGCACGAGACCGCCGCGCTCTTCCACCGGCTCCGTCCGGGAGTGCGCCTCTTCGCCGAGACCTCCGGCAAGAACGCGATCGTCATCACGCCGAGCGCCGACCTCGACCTGGCCGTGCGGGACGTCGTGCAGTCGGCCTTCGGACACGCGGGACAGAAGTGCTCCGCGGCCTCGCTCGCCATTGTGGTGGGCTCCGTGGCCCGTTCGCGGCGCTTCCTGGCCCAGCTCGAGGACGCGGTGAGGTCGCTCACGGTGGGCACCGCACACGACCCGTCGACCCAGGTGGGTCCCCTCATCGAGCGGGCGCACGGCAAGCTCGCACGCGCGCTGACCTCTCTCGAGCCGGGCGAGCGCTGGCTCGTCGAGCCGCGGCGGCTCGATGCGGACGGCCTGCAGTGGACCCCCGGCGTGCGCGTGGGGGTCGCGCCGGGGTCGTGGTTCCATCGGACCGAGTGCTTTGGTCCGGTGCTGGGCCTGATGACCGCGGACACCCTCGACGACGCTATCGCGTTGCAGAACGGCGTCGACTATGGGCTCACCGCCGGCCTGCACAGCCTCGACGCGCACGAGATCGCGCGGTGGCTGTCGCGCGTCGAGGCGGGCAACCTCTACGTCAATCGCGGGATCACCGGGGCGATCGTGCAGCGCCAGCCCTTCGGAGGATGGAAGGCCTCGGTCGTCGGTCCCTCCGCCAAGGCGGGCGGGCCGTCCTACGTCGCGGCACTCACGGGTTGGGAGCGCGACGAGTCCCCGCTGGCGGGGTTCTCACACATGGACCGGCCATCACTCGAGCCCACCGTCGAGCGACTCCTCGAGGGCGCCGCGCCCTGGGTCGTGTCCGCGGCGGCCGCTGACGCCCACGCTTGGGGCGATCGCTTCGGTTGCGCCACCGATCTCTCCGGGCTGGCCGCGGAGCGCAACCTGCTGCGCTACGTGCCCGCCGCGACGGAGATTCGCTGGGACTGCGGTGACACGGATGACCTCCTCCGCGTGTGTGCCGCGCGCCTGCGCGCGGGCGGCGCGGGCGGGGTGTCGTGCGTGGCGGAGCCTCCCGCCGGGCTCTCCACGCGGCTCGCGACGGCGGGACTCACGGTGACCGTCGAGAGCGACGATGCCCTGGTCGCCCGCCTTCGTGCCGGGGGGCTTGAGTCCAGGGTGAGGACGGTGGGCGCCGCGTGCGCCCAGCGCGTCGACCTCGCCGTGTACGACGCGCCGGTGACGGGTGCACCGGAACTCGAACTGCTGCCGTTCCTCAAGGAGCAGGCCGTGGCGGTCACGGCGCACCGCTTCGGCACGCCGTGGGCGGGTGCCGATTCCGCGCTCGCCGGCGCCGACCGCTAGGCGATTGCCTGCTAGGAGATCGTCGCGAGGTGGTCGACCACCTTGCGGGCCGTCACGCGTGCCGCGCGATTGGAGGACAGGGTGCTCGCCTGCGGCCCGTAGCCGGCGAGGAACAGCCCCGGCTCGCCGACCACGCCGCCGTCCTCGACAGCGATCCCACCCGTCTCGCCAACCACCCCGAGCGGGCGAAGGTGAGAGATCTCCGGCCGGAACCCCGTGGCCCAGATCACGGCGTCGACCGCGAGCTCCGTCCCGTTGCGCATCACGAGGCCGGTCTCGGTCATCGCGGTGAACATGGGGTGGCGCACGAGCCGGCCGGCGGACTCGAGCCGACGCACCAGGGCGGAGCGGGGGAGACCCGTGACGGACACGATCGAGGGGAGGGGACGGCCCGCACGCGCGGCCTCGTCCTGGATCGCGACCGCGACGCGGCCGCGCTCGGGGGACAGCTCGACCTCCTCGTCGTGGAAAGTCGGGACCCGGCGGGTAAACCACAGGGTTGATGCCCCCACGGCGGCGAGCTCGTCGAGGAACGTGAGCGCGGACGTCCCGCCGCCCACCACCGCGACCCGGCGACCCTCAAACTCCCTGGCGCTCGCGTAGTCCGCGGTGGTGACCTGGCGTCCACGGAAGCGCTCCCGGCCCCACACGAGCGGGATGCGAGGGCTGGTCCAGGTGCCCGTGGCCGAGACGACGGTGCGGGCGCGCACGGCGGCGACCGCGCTGCCCGGAGCGCACGTGACGAGGTAGCCCTCGGGATCCCTGTCGAGGTGCGCCACCGTCACCGGACGCACCACGTCGATGCCGTGAGTGCGCTCGTAGGCGGCGTAATACTCCGCGACCACCTCTCGCGCTGGTCGATCAGCTGGCGCGTTCGCAAAGGTCAGGCCGGTGTCGGCCATGCCGGGCAGGTCGTGGAGGCGGTGCGTGCCACCCAGCGTGAGCGAGGGCCACCGGTGCTGCCACGCGCCGCCGGGACCGGGCCCGCGATCGAGCACCATGAGCCGGTCGGGTTGCACCCCGCGCCTCAGCAGGTGATAGGCGACGGCGAGGCCGGCCTGTCCGGCCCCGATCACGACCACGTCGACGAGTCGGGCAGAGGTGTCGGGCATGCTCTCCAGCCTAGGCGTGGACGCGAGGGCCGCGGTTCACGACGCGGCGGGCTCCCGCACGCCCAACTCGACGCCGAGACGGTCGATCTCGGCCTGGCAACTCGTGGCGGGGGACGCGTCGAGCACGCGCAGCGCGACGCGCGCGACGACATCCGCCTCGTCCTGCGGGACCACGTCCACGAGTCCCTCGCGCAGGTGGGCCGCGAAGATCGGCAGGGCCGCGTCGAGGGCGAGCCGACCGGCGTCTCCGATCTCGACCCAGGTCCCGCGGTGGTCCTCATCGCACGACACGCGCTGGACCAGGCCGCGCGCCTCCATGCGCGACACGTGATGAGAGATCCGCGACTTCTCCCAGCCCAGCATCTCGCCCAGGGATCCCGCGCGCAGGCGGCCCGGTGACGCGTCGAGCGCCATGAGGATGTCGAGGTCGGGCACCGAGATTCCGACTCCCGCCTGGAGGCGCTGCTCGAGACCGGCGACCAGACGCCTGCCCATGAGCGCCAACGCGCGCCACAACGCGAGGTCGCGCGCATCGGGACCGAGAGTTTCCACGCGCCCATCGTAGAGGCGCGCACCGTGCGTGTCACGGAACGGGCCCGCCCACTCGCGCGGGGCATCGTCCCGTCCTAGGGTGGAAGGGCCAGGTATCCAGCTCTGGAGGTGCACGATGAACGATGACTCCGTGACGAGCACGCGTCACTACCGCTTCGAGCAGATCAAGGCGAGGGAGTTGGCACGGGGCGCGAGCGAGGACGAGGCCACTCGCATTGCCGCCGAGACCGTGGACAAGGTCATGGAGCAGGACCAACCTTCCTGAGCCACCCCTAGACTGGCGGGCGTGACCGCCGCCGAGGAGCCCCGCCAAGACGTGTCGCCGTCGGCGATGCGGTCGCCCGACTCGGTGTGGACCGTGCCCAACATCATCTCGATGGTGCGCATCGTGCTCATCGTGGTGTTCGGCGCGCTCCTCGCCGCCGAGTCCGATGGATGGGCAATCGCCGCGCTCGCCGCGGCGGGAGTGAGCGACTTCCTGGACGGCTTCCTGGCGCGGCGATGGGGCCAGGTGACGCGGTTGGGCAGGCTCCTCGATCCCGCCGCCGACCGCCTCCTGACGATCGTCGTGGTCGTGGGCCTCGCCATCAGGGACATCGTGCCGTGGTGGCTCGTGGCGGTGCTGCTTGCGCGGGACGTCGTGGTCGCGGGCGCACTCGTGATCGCGCGGCGCCACCGGCTCGATCCCCCTCAAGTCACGTTCGCGGGCAAGTGTGCGACCGCCGGCCTCTATGTCGCACTCCCTCTCGCGTACCTCGCTCGCGTGGCGTGGCCCGAGACTCCGGTGCTGCACGGCATCGCGATCGCGCTCGCCATCGCCGCCGCGGGCCTGTACTGGTACTCCGGACTCGGCTACGTGCGCGACATTCGCGCTCGCATCGAGGCCCGGGCCTGACCCCGGCTTTTCGCGCGCCGACGTTCCCCGGCGGGGCGGCGCGGGCCTAGGATGAAGAGGACCCATCGAGCCGAAGGAGGCGCCATGACGTACGACGAGAGCCCCGTCGAGCGCACGATGTCGCTCGACTCCGCGACCCACGTGGACGAGGGCGCGCCTCACCGCCTCGGCCCGCAGGATCAGGCCGCCGTCGAGTCGCTCGGACCCGACCATGCCCTGTTGATCGTCCACCACGGACCCAATATGGGTGCGCGCTTCCTGCTCGACGTCGATGTCACCACGGTGGGCAGGTCCGTGAAGTCGGACATCTTCCTCGACGACGTCACCGTGAGCCGCGAGCACGCGCAGTTCCTGCGTCGCGGCCACGAGTTCGCGGTGCGCGACCAGGGCTCGCTCAACGGGACGTACGTGAACAGGGAGAACATCACGGAGCGCGTGCTCGCCGCGGGCGACGAGGTTCAGATCGGCAAGTACCGGCTGACGTTCCACCCCGGCTCCCAGGCCTGACGCATGGCTCAGGCCGCCCCTCGCGCCCGAGACGACGTCACCCCTGCAGAGGACGAGGCCCACTCTCGCTCCGGTGCACCCGCATCACGCGAGGTGACGTCACCGACAGGCACCTGGCCGCACTCGCTGTCCCACGAGCCGATGCTGCGCGTAAGCGACGTGTTGGGACTCGTCCAGCGACAATTCCCGACACTCACGCCGTCCAAGCTGCGATTCCTCGACTCGAGCGGCCTCGTGACCCCCGAACGCACGCCGTCGGGATACCGCCAGTACTCGCCGGCCGATGTCGAGCGGCTGCGGTTCGTGTTGCGCCAGCAGCGCGACCATTACCGCCCGCTCACCGTGATCAGGGAGCAGCTCGACGCGCTCGATGCGGGACGTCTCCACGAGCCCGTGACCCTCACCGAGATCTCCGAGGCTCCGGACGACTACCTCACCGCAGCCGCCGTCGCCGAGCGGGGCGGCATCACGCGCGACACGCTCGCCGAGCTCGAGGCACTGGGGATCGTCGCGCCCACCGTGCCCGACGGCTATGAGCCCGCTGTGCTCGACGTGGTCGTCGCCTCGGCGGCGTACCTGCGCGCGGGTGGCGATGCGCGCGCGCTGCGCACGCTCGTGCTCGCGGCGCGTCGCGAGGCCGACCGCGCGGAGGCTCATGCCGCGCCGCTTCGGCGCCGCGACCGGGGACAGGCCGAGGCCGCCGCGGCCGAATTCGGCGAGGCGGCGATCGCCGCATTTTCCGCCGTCGTGCGTCAACGAGTGGGAGGATAGGTGCCGTGCGCGCGACACGGCGTCGCGGTCGTTGACCCGGCACCGCGCCACCCCTAACGTTGAAGTCAAGGTTGAAGTTGCGGGTGAATCCGCGAGACAGCGATCCGGAGGACAGATGAGCGACGAGCCCGGCCACCGGCTCCCCCCGCGGATCGACCAGGGCATCCTGTTCGATGATGGCCTGCGCACGCTCGACGAAAACACCGGCTATCGCGGCCCGACCGCGTGCAAGGCGGCGGGCATCACCTACCGTCAGCTCGACTACTGGGCACGGACTGGGCTGGTCGAGCCCACGGTGCGCGGCGCGACGGGCTCGGGAACCCAGCGGCTGTACGGCTTCCGCGACATCCTGGTGCTGCGCGTGGTGAAGCGACTGCTCGATTCCGGCGTCTCCCTCCAGCAGATTCGCACCGCAGTCCTGCACCTGCGGGAGCGCGGCGTCGAGGACCTGTCACGGATCACGCTCATGTCCGACGGCGCCTCCGTGTACGAGTGCACGTCGGACGATGAGGTCATCGACCTCGTCCAGGGCGGCCAGGGCGTCTTCGGCATCGCGCTGGGCAAGGTGTGGCGCGAGCTCGAGGGGTCGCTGTCGGCCCTTCCCGCTGACCGCGCCGACGACTCGGCGCGAACGGTCGGGACCGACGAGCTCGCCGCGCGCAGGGCGCGCCGCACCCAGGCGGGCTGACCACACCACCCGCACGGGGCATCGTCCCCTCCCACCCACCTCCTCGGCATCGTCCTCGCCACGCGCCTGCGCGTGCGTGGACCGCGCCGCAACCCCAGCATGGGCGGCTGACTGGTCCATCGAAACCTGGCAGGATGTCCCCCAACGTCGAAGGGAAGCCAATGTTCGCCAAAGTCCTCGTGGCAAACCGTGCAGAGATTGCCGTCAGGGCCTTCAGGGCCTCGGTCGAGAACGGAGCAAAGACGGTCGCCGTCTTCCCGTATGAAGACCGCATGTCCGAGCACCGGGTGAAGGCCGATGAGGCCTATCAGATCGGCGAGGAGGGCCACCCCGTCAAGGCCTACCTCGACATCGAGGCGATCCTCGACGTCGCGAAGCAGGCGGGGGCGGACGCGGTCTATCCGGGATACGGCTTCCTGTCGGAGAACGTCGAGTTCGCTCGCCGCTGCGCCGAGGAAGGCGTGACCTTCGTGGGACCGCCGCCGGAGGTGCTCGCCAAGGCGGGCGACAAGGTCGCCGCGCTCAAGGCAGCGCGCGAGGCCGGCGTGCCCGTGCTCGAGTCCTCGGAGCCCTCGCAGGACCCAGACTTCATCATCGCGGAGGCCGATCGGATCGGCTTCCCCGTGTTCGTCAAGGCCGTCGCGGGCGGAGGCGGGCGCGGCATGCGCCGCGTTGAGCGCCGCGAGGACCTCCCCGAGCTGCTGGCCGCCGCGATGCGCGAGGCAGAGAACGCGTTCGGCGACCCGACCGTGTTTCTCGAGCAGGCCGTGTTGGGGCCGCGCCACATCGAGGTGCAGATCCTCGCCGACGCCGAGGGCAACGTCGTGCACCTGTTCGAGCGTGACTGCTCGGTGCAGCGCCGCCACCAGAAGGTCATCGAGATCGCTCCGGCGCCCGCGCTCGACCCCGCGATCCGCGACGCGCTGTGCGCCGATGCGGTGAAGTTTGCGACCAGCCTGGGCTACGTCAACGCCGGCACCGTGGAGTTCCTGGTCGCGACCGAGGGCGAGCGGGCCGGACAGCACGTGTTCATCGAGATGAACCCGCGCATCCAGGTCGAGCACACCGTGACTGAGGAGGTCACCGGGATCGACCTCGTGAGCTCGCAGCTGCGCATCGCGGCGGGCGAGACGCTCGAGGACATGGGCATCCGCCAGGAGGACATCCAGGTCACCGGCTTTGCGATCCAGACCCGCATCACGACCGAGGACCCCGCGAACGGCTTCCTGCCCGACACCGGGCGCATCGTCGCCTACCGTTCACCCGGCGGCGCCGGCGTGCGCCTCGACGGCGCGACCGGCATGGCGGGCAACGTCATCACGGGTCACTTCGACTCGATGCTCGTCAAGCTCACGTGCCGCGGTCGCGACTTCACGACCGCCGTCCGCCGCGCCCAGCGCGCGCTCGCCGAGTTCCGCATCCGCGGCGTGACCTCCAACATCCAGTTCCTGCGCGCGGTGCTGTCCGACGAGGCCTTCCTCGCGGGCGGCGTCACCACCGCGTTCATCGACCAGCGCCCCGAGCTTCTCGAGGTGGGGGAGAGCCAGGACCGCTCGACCAAGCTGCTCGCGTTCCTGGGACACACGACCGTGAACCGTCCGCTGGGCGAGCACGTCGAGGACGTGGTGCGTCCCGTCGACAAGCTGCCCACGATCGACCTCGCCGCCGAGCCGCGTCCCGGTTCGCGCCAGCGGCTGCTCGAGTTGGGTCCCGAGGGCTTCGCGAAGGCGTTGCGCGATCAGCAGGCGCTCGGTGTCACCGAGACCACGATGCGCGACGCGCATCAGTCGCTCCTCGCGACGCGCGTGCGCACGTACGATCTCCTCGCCGTCGCTGGCCACACCGCGCGGATGACCCCCGAGCTGCTTTCGGTCGAGTGCTGGGGCGGCGCGACCTACGACGTTGCGATGCGCTTCCTGTCCGAGGACCCGTGGCTGCGCCTCGCGGACCTGCGCGAGAAGATGCCGAACATCGCGCTGCAAATGCTGCTGCGCGGACGCAACACCGTGGGCTACACGCCGTACCCCGATGAGGTCGCGGTGGCCTTCGTCGAGGAGGCCGCGGCCACCGGAATCGACATCTTCCGCATCTTCGACGCCCTCAACGACGTCGAGCAGATGCGCCCCGCGATCGAGGCCGTCCGGCGCACCGGCACCGCGGTCGCCGAGGCGACGCTGTGCTACACGGGCAACATGATCTCCCCCGAGGAGAAGCTCTACACGCTTGACTACTACCTGCGCCTCGCGGACCAGCTGGTCGACGCAGGCGCACACATGCTCGCGATCAAAGACATGGCCGGGCTGCTGCGTCCCGCGGCGGCCTACATGCTCGTGTCGGCCCTGCGTGCGCGCTTCGACCTGCCGGTGCACCTGCACACGCACGACACGGCGGGCGGGCAGATCGGCACGCTGCTGGCCGCCGCGGAGGCCGGCGTCGACGCGGTCGACGTCGCGAACGCCGCGATGGCGGGCACCACGTCGCAGCCGTCGATGTCGGCACTTCTCGCGGCGCTCGAGCACACCACGCGCGACACCGGCATCTCTCTGGCCGCCGCGCAGGACCTCGAGCCCTATTGGGAGTCCGTGCGCAAGCTCTACTCGCCGTTCGAGTCGGGTCTTCCGGGACCCACGGGTCGCGTCTACCACCACGAGATCCCCGGTGGTCAGCTGTCGAACCTGCGCCAGCAGGCGATCTCGCTGGGGCTCGCAGACAAGTTCGAGGCCATCGAGGACATGTACGCGGCCGCGAACCGCATCCTCGGCAACCTGGTCAAGGTGACGCCGTCGTCGAAGGTCGTGGGCGATCTCGCGCTGCACCTCGTGGCGAACAACGCGGATCCGGTCGACTTCGAGGAGAACCCCGACAAGTACGACCTTCCCGACTCCGTCATCGGCTTCCTTGCCGGCGAGCTGGGCGACCCGCCGGGCGGCTGGCCCGAGCCGTTCCGCACTAAGGCGCTTCAGGGTCGCGACGTGTCCCGCACGCTGCCGGAGCTCACGGCGGACGACCACGCGGTGCTCGCACAGCCTGGTCCCGAGCGCCAGCGCAGGCTCAACCACCTGCTGTTCCCCGGTCCGGCCAAGGAGTTCGACCAGGCGATCGAGAAGTACGGCGACATCTCGGTGATCGACACGTTCCACTACCTGTACGGCCTCACGGTCGGCTCGGGCGAGGAGGCGGTGATCGAGCTTCACCGCGGCGTGCGCATCATTGCGACCATCGAGGCCGTGGGCGAGCCCGACTCGCACGGCGAGCGCACGGTGATGTTCAACTTCAACGGCTCGATCCGCCCCATTCAGGTGAGGGATCTGTCCGCGAAGGTCGACGTCGTGCAGCGGGAGAAGGCCGACACCGGTCGGCCCGGTCACATCGCGTCGCCGTTCACGGGACTCGTGACGCCGCGTGTCGCCGAGGGCGACGAGGTCGAGGCGGGACAGACGGTCGCGGTGATCGAGGCCATGAAGATGGAGTCCTCGATCACCACTCCGGTGGCCGGTGTCGTGACCCGCGTGGTCATCAACGCCGCGCAGTCACTCGCGGGCGGCGACCTGGTGCTCGTGGTCGAATAGTCGGAGGGCTGGCTGGGCCCTATGTCCCGTCGCACGGCGCGAGCCGGACGGGACGATGGTGGGGTCGAGTCCCCCGAGGAGGTCACCATGAAGGTCCTGGTTGCTGTTGGTTCGAAGTACGGCGCGACGCGCGAGGTGGCGAGGAAGATCGCCGAGGTGATCGGCGAGCACGGCTTCGAGGTGGACTGCGAGGACGCGTGTGACGTCCAGGGCATCCACTACTACGAGGCCGTGATCCTCGGCTCCGCCGTGTATGGCGGGCTGTGGCGCCGTGACGCGTCGGGGCTCGTCAAGGAGCACAGGGACGAGCTGCGGGCCAAGGACGTGTGGATCTTCTCCGTGGGCATGGAGACCGTGGTGAAGCCCGGTCAGCCCCTCGACGAGGCCGACGGCTTCGCGCGTGAGATCTCGGCCCACGAGCACGCGCGCTTCGCCGGCGCGATCGACTGGGACCGGCTCAACGTGGGGGAGAAGGCGCTCATCAAGGCCCTCAACCCTCCGCTCGGAGACTTCCGCGACCTCACCGCCGTGCGGGACTGGGCCGAGGGCGTCGCGACGCAACTCGAGCAGATCGCGGCGGCCTGAAACCTACGGCGCAGAGACGGCCACCGCATAGGGCTCGACTCTGAACCAGCGGCGTGCGAGCCACAGGGACACGTACACGAGTCCCACGAGCACCGGAACCTCAATGAGCGGTCCCACGACGCCCGCGAGAGCCTGACCGGACTGTGCTCCAAAGGTGCCGATCGCAACCGCGATGGCGAGCTCGAAGTTGTTGCCTGCGGCGGTGAAGGCGAGTGTGGTCGACCGCGCGTAGCCGAGCCCCAGCGCCTTGCCCCACGCGATTCCCACGAACCACATCACGGCGAAGTAGACCAGCAGGGGAAGCGCGATGCGGGCGACATCCCAGGGGTTCTGGGTAATCGCCTCTCCCTGGAGCGCGAAGAGCAACACGATCGTGAATAGCAGACCGTAGAGCGCCCACGGCCCGATCACGGGGATGAAGCGCTCCTCGTACCACTCACGGCCCTTGCGCCGTTCGCCGATCCATCGCGACGCGAAGCCCGCAACGAGGGGCACGCCGAGGAACACGAGCACGTTGATCGCGATCTGGCCGATCGAGACGTCAAGCCCTTGCGAATCGAGGCCCAGCCATCCCGGCAGCACGGTGAGGTAGAACCACCCCAGGAGCGAGAAGGCGATGACTTGGAAGACCGAGTTGATGGCGACGAGCACGGCTGTCGCCTCGCGGTCACCGCAGGCGAGGTCGTTCCAGATCACCACCATCGCGATGCACCGCGCGAGACCCACGATGATGAGTCCCGTGCGGTACTCGGGCAGATCGGGCAGAAAGATCCATGCCAAGGCGAACATGACCGCCGGGCCCACGATCCAGTTGAGAATCAGCGATGACGTGAGGAGTCGCTTGTCACCCGTGACAGCCGCCACCTTGTCATATCTGACCTTGGCGAGCACCGGGTACATCATGACAAGGAGACCAAGGCCAATCGGAATCGAGACGCCGCCCACCTCGAGATGACTGAGCCACGCCGAGACCTGCGGGATCAGCCTTCCCAGGAGCACTCCTGCCAGCATCGCGACCGCGATCCAGGCCGGGAGCCAACGGTCCAGCGTCGACAGGCGGTGGGGGGTGACGTGTCCCGTCACGGTGGTCTCGCTCGACATGGTGTCCTCCTGCGCATGTGATCGTCGGCTCTCACCTTATATCGATACTCGTCTATGTACGGACACTCGGGCGCGAGACACGCGTCATACCCGGCCAGGGCATCGTCCCCGCGGGGATATCCTGAGGGTGGGTCCCCACCCGGCAGCGAGGCCGGTGCGATCCATCGCGCCTCGCAGAACAGCTCAACGGAGAGTTCATGTTCACTGTCACCGCAGTCCACGCCGGCGCCACCGCGGCCACCGCCGCCTCGTGGCAGCCCGGCTTCTTCCTCATGGTGCTGGTCCTCGCGGCCGGTGCGGTCGGCTCGGTCGTGGTGGCCGTCCAGAACCGCCACCGCAGGCAATGAGCTAGGTGGCCCTGGGAAGGTCCACCACGCGTGTCTCGCCTGGTACGGGGACGATGCCCCCGCCCGTGAGGGCGGCAAGGTCGGCCTCGAGGTCGGCGATCCTGTCGGGCGCGACCCACACGGCCAGGGTGGCCGTCGCACCATAGGCCGGAGCGTCGAGCACCGCCTGGTGCGTCCCGGCCCACTGGTGGAGCCACGCCGTGACGCGGCCGGCATCGGCGTGCGGCACGTCGATCGTGACACGCGTGCGCAGCCCGCGATCCACGAGGACCGCGCGGTCGATCGTCTCGGAGACCGCGCTTCCGTACGCCCGCACGAGTCCGCCCGCGCCCAGCAGGACGCCGCCGAACCATCGGCTCACGACGGCGACAACGTCGGTGACGCCGCGATGGCGAAGCACCTCGAGCATGGGCACACCGGCGGTGCCCGCGGGTTCGCCGTCGTCGCTTGAGCGTTGCCTGTCGGCGTGGGTCCCGACCACCATGGCGGTGCAGTGGTGGCGCGCGTCCCAGCGGTCCTTGCGGATGCGCGCGATCACCGCGTCAGCCTCCTCGACGGATCCGACCGGCGACAGGTGCGTGAGGAAGACGGACTTCTTGATGACCAGCTCGTGCTCGACCGGCGCCGCGATCGTCGACGGCAGCGAGGGAAGGGTCACTGTGGCAGGGTAGCGGCCAGGGCGGGTCGGGCCGCGTCGCGCGTGTCGGGTGCGCAGGCTACTCGGCGGTGCCGCCCTCGCCACGCAGGTGTCGAATGTCACCCATGGCCGCAATGAGATCTCCCACCGAGTGGTGGGAGTTGCCATGGTGTCGCATCGGCCGATCGGGGTGGAGCACGTAGTGGTTGCGGCGGCCCCGCCGGACGCGCTCAAGGTAGCCGTCTGCCTCGAGGTCATTGAGGATGTTCACCGCTTGGCGGTCGGAGATGCCGACCGCCAGTGCGACCTCGTGAACGGTGAGGTCCGGCTGAGCCGCCACCGTGAGCAGCACGTGCGCGTGGTGCGTAAGGAAGGTCCACGAGGTCACGCCTCCATTGTGCCCACCCGCGTCCTCACGTGCAACAGAGTTCATGTATTGTGACCGATCGATGCACTGCACTTCATGTTTCCATCGGAGGTCCTGATGCTCGAGTCGTTCGTCACCAACTTCTTCTCGGCGCCCGTGCTGGCGTTCGCGCTCGGCATCCTCGCCGCCGCGATCCGTTCCGACCTCAAGGTCCCTGAGCCGGTCACTCAGGCGATCTCGATCTACCTGCTCCTCGCGATTGGCCTCAAGGGGGGAGTGGCCCTGCGGGGTGTGCCGCTGGTCGACGTCGCGGCGCCAGCCGCACTCGCAGTGCTGCTCGGCATCCTCGTCCCCGCGGCCGCGTACGGGCTTCTCCGGCTGATCACGCGGCTCAACCGGGATGATCGCGGCTCGATGGCGGCGCACTACGGCTCGACATCCCTCGTGACCTTTACCGCGGCACTCGTGTTCCTCGCCGACTCCGGCATCGAGGTGCCCGCCTACGCGGCGACCATGCTCGCGATCCTCGAGGTCCCCGGCATCCTCGTCGGCATCGTCCTCGCGCGCCGCCACCTCGCCCGCACCGCGGGCTGGGGCGCAACCTTCCACGAGGTGCTCGCGGGCAAGTCGGTCGTGCTGCTGCTCGGCGGGCTCGGGATCGGCGCCGTGCTGGGGGAGGAGGGCTTCGCACCGATCTCGGTCGTCTTCGCCGACGGATTCCGAGGCGTGCTCGTCCTGTTCCTGCTCGCCCTCGGAACCGAGGTCGGCCAGCGCCTGCGCACCTTCCATCACGCGGGTCCGGGCATCTACGCGTTCGCGCTCGGGTTCCCGCCGCTCGTGGGCCTGATCGGCGTCGCTGCCGGCACGCTCGGGGGGCTTGGGGTCGGCGGTAGTGCGATCCTCGGCGTCCTGGTCGCATCGGCGTCCTACATCGCCGCGCCGGCCGCCGTCCGCATCGCGCTTCCTCAGGCAAACCTGTCACTCGCGCTCACCGCGAGCATCGGCCTGACCTTCCCGCTCAACCTCACACTCGGCATCCCGCTGCTCACATGGTTCGCCCAGACCCTGGGCGCGTGAGATCAGGCCGCGTCGCGGATGCCCTCCTCGACCGCGGTGAGGGCGAGCGAGAGCGCCGATGCCGCGGGCGCAGCGCTGTCGTCGTGCGGACTGCGCCAGCGCGCGGCCACCTCGATCTGCAGCCCCGCAAGCCCCAGGTGGCGCTGGGCAAGGCTGGTCACGGTGTAGTGAGGGCGCGCGGTGAAGGGGGCGTCGACCACGACCTCGAAGGCGTCGAGCTCGGAACGCAGGATCTCCACCGCGAGGTTCTCCAAAGCGCCGGGGCGCGGTCCGGTGCCCAGGCAGAAGTCCGGGCCGTGGTGGTCGCCCATGCCGTGGATGTCGATGAGCATGCGCGCGGAGTCGCTGAGATCGCGCAGGTGGCGCGAGAACTCATCGTCGCGCTCGTCCCATGTGTCCCACTCGGTGCGCGCGCCGGCCGAGACCACGGCGGAGACGTTCGCGACCTCGCCGGCCAGGAGCGTGAGCGACCCGGTGTGGAGATCGGCCGCCTTCATCGCGCCCGCGCGGTAGTGACGAGTCGCGTGCGGGGCGGTCAGGACGACGGCGCTGGAGCGATCAACGAGCAGCGCGGGGTCGTCGTCCCCGGCGCGCCTGCGCGCGGTCCCAAAGTGCTCGTCGAGCTCTCGCCAGCGAGTGGCGATGTCGGTCACCTCGGTCGCGGCGGTCATCTCAATGGTCATCGTTCCTCCAGCCTTCTCAGGGTGGTCTGCACGCGTGCGCCAGGGTATCGACGCTACCAGGCATGTTGTTCCGAGCCCGGGGGGCGCGCCGGGGCTGGGGGTCGTCAGGCGTGGTCCACGACGCGCAGCGGCCCCTCGGCCGGGGTCGGCACCTCGAAGCCATCGAGGTAGGACGCGGCCCGGTCGGGGGGCACCACCACGTCATGCGGCCCGTCGCCCCGGCGCCGAGAAAGGCGCTCGAGGATTATGGAGCGGGGCGTGTCGAGGTAGTAGACCACCGGGACGATTCCGGCGGGACGCAGGCACTCGCGGTAGTCGTCGCGTGACCGGCGCGACCAGAAGGACGTGTCGACGGCGACCGACTCACCCGCGGCCACGAGCGAGAGGAGACGGCGCTGGAGGTCGCGGTGGATCGCCTGCGCGACCTCCTCCGGAACGGGGTGGGACGTGTGGCCCCGGCTCCACGCCTCCTCGTCGAAGGACAGCACCTCGTAGCCCGCGTCGCGGCACGCCCGCGCGACCGTGGACTTGCCGGAGCCCGCGGGGCCGCACACCAAGATGACGCGGTCACTGGGGTGCGGAAGGCGGCTGGACATGATTGGCATCGTAGAGAAGCGTGGGCGTGTGCGTGTGGCCGAGCGGGACCGGGTGTGGCAGTGCGCACGCGGGCTTCGCGACCCGGCGATCGCACCAGGCGATGCGCGAAGGCCGATTCTGGGTCGAAAATCGGCAAATCCTCTGCGCGAAGCGGGGCTGGCGAGTGAGCGGCGGGGGAGTGGAGCGCAGGATCGGTCACTCGCGCGAGGCGCGTCGTGCGGGAACGCGGAGACCCGGATACAGTGCAATGCAGCAGGTAGATCCGGCTCGGTGAAGAGTCGCACGGCTTCGGGGGGAGCATGACGGTGAGCGTGTCGTCTCGCAAGTACTTGAGCGCCACTCTCGCCAAGCGTCGCGCCGGTCTCGCGACCGCGGTGGCATCCGTCGCGATTGCGGCCGTGGGCTGCTCGACGCCGGACCCCGTGCCGGAGGGCGAGTACTCGCGCGTCGCGTTCTATGACTCGCTTGAGGCGCTCAGGGCCGACAGCGACGCCGTGGTCGTCGGCCGGGTCATTGATCAGGAGGTAGCAGACGACGTCGAACCTGGGTTCCATTTCACCCTGTCCGATGTCGAAGTGATGGACGCCGATGCGACGTCCGGGCTGGCGGCCGGGGACACCATCGTCGTGCGCCAAGTCGGAGGAGCGGACACTCCGCCGCTGGCCAACCTCCTCGGGCCCGAGAACACGTACCTCTTGTTCTTGACCCTGTCGGGACTGGACGGAAGGCTGGCGACTCAGTTCTATCCGACTGGGGTCGTCGCGGGAATCTACGTCGCACCGGGGATCGACGGCGACACTGTGGAGCCCCTGACATTCACGCAGTTCGAGCGCGACGACGCGGACGACCTTCCGACCGAGATCACCGCGCGGGAAGCTCTGGGCTGGTGATGCGCGGACTGGCCGTGGGTGCGCAAGACATCAGCATGCACGTGCGAGGCGACGAGGAGGAGCGCCGCTGCTACGCGTAATGTCATAATGCGCATTATCGGCGTTAGGCGGAAGGGCGGGCGGAGGCGCGATCGCGACGCCCGGCTCACACCGCCGCGACGCCCTCGGATCGGTCGCCCAGCACCCGACCCATGGCGCGAAGTCCGTCGAGCAACGCCGACCGCTCGGCGTCGGACAGGCCCGACAGGATGCGCACCTCATTGGCCGCGTGCGCGGCGTGCGCGGCTGCCTGGATCTCGACGCCAGCATCGGTGAGCCGCACGCGGACCACGCGGCGGTCGTCATCGTCACGGCGGCGCGTGACAAAGCCGCGCGCCTCGAGGCGCGTCACGCGGTGCGTCGTGGTGCCCGACGTGATGAGCAACGCGCGGTCGAGTTCGCCCGGCGTCAGCTCATAGGGTGCACCCGCACGCCGGAGCGCGCTGAGCACGTCGAACTCCCAACTCTGCAACCCGTACTCGGCAAACACCGCGTCGAGCCGCGCCTGGACCAGCGCCGCGAACCGCGACAAACGTCCGATGATCTCGAGCGCACTCACGTCCAGGTCGGGACACTCCAATGCCCACTGACCCATAATCCGGTCGATCGCGTCCGCCTGCGCCGCCGCGTCCTCGGCGCTTCCCCTGGTATCCGGCTCGGTCATGGCACCATCATGCCAGCGGAATATCTTGACGTCGAGATACCGTTACTATCTTGACATCAAGATATTCGAACGGACCGCCATGAACCGCACCTCGCGCACGGTCGCGCTCACCGCACTCGCCCCGCTCGTGTGGGGCACCACGTACCTCGTCACCACCGAGTTCCTGCCCGCCGATCGCCCGCTGCTCACCGCGACGCTCCGCGCGCTTCCCGCGGGACTCGTGCTCGTCGCCCTCACGCGCACCCTCCCCCGCGGCTCGTGGTGGTGGAAGTCCGCGGTGCTCGGCACGCTCAACATCGGCGCATTCTTCGCGCTCATGTTCGTGGCCGCCTACCGGCTCCCCGGCGGTGTCGCGGCGACGCTCGCCGCGGTGCACCCCCTGCTCGTCACCGCCCTCGCGGGGAGGATCCTCCACGAGCGCGTCACTCCCCTGGCCCGCGCCGCCGCAGGGGTGGGCGTGCTGGGCGTCGCGCTCTTGGTCCTCACCCCCGGAGCTCGCCTCGACGGCTGGGGAATCGTCGCCGGGCTGGGCTCGGCGGCCGCGACGGCCGCCGGCGTACTCCTGACCAAGCGCTGGGGCAGGCCGTCCTCACTCGTCGCGTTCACGGGCTGGCAACTGATCGCGGGTGGACTCGTCCTTGCGGTGGCGCTGCTCGCCGTGGAGGGCCTTCCCGACGGCCTCACCGCCATCAACCTCGCCGGCTACGCGTGGCTCGCCCTGCCCGGCACGGCGCTCGCCTACCTGGCCTGGTTCTCGGGAATCCTGCGCCTGCCCGCGGCGCGTGTGAGCCTGCTGAGCTTCCTCACGCCCCTCACCGCGGGCGCGCTGGGCTGGATGATCCTCGGCCAGTCGCTCTCGACGACGCAACTCGTGGGCGGCGCTTTCGTGTTGGGAGCGGTCGGCGTGGGCGCCGTGGCCGGGCGAAGGGACGATGCTGGCAGGAGGGCCGACGTGCCAGTCGAGGTGGCCGCGGAACAACCGGCAGTCAGCAATCGTTCCGTCCTTGTGCAGGTCACGTGACCGCACGGAAGGAGGACCGCCATGGCCGATCGCGCGCTTCGAGGAATGCGACTGGGAACCCAGTCGATGGAGTCGATCCACAACGCCGAGCTCGCCGAGCGTGTCGAGGTGCACTATGACTGCCCTAACGGACACGTCATGTCGATGCCCTTCTCCGTCGAGGCCGACGTTCCGCTGTCGTGGGAGTGCCACTGCGGCGCCCTCGCGCTCCTCAGGGACGGCGACCGCCCCGAGCCCAAGGACGTCAAGCCGCAGCGCACGCACTGGGACATGCTCCTGGAGCGTCGCACGATCCCGGAGCTCGAGGAGCTCCTGGAGGAGCGTCTCGAGCTGCTTCGCGCGAGCCGCCGCTAGCGGCAGCCGACACCCCGAGCCGACGGCCTCACCTCACGGTGGGGCCGTTTTCTCGTGCTCCTCAGTGGCGTCCGCGTACCAGCCCCGCCGCCTGCCTGGCGCGATGCGCGGCGCCCCACGCCGTCACCTTGATCAGCGCCTCGCGAATGATCGCGCCGCTCATCTTCGACGTGCCCGCCTCGCGCTCCACGAAAGTGATGGGCACCTCGACGACGGATCCACCCGCACGGATCACGCGCCACGCCATGTCCACCTGGAAGCAATAGCCCTGGGACTCGACCGCGGCCAGGTCCAGCCGGCGCAGCATCGTCGCGCGGTAGACGCGGAAGCCGGCGGTGGCGTCCTTGACGCGCAGGCCCAGCGCGAGGCGCACGTACGTGTTCGCCCCCGTGGACAGCCACAGGCGATGGCGCGGCCAGTTGACCACCTCTCCCCCGTCGACCCACCGCGATCCGATCACGAGGTCGGCCTCGCCCGCGCGCGCGAGCAGCCGCGGCAGATCCACCGCACGGTGGGAACCGTCGGCGTCCATCTCGCACAGCAGGTCATAGCCCCGCTCGAGGCCCCACGCGAAGCCCGCGAGGTACGCGGCGCCCAGCCCGTCCTTCGCCGTGCGGCGCAGCACCTGGACCCGGGCATCGTCCCTGCTTCTGGACTCGGCCCAGTCGCCCGTTCCGTCGGGAGAGCCGTCGTCGACCACCAGAATGTCGACCTCGGGGGCGGCCGCGAGCACGGCGTCGAGCTGGCGCGGGAGCGACTCGCGCTCGTTGTAGGTGGGGATGATGACCAGGGTGCGGCTCACCAGTCATACCTTTCGGCGATGCGGCGGCGGATCGCGAGGAGCGCGATCGCCGTCGGAACAATGAGGACACCCCAGCCGATGAACCAGCCGAGTCGCACCGCAGGCGTGAGCTCGGTGCGCAGGCCGACCTTCTCGACCATGTGATCCGCCGTGAACAGGTCGGTGCCGTCGATCACGCGACCGCTCGGGTCGACCACCGCGCTCACGCCCACCGTGGAGATCTGGATGGCCCAGCGGCCCGTCTCGATCGCCCGGATCCGCGTCATCTGGAGCTGCTGCGTGCTCTCTGCGGTGCGTCCGAAGGTCGCGTTGTTGGTGGGGACGATCAGCAGCTCCGCGCCCGACGCGACGGCCTCGCGCACGATCGAGTCGTAGGCCACCTCGAAGCAGATCGGCGTCGCAATGCGCACGGCACGATCGAGGGACGCGATGGGCGCCTCGACCACGGCGGCGCGGCTGCCCGCGAGCATGTCCACCACGTTGTCGACCACGGGCGTGACCTGACGAGCGAGGTCGCGCAACGGCACGTACTCGGCGAAGGGCGCCGGCCGCTGCTTCGAGTAGGTGTCGAGCACCGTGCCCTGCGTGCCGTACAGGAGCATCGTGTTGTAGCGGCCGTCCGGGGGCGTGTAGTCAACCGTCCCGAGCAGCAGCGGCACGCCGGTCGCGGCGATCGCCTGGTCGACGGCCTCCTGCGTCGCGGCGTCGACCCTCGGATCGATGTCGGCCGCGTTCTCGGGCCACACCACGAGGTCGGGCGCGGACTCGGCGGACTCGGCCATGCGCACGGTCTCCGCAAGATGGTTCTGGGTGACCTCACGGGCCTGGTCGAACGAGTCAAGCCCGCGGTCGGGGACGTTGCCCTGAATGGCGGCCACGCGCAAGGTTCCGGCCTGCGCCTGCCCGTCGAGCGGAACAACGTATCCCGCGGCAAGCAGTCCCAGCGCGAGCACGGGCGCGATCGTTGCGGTCACCGCGCGCCGGGTCCGCGCGGCCTCCCACGCGAGGCCGACGAGCGCGCCGGCGAGCACCGTGACGAGGCTCACGAGTGGCACGCCACCGGCCCACGCGAGCCGCGCGACGGGCGTGTCGATCATCGCGTAGCCCAACCGTCCCCACGGGAAGCCGCCGAACGGAAGCATCGACCTCAGCTGCTCGGAGGCGACCCACAGCAACGCAAACACCGGAGCGAGCGCCCAGCGGTGCGTGTCGAGCATGCCCGAGCGGCGCACATGCGCCCACGCGGCGCCCACGAGCGCCCACGCGAGCCCCTCCGCGGCGCTCAGCGCGATCCATGGCACCAGCCCCACCGCGACGTTCGCCCACCACAGGTGCGGGAGCATGAAGGCCGTGCCGTAGACCCAACCGAGAGCGAAGCCACCCCAGGCCGTGGCGCGCTCGAGCGTCCACCACAGCACCGCGACGGAGGCCGGGGCGAGGTACCACCAGCCCGTGTCGGGAAACGCGAGATTGAGACCCACACCCGCGACGGCGGCCAGCAGCAGGTTCCTCAGTCCGGTCAGCACCAGCCAAGCGTAAGCGAGCCGACCGGCCCCTCCGGACAGGCGCGGCCGCTCTCAGTACGCGACGACTCCCCTGCGGATCGCCTTGATCGCGGTGAGCGCCGCGCCGCGCACCGAGGCGCTCGGCGCGACCTCCGCGATCTGGTCGAGGGCGTCGATCACCTGCTTGCACCAGCGCACCATGTCACCCGCCGCGAGGTCCGATCCCTTGAGCACGGCATCGAGGCCCTTGCCCTGCGTCCACCCGTGGATGGGGCCCACGATCCCCCAGTGGGGCGGCGGAAGGTCGGGAAGGCCGCGCTCCTTCTGCAGGTCGTCGACCGTCGACCACAGGCGCACGGTGTCACGCAGCGCCGTGCCCAGGACGCCCCTGGGGCCTCCTGGGATGTTCGGGGGACGCGTCTCGTCCTCCCGTCGCCCCTGGTACAGCAGCGATGAGACGGCCGCAGCCAGCGCGGGGGCGTGCAGTCCCTCCCACGCGCCCGTGCGCAGCGCCTCCGCGATGACGATGTCGTTCTCGGCGTAGAGCCTGCGCATCATCTCCCCGGCGCGGGTCAGTTCGGGAACGCCGTCGACCGTGTCGACGTAGCCGAGCGCGTCGAGGATCTGCAGGCGCTTGTCGAACACCTTCGCGATCGAGCCCGTCGCGCGCTGAATCTCCCCCACGACGCGGTCCTTGTCGCGCAGCGTGCGGTGATAGCGCTCGGCCCAGCGGGCGTGGGTCTCTCGATCGGGGCACTGGTGACAGGGGTGTTCGCGCAGGAGACGGCGCACCTCAAGCTCCTGCGCGGCGTTGCCGCCCGAGGCGTCACCGGCCTCCTCGGCGGCCGCGGCACGCGCCTTCGCCCTGCGCAGGGCGAAGTCCCCTCGCGACTCCTCGACGACCTGCGCGAGTTCGCGGCGGCTGCGCGCGTTGCGCGGGTCGAAACGGCGCGGCATGCGCACCGTGCCCACGGTCTCAATCCCGTGATGGAGCTCCGACACCGCGAGGCGGTGCACGCGGGCGTGCTCGGTCACCACGGTGGGCCGGGGAGCCACGGGGTTGTCGTCCGCCTCGACCACGACCGCGAGGCCCGAGCGGCGGCCGCCACCCACCCGGATCACGTCCCCTCGGCGCAGCGCGGCGAGCGTCGCCGCTGTCGCCTCCTTGCGCACGCGCGCGCTCGTGCGCGACGCGTTCTTCTGCAGCCTGCTCAGGCGCTCCCGCAGCGCCGCGTACTCGATGAAGTCGCCGCGGTCACACGCCACGGCCTCGGCGTAGCCCGCGAGCGTCGCGTCGAGCTCCTTGGCGCGCCGGGCCTTGCCCACGACGGACTGGTCCGCCTGGTACTGCGCGAAGGACATCTCGAGCACCTCGCGCGCACGCTCGACGCCCAGCGTCGCCACGAGGTTGATCGCCATGTTGTAGGTGGGCTGGAACGAGCTGATGAGCGGGTAGGTCCGCCGCGACGCGAGGCGACCCAGCTGGGTCGCGTCGAAGCCGGGATGCTCGACCACCACCGCATGGCCCTCGACGTCGATGCCGCGGCGACCGGCACGGCCCGTGAGCTGCGTGTACTCCCCCGCCGTGAGGTCCTTATGGCCCTGGCCGTCCCACTTCACGAGCTTCTCGAGCACCACCGACCGCGCGGGCATGTTGATCCCGAGCGCGAGGGTCTCCGTCGCGAACACCACGCGCAGCAGCCCCGCGACGAAGAGTTCCTCGACCACCTCCTTGAACAGCGGGATCATGCCGGCGTGATGCGCCGCGATGCCCGCCTCGAGGTTGTCGCGCCAGCGCGCGTAGCCGAGCGCGCCGAGGTCCGCGGCGGGCAGCGCCGAACAGCGCTCCTCGACGATTCGCGAGATCTCGTGGCGCTCCGCCTCGGTGGTCAGCACCATTCCTGCAGCGCGCACCTGGTCGACCGCGTCCTCGCAGCCGGCGCGCGAGAACACGAAGACGATCGCGGGGAGCAGGCCCTGCTGGTCGAGCACGTCGATGACCGCGAAGCGCGGCGGCGCGCGCCGACCCGCGGGGCGCCTGCCGCCGCGCGTCGGGCGTCCGCCCACGCGGGCGCCCGCCCTCGAGTCCTCGTATCGCGACCTCTTGGTGATCGCCTCGAGCTCGGGGTTGAGCGCAGGGGTGAGGCCGGGCGCCTGCGGATCGACGCCCGGCGCGTAGAGGTCGAAGATGCCCTCGCGCAGGAGCACGTGCGGCCACAGCGGCACGGGACGATGCTCGGAGACCACGACGCGCGTGTCGCCGCGTACCTCGCTCAGCCACGCCCCGAACTCCTCGGCATTCGAGACCGTGGCGGACAGCGCGACGATGCTCGTGCGCTCGGCGAGGTGAATGATGACCTCTTCCCACACGGATCCGCGGAACCGGTCCGCGAGGTAGTGGACCTCGTCGAGGATGACCACCCCCAGCCGGTCGAGCGTCGAGGATCCCGCGTAGATCATGTTGCGCAGGACCTCGGTGGTCATCACGACGATGTCCGCGTCGGGGTTGATCGTCGTGTCGCCCGTGAGCAGGCCCACCTTGCCCGGTCCGTAGGCGCGCGTCAGGTCGTGGAACTTCTGGTTCGACAGCGCCTTGATCGGGGTCGTGTAGAAGGACTTCTCGCCCTGACGGAACGCGTGGCGCACGGCGTACTCGCCCACGAGCGTCTTTCCCGCTCCCGTCGGAGCGGCGACCAGCACGCTGTGGCCCTCGGCCACCGCCTCGCACGCCGCGCGCTGGAAGGGGTCGAGCGGGAACGACAGCTCGCCTTCGAACTCGGCGAGGTCGGCGTGGCGCCTGCGCGCCCGGTCCGCGGCGTAGCGCTCGGCGGGAGAGGTCATACCGCCAGGCTACTGGCCCAGGTCCGCCCGTCCGCCCAGCACCGTGAGCGCGCGGGGCGCGACGGTGACCTTGAGCGGCGTGGCCCCCACGAGCTCGCCGTCCGCGAACGCAGGCGGCAGTGCCGCGCCGGAGGGGTCCGGCGCGATCTCGACCGTCTGTGCCTCGACGAACCGCACGCGCGGGTCGCTCACGTGGCTGCCGTCGCGCAGCTTCGGGAACAGGCGCAGGATGTCGAGGCGCGACATGGGCTCGGCGAGCACGAGTTCGAGCGTGCCGTCGTTCACCGACGAGCCTGGCGACACGATGAGCCCGCCGCCAAACACGCGCGCGTTGGCGACCGCGACGAGCGTGCAGCGCTGCGTCCACTCCTTGCCGTCGACCCGGAGCCGCACGCCGTACGGCGAGAAGCGCGGGATCTCGCGCATCGTCGCGACCGTGTACTTCAGCGGGCCCCGAGGATGCGTAATGCTGCGCGCATACGACGCGACGGCGGCATCGATTCCCGCCGACAACACCGCGCCGAAGAACCTGGGCCGCGCCGGCTCCTCGATCGCGTCGCCCACGACCTTGCCCACGTCGATGCTCACGGTCTCGCCGCGCAGACCGTCCTCGATGCGTGCAACCGCGGCCGCGATGTCGTGACGCGGGAGACCGACCGCCGAGGCGATGTCGTCACCCGAGCCGGCCGCGACGATTCCCAGGGGAAGCTTCCGCTCGGCACACACCTGCAGCCCCAGATGGGCCATGCCGTCTCCGCCGACGACGACGAGGGCGTCGAGTTCGCGCCGATGCCGCATGGCCGCCTCGTAGGACGCGGCCCATGAGCCGCGGGACAGGTCGATGAGCCGATGCCCACCCGCGGCAAGCGCCGCCTTCGCCTCGGTTCCCCACTTCGCGCCGCGCCCCGACCCCGAGGTGGGGTTCGTGATGATCCCGAGGGTCCTCACGCGGTCACGTCCGTGCGCGGCCGCCGTGCCACCGCGCGCTCGCGGAGCCGCGAGATGCCCACCGCCACGAAGTACAACGCCACCATCGGACCGGCCATGAAGAGCATCGTCACGGCATCGGGCGTCGGGGTGAGAATCGCGGCAGCGATGAAGATGAGCATGATCGCCCACCGCCATCCGCGCGCCCACGTGCGCGCGGGCACCAGGCCCACCCACGTGAGCGCGACCATGACCACGGGGAAGACGAAGGCGAGTCCGAACGCGAGCACCAGCCTCATCGCGAACGTCATGAACATCTGCGCATCGAGGTAGTTCGCCGCGCCCTCGGGGGTGAAGCCGGTGAGCACGCTGGTCGCGCGCGGGAAGACCCACGCACCGAACGCGACGCCCCCGAAGAACAGCGGAATCGCGGCCCCGAGGAAGGCGAACGTGTAGCGCCGCTCGCGTTGGTGAAGACCGGGAGCGACGAAGGCCCAGAGCTGATAGAGCCACCACGGGGCGCTCACGACGATCCCGAGCACGAGCGACATCTTGAGCTGCATGTCGAGCGCGGTCGCGATGCCGGCGAAGTTAACCTCGATGTTCGCGCCGTCTCGCTCGGCGGCCTCGAGGATCGGGCGCTGCAGCGCCTCGAACACGGGCGTGTAGAGGTACCAGCCCACGACCATGCCGACGGCGATGCCGGCGGCCGCAAGGATGAGGCGCTTGCGGAACTCCCTCAGGTGCTCGGCGAGGGACATCCGAGCATCGGGATTGTCCCGGCGGGCGCTACTTCTCGCCGTCACGCGGCTCGTCCGAGGACGACGTCGCGGTGGTGTCTGGCGTCGACGGCGCCACGGGAGTCGCGGCGGCGCCCGGGGCCGGAGGCATCGCGGGGGCCGCGCCGGACGTCGAGGCGCCGTCCTTCGAGTCGCTCGTGAGCGACGACGTCTCGTCCTTGAGGATGCGCAGCGACTGGCCCAGCGAGCGCGCGAGCTGCGGGAGCTTCGGGGCGCCGAACAGCAGCAGCACGATGACGAGGATGATGAGGATCTCGCGAGGTCCCATGCGGTGTGGCTCCTTCTGAATGGCTGACGGTCAGTCTACCGCTGCACGTCGAGCACGGCCGTAGCCTGCCGGTGCAGCGCGTCGACGAGCCTGCGGGGCGACACGGAGCGCAGGTGAGGGGCGACAGTGAGCAGGCGACCGGCCACCCATGCGTCGTCGGCGACGTCGAACGTGGCGATCACGTCGTCCTCGGCGTCCTCGATCCGCACGCCCGGCATGTCCTCGAGCGCCCAGCGACCCGCGCGGGCGATGCGCACGGTCGCGGTGAAGGCGGGCGTGAGGGTGAAGCCGGCGGAGTCGGTCGGCGGGTGCTCGACCGCGCCGTCGAGCACCGTGACGTCCTCGATGCGGTCGAGGCGCAGCACGCGGTAGTCCTCCGCGCGTCGGCAGTAGCACTCGAGGTACGCGTGGCCATCGATGAGGACCAGCCGATGCGGGTCGACCGTCCGCGAGGTGCGCCGGTCGAGCGCGTCGACGTACGCGACCTCGGCCTGCCGATAGCGGGCGATCGCGTCCACGAGGGCGTCGCGCACCCTGCCGTCCACGGCATCGTCCCCCAGCACGATCACGGGCTCCGCAAGGGCCTCACGCAGCTTCGCGAGCACCTGCGTGCCCGCCTCGGGAAGCGCCCCGGCCGCGCCCATCGTCGACAGCGCGCCGACCAGGGCCACCGCCTCGCGCGGGGACAGCCTCACCTGCGAGACGCCGTCGTTGCGCACGAGCGCGGCGACGTCGGCATCGAACGCGTCGGCGGAGAAGTCGATCGGGTACCACGAGTCGCCCGGCTCCGAGGCGAGCCACAGCGCGTCGATGTCGGCACGCACCTGGTCCACGGTGACGCCGAAGTGCTCCGCGAGCTCGGTGAATGGGGTGTCGCCATGCCGCTCGACGTACGTGAGGATGCCCAGCATGCGCACCAGGCGATCGGTCGCCTGCTCAGCCACGATCCACCTCCAGAGCCGCCGTGGCGGACCTCACTACCGCGGTCGCGAGGTCACGCGGGGTGACGATGCGCGCGCCCCCCGCGAGGCCGAGCACCTCCGCGACCAGGTCCTCGGGGTGCGCGTACTCGACGTCGTAGAGGTCCCAGCCGCCGTCGACGCCAGCGGGGGTGCCGCGGCGTCGCAGCCCGTGGCCGGACTCGGGGCGCAGCGCCACGCGTGCGGTCTTCACGTCTCCGCTCCCGTCGAGCGCGCCGAGCGGGATCTCGGCGGGGATCTCGTATGCGCCGGGGTCGCCGATCCTCGTCACGCGGCCGCCGATGCGCTGCACGCGGAACGTGCGGGGCGCCTCGCGATCGCGGTCGTAGCCGATCACGTACGCGACGCCCGCGCGCAGCACCACCGTCCAGGGGTCGATCGTCCGCGTCCCCACACCCGAACTCGACGAGGAGTACTCGAAGCGCACACTCTGGCGCTCCCCCACCGCCTCGACGAGAGTGCCGAACGCGTCGCTCGACACCGCGGGAAGCGCGGCGAACGGCAGCTCGACTCGCGGGCCGTGCTCGGCCGAGGACGCGAGCTTCATGACCGCCTGCTGGGCGGCGCCGTCGAGCACCGCGCCCCGCCAGTAGTCGGTCGCGATCGACAGCACGGCGAGCTCGGCGGCGGTCAGGTCGAGCGGCGGCATGGCCGCCTCAGCGGGGCGGATCCGATACCCGATCTCGTCGCCGTGGACCGGGTCCTCGACCGTCTCGATTGGCACGCCGAGCTCGCGCAGTTCCTTCTTGTCGCGCTCGAACATGCGCTCGAAGCTCTGCTCGGCCTTGCGGATCTCCTCCTCGGAGGCCCCTCGCGGCAGCGGCTCGTAGCCCTCGATCGTGTCGCGGATTTGCTCGCGCGTGAGGCGGTGCCTCGTGCTCGACAGGCCGACGATGAGGTTGAGCAGCCGCTGAGGCTTGGGGACCGCCACGGTCAGACCCTGACCGCGAGCAGTTCCGTCGTGAGGATCGCGCGTGCTCCCACGGCGTAAAGGGCATCCATGACGTTGTTCATGTCGGCGCGCGGCACCATGACGCGCACCGCGTGCCAGTCGGAGCCGTGCAGCGGAGTCACGGTGGGTGCCTCGAAGCCGGGGCTCACGGCGATCGCGGCGTCGAGGCGATCGGACGGCACGTCGTAGTCGACCAGCACGAACCGCCGCGCGGTGAGGACGCCACGCAGGCGCCCGGTGAGCACCGCGATGTCCTCCGCGGACGCGTCCTGGCCGCGGATCAGGATCGCCTCGGAGCTGAGAATGGGCTCGCCGAAGATCTCAAGGCCCGCGGCGCGCAACGTCGTCCCCGTCGACACGACGTCGGCCACGACGTCGGCCACCCCCAGTCGCACCGAGGATTCGACGGCGCCGTCGAGGCGCACGACGGAGGCCTCCACGCCGTGCGACGCGAGGTGCTGCTCGACGAGGCGCGGGTAGCTCGTCGCCACGCGCTTGCCCTGGACATCGGCGATCGACGCGGCGACCCCGGGTGCGGCGGCATAGCGGAACGTCGAGCCGCCGAATCCGAGCTCGAGGTGCTCGACGGCATCGGCACCCGAGTCGATGAGCAGGTCCCGGCCGGTGATGCCGGCGTGCACGGTGCCCGAGCCGACATACACCGCGACGTCGCGCGGTCGCAGGAAGAAGAACTCGACGTTGTTGCGCTCGTCGACCAACACCAGCTCGCGAGGGTCGCGGCGCTGCTTGTAGCCTGCCTCGCGCAGGAGGTCGCACGCGGGATCGGACAGGGAGCCCTTATTGGGCACGGCGATGCGGAGCACTTCTCTCCCCTAGAGGTTCTTGTACACGTCGTCAAGCGTGAGGCCCTTGGCGACCATCATCACCTGGGTCCAGTAGAGCAGCTGCGAGATCTCTTCCGCCGCGTCCTCACGCGACTGGAACTCGGCGGCCATCCAGGACTCGGCGGCCTCCTCGACCAGCTTCTTGCCGATCGCATGGACGCCCTTGTCGAGCATCGCGACGGTGCCGGAGCCCTCGGGGCGCTCCTCGGCGCGGCGCTTGAGCTCGTCGAACAGGTCCTCGAACGTCTTCACGGGCGCCAGCCTATCGGTCCCGCGGCGTTCCCTCCGCGACCACATGCAGCAGCACGGCGTCCTCGGGAGACAACGCGGGCACCTGGATGCCTCGCTCCGCGAGCACGCGTCCCGTGAGCGAGGCGCCACCGACCCACCAGCGCGGCAGCGCGCGACCCGGGCCCTCTCCCGCCCCCTCGGGAGCCAGCGGCGCGACGCGGTACACGACGTCGGGGTCGAGCCCACCCAGCCGCACCAGACCCACGGTCGACGTCTCGGACAGCGCGAGCGACGCGACGCTGAACACCGCGCTGCGCAGATCCGCAGCCACCACGCCGTGCACCGCGCACGCGGGATCGTCGACGTCAGAATTGACCACCGATCCCGTATGCAGCAGCCCGCGCAGTTTCCTGTGCAACGCGACCCATGCGGCGAGCTCGTCGCGCGCCTCGACCGCCTCGGGTGAGGTGACGTCCCACTCGATGCCGAGGTGGCCGAACATCGCGGTGGCGGCCCGGAACGTGAGGGTCGACGTGCGGTGCGTCGTGTGGGCACGGGGCGGCCCGATGTGAGCACCGATCATCTCGGGAGGCACGAGCAGCTGGGTCCACCGCTGAATCGACTGGCGTTCGAGCGGATCGTTGCAGTCCGACGCCCACACCCGGTCCGTGCGTTCCAGCACCTCGAGGTCGACGCGTGCGCCGCCGCCCGAGCACGACTCGATCTCGAGGCCGGGAAACGCCGCGCGCAACCCGTCGAGCAGGCGGTAGAAGGCGAGCGTCTGCGCGCGGCCGATGGGCCGCCCGTGCACGCTCGACCCCGCCTCGAGCAGGTCCCGGTTGTGGTCCCACTTGAGGTACGCGGGGCGCAGCTCGGCGACCAGCGCGTGAAGCCGCTCCTCGAGGTACGCGAAGGCCTCGGGATGGGTCAGGTCCAGCACCTGCTGGTGCCGCGCGGTGAGGGGAAGTCGGCCGTCGCCCGGCTGGGCGATCCACTCGGGGTGCGCACGCGCGAGGTCGGAGTCGGGATTGATCATCTCGGGCTCGACCCACAGGCCAAACTCCATCCCCAACTCGCGCACGCGGTTCGCGAGGAAGCCGAGACCCTCGGGATAGACGTCCTCGTCAACGTGCCAGTCGCCCAGGCCAGCATTGTCAGCCCTGCGGTGGCGAAACCAGCCGTCGTCGAGCACGAACCTCTCGGCGCCCACCCGTGCGGCCGCCTCCGCGAGAGCGAGCAGGCGGTCGTGGTCGTGGTCGAAGTAGACGGCCTCCCACGTGTTCACGGTCACGGGGCGGGGACGATGCGGATGGCCGGCACGGGCGCGCAGGTGGCGGTGGAAGCGGGCCGCGGCGGCGTCGAGACCGGCCGCCGAATACGCCCCGTAGACCCACGGCGACACGTAGGTGTCGCCCGCCTCGAGCCGCACCTCGCCGGCGCGCACCAGGTCTCCGCCGCCCACCACGGTGGCTCCCTCGCGCGAGCGCTCGGCCATCATCCGCACGTCTCCCGACCACGCGACGTGGGCGACCCACACCTCGCCGCGCGCGAAGCCGAAGCCGGGCTCGCCGAGCGCCATCACGAACGGCGCGTCGTGTCCCGGCTTGCCACGCCGCGACTCGCGCAGGCGGGTTCCCACGGTGAGCGGCGTCCGTTGCGGCGTGCGCTCGCGAATCCACCTGCCGGTGAAGTCGAGCACCTCTCGCGCCTGGGCGGGCACGGGCAATAGCAGGCGCAGCGCGTCGAGCTCGTACGGGGCGTCGCCCCCCAGGCTCGTCAGGGAGGCGCGGGTTCGCAGCAGCCCGGAGCCCAGCAGCTGAAGCCGGATCTCCAGACCCAGCTCGGCGGCGTCATCGACGGCGGCGACCGTGAGCTCCTGGACGCTCGCGTCGCCCTCGCCCCGCGCGTCACGTGAGAGCGCCCTCACCTCGAAGCGCGGGCTGTGGTGTCGTCCCGCGCGCGAGCCCTCGAGTCCCGGCGTGCCGAACCAGCCCCAAGCCGGCTCGGGGATCACCGACGCCTCGTGGGACTCGTCCAGTCCGCCAAACGCGTATCCCCCGCGTCCCGACTCGACCACGGCTCGCGCCTGGGCCGCGGCGAGGTCGCCAAGGTCAGCCCCCCAGTGGGCGATCCGCGGCAGCCGGCGCTCGCTCACGTCGAGGAGCACAGACACGCCCGCGGCGCGCAGGTAGATGAGGTCGTCGTCGACTCGCGTGTTCACGCGCACCACCTTAACCGTTTAAGGACTCTCGCGGGCGCGGCGCGCGGGCTACAGCGCGCGCAGGACCAGAGCGGTCGCGAGGGCGGCCTCGACGGCCTCGGCGCCCTTGTCCTCCTTCGAGTCCGGCAGTCCGGCCCTGTCGAGCGCCTGCGCGTCGTCGTCCGTCGTGAGAATCCCGAAGCCGACCGGGGTCATGTGCTCGCGCGCGACATCGGTGAGTCCGCGCGTCACCGCGTCACACACGTACTCGAAGTGAGGCGTTCCGCCGCGAATCACGACGCCCAGGCACGCGATGGCATCGGCCCCCGACCGCGCAAGCGACTCGGCGACCACGGGCAGCTCGAACGCGCCGGGCACCCGCGTCACGCGATACCGCGCGCCGGCCTTCTCGGCGGCCCGCACCGCGCCGGCGACCAGCCCGTCCATCACCTCGGTGTGCCACTGGCTTGCGACAATCTCGACCGTGAGGCCGCGCGCGTCGACCTCGACCGCGGGTGCTCCTGCTCCGCTCATGCGTTGTCTCCCAACAGGTGTCCCATGCGCTCCAGCTTGGTGCGCAGGTAGTTCTCGTTCTCGGGATGGGCTCCCACGCGATGCGGGATGCGCTCAACGCAGTCGACTCCCGAGGCGCGCAGTCCCTCGACCTTCGCGGGATTGTTCGTGAGCAGCCTCACGCGGTTGATGCCGAGGTCGTGCAGGATCGCCGCGGCCGCGCCGTACTCGCGGCGGTCGACGGGAAGACCCAGGTGGGTGTTCGCGTCCACGGTGTCGTAGCCCTGGTCCTGAAGGCCGTAAGCCTGCACCTTGGCACCGATCCCGATCCCGCGCCCCTCGTGACCCCGCAGATAGATGACCGCGCCGCCATCCTCAACCACGCGGGCGATCGCCGCGTCGAGTTGGGGCCCGCAGTCGCAGCGCAGCGAACCGAAGGCGTCGCCGGTGAGGCACTCCGAGTGGATGCGCACCACGGGCACCGCGTCGGCCTTGCCCGGCGCGACGAGCGCGACGTGCTCGTCTCCGGTGCGGGCGTCGCGGTACGCGTGGATCGTCACCTCGCCGTGGCGCGTGGGCAGGCGTGCCTCGCCACGGTGAAGCACGCGGTGCGGGCGCGCCTCGGTGGGCGGCGGGAGGTCGTTCGTGGCGCGACGGTACGCGACCAGGTCCTCGATCGTGAGGAAGACGAGGCCGTCACGCTCGGCGATCGCGGTGGCGTCCCCCTGGCGCATCATCGTGCCGTCGTCGTTGACCATCTCGCCGATCACCCCGACCGGCTCGAGTCCCGCGAGGCGGCAGAGGTCGACGCACGCCTCGGTGTGGCCGGGACGATGCAGGACGCCGCCGGGCACGGCCCGCAAGGGAAGCACGTGGCCGGGTCGGATAAGGTCCTCGGCTGTCGCCGAAGGGTCGGCGAGCACCGTGAGGGTGCGGTGCCTGTCGGCCGCCGAGATGCCCGTGGTCACCCCGGTCGCGGCATCCACGGACACGGTGTACGCGGTGCGACGCGGATCCTGGCTGCTCGGCACCATCAACGGCAGGCTCAGCGAGTCGGCCCGCTCGGCCGTCATGGGCGCGCACAGGTATCCGCTCGAGTGGCGGATGCCCCACGCCACCCAGTCGACCGTGGACGTCTGAGCGGCCATGATGAAGTCCGCCTCGTCCTCCCTGTCGCGCGAGTCGGACACCAGCACGGGCTTGCCCGCCCGCATGTCCGCCAGCGCCTGCTCGACCAGGGCGATCGAATCGACGGTCATGACCTCACCAGCTTCTCGACGTACTTGGCGACCACGTCGACCTCGACGTTGACGCGGTCGCCCACTGTCATCGCGCCGAAGGTGGTCTCCGCGAGGGTCGTGGGGATGAGCGACACCGTGACGCGCGTGCCGTCGAGCTCGGCGACCGTGAGCGATACTCCGCCCAGCGCGATCGAGCCCTTGCGCACCACGTAGCGCGTGAGGTCCTCGGGAACCTCGAAGGTGAGCGTGTCCCAGTCGGGGTGGGAGTCGCGCTCGACGAGCGTCGCGACGCCGTCCACGTGCCCCTGCATGATGTGGCCACCGAGGCGCCCGCCCGCGGGCACGGCCCGCTCAAGGTTGACGCGGTCACCCGGAGCAAGGCCGCCCAACGTGGTCGTCTCCAGCGTGACCCGCATGACGTCGGCGGTCCACATGGAGCCGTCGTGCTCGGCGACGGTCAGGCACACTCCGCCCACCGCGATGGACTCGCCGTGCGCGAGGTCCGTCATGCCGGGCGCCTCGATCGTGAGCCGCGACCGGGCTCCCTGCGGTGTGACCGCGGTGACGGTGCCGAGCGACTCGACTATGCCGGTGAACATCTACTGGGGTCCTCTCTGAAGGAACGCGGTGACCAGCGTATCGACGCCGAGGGCGGTGGCGGTCACGTCTCGACCCCTCAACGCACCGCCCATGGTCGCGATTCCCAGGTCGCCGACTGCGGCGGTTCCCGAGCCCAGGAGCGCGGGCGCGATGTAGGCGTGAAGCTCGTCGACGAGTCCCGCGCGCAGAAACGCAGTGGTGACCGTGCCGCCGCCCTCGACGACGACCGTGCGGACGTCTCTCGCGGCGAGCACCCGCAGCGCCTCATGCGGATCGTGCGAGTCAATCGCGACGGCGTTGCCGTCGCGCCACACGCGTGCCCCTGACGTATCCCGCCGTCCCATCACGGCCCGCAGCGGCTGGTGAGGCGCCTCCACGTGCGCGGGGCGTGCGGACAACTCGGGGTCGTCCGCCGCCACCGTGCCCGTGCCGACCAGGATCGCGTCGACCTCGGCCCTCACCCCGTGGGCATGAGCCCGCGCCTCGTCTCCCGTGATCCAGAAGCTCGTGCCGTCAGCCGCGGCGGTACGGCCGTCGAGGGTCTGTGCCCACTTGGCAATCACCCACGGTCGCCCCAGCGCGACCGCACCCAGCCAGCGCCTGTTCACGTCGCGCGCCTGCGCGACCGGCACGTGACGAGCCTCGATCCCGCGCGAGCGCAACACCTGCGCGCCGCCAGCCGCCTGAGGGTTGGGGTCCTCGACGGCGTAGACCACCGCGCCGACTCCCGCTCGCGAGAGGGCGTCGGTGCACGGTCCCGTGCGCCCGGTGTGCGCGCAGGGCTCGAGGGTGACGTAGGCGGTCGCGCCGCTCACGTCGTGACCGCGAGCCGCGGCGTCGGCGAGCGCGGCGGGCTCCGCGTGAGGGGTGCCCGCGCCCCGATGCCACCCCTCCCCGAGCATCGTCCCGTCGGGCCCGACGATCACGCAGCCCACACGCGGGTTGGGACCGTGGGCGGGACCGTGGAGCGCGAGCCCCGCCGCGCGGACCAGCCACTCCTCGTCAGTGGTGATGGCGCGCCTCCTCGCCCAGGTCGCGCAGCGCGCGAATCTCAGCGGCCCTGTCCTGAGCGCCGTACACGGCCGAGCCGGCGACGAGGACGTCGCCGCCCGCCTCGACCACGGTCTGGATGGTCTCTCGCGCGATGCCGCCGTCCGCCTGCAACCACACGTCGTGGCCTCCCGCCTCGGCGGCGGCACGCAGCCTCTCGAACTTGGGCATCATGTCCGCCATGAAGGCCTGGCCGCCGAATCCGGGCTCGACGGTCATGACGAGCACCATGTCGAGCGTGTCGAGCAGCGGCAGCACGTCCTCGACCGGGGTGCCGGGCTTGATCGCGCACGACGCGCGCGCACCTAGGGCGCGCAGCTGTGCGGCGATGGCCCGCGGATCCCGCGCGGCCTCGAGGTGGAACGTCACGGAGGTCGCGCCCACCTCGGCGTAGCGCGTGGCCCAGCGGTCGGGGTCCTCGATCATGAGGTGAACGTCGAGCGGCAGCGGCGAGACCTGCGCGATGCGCTCGACCACCGGCAACCCGAGCGTGAGGTTGGGCACGAAGTGCCCGTCCATGACGTCGACGTGCAGCCAGTCGGCCTCGGCGACGGCAAGGATGTCGCGCTCAAGGTTCGCGAAGTCGGCGGACAGGATGCTCGGAGCGATCTGAATGCCCATGCCACGAGCCTAGCCGCGCGTCAGCCCCTCCCGTGCAGTCGCGCGTACGGACCGCCCGCCTGGGCGAGCGTCGCGTGATCGCCGATCTCGGCGATCCTGCCGTCCTCAAGCACCACGATTCTGTCCGCGCCGCGAATCGTGGAGAGCCGATGCGCGACGACGAGGGTCGTGCGACCCCTCATGAGCGTGGCGAGCGCGCGCTGCACGAGCACCTCGGACTCCGTGTCGAGCGCCGACGTGGCCTCGTCGAGAATGAGGATGCGGGGGTCACGCACGAGGGCACGAGCGATCGTGAGGCGCTGGCGCTGTCCTCCCGACAGGCGCGCGCCCCGCTCTCCGATCCTCGCGTCGAGCCCGCCCATGTGACGCACGAACGCCCACGCCTGGGCCCCCTCAAGGGCGGCGACAACGGCATCGTCCGCCACGGCGGGACTGCCGTAGGTGACGTTGTCGCGCACCGTGCCCTCGAAGAGCAGTGCCTCCTGAGGCACCACCGCGATCTGGCGGCGTAGCGACCTCATGTCGAGGCCTGCGATGTCCGTGCCGTCCACGCGTATCGCGCCCTGCGTGGGGGCCACGAAGCCGATGACGGCGTTGAGCAGCGTCGACTTGCCCGAGCCGGACGGACCCACGAGGGCGACCGTCTCCCCCGGCTCCACACTCAGCGTCACGCGGTCGAGAGCGGGCTGGTCGGGGACCTCGGGATACGCGACGGTAAGGGCGTCGATTTCGATCGCGCCGGCGATAGGTCCGATCGCGGGCTTGCCCGCGTTGCGCTCGAGGTCGTCCGCACCGAGGACCTCGCCCACGGAGCGCACCGCCTCGAGCCCACGGCTGAGAAACGGAACGATCGCGACGAGCGCGGTCACGGCCCCCGTGAGCTGGACGAAGTACGCCGACAGCATGACGACGTCGCCCGCCCCGATCCCCCACCAGCCATGCCACGCGAGCATCGCGGCGCCCACGAGGCACGCGACGGACAGCAGTTGGAAGCCGATCCACGACACCGCTCCGAAGCGCCCATTCACCACATCGAGCTCGAGACCCGCGGTGCGCACGCCGGTGACCGCGGCGTCGACGCGCTCGGCCTCGCGCTCCTCGGATGCGTGCGCGCGGGTCACGGGAATCAGGTGTGCCATCTCGGCCACTCGGACCGACATCCGCTCCATCTCGGTGCGAAACAGCGCGTTGCGTTCGCGCATGCGCCGCCTGCTCGCGATCACGAGGACCGCGGCGGCCGGAACCGCGATCGCGTAGACCGCCAGGAACTCGGGGACGCGCACCGCCGTAAGCACCAGCGCTCCCGCGAGGGTCGTGAGCGCCGCGAGGCCCGTGTCGAGCGTCTGTCGCGACGCCTCGACGATGCTCTCGACGTCGCGGATCACCTTGGCCTGCACCACGCCGGCGCTCGTGCGCCGGTGGTAGCCGATCGACAGCTCCTGGAGGCGACGCGTCAGCGCGATGCGCAGCGACGCCTCGACGTTGCGGATCGCCAGGCTCTGCCGCCGCACGTAGAGAAGCCCGATCGGATAGTTCTGGGCGACGATCACGACCATGACGGCCGCGGCCCACGCGAGGCGCGACAGCGGCTCGTGGTCCACCACCACATCGATGATGATCGCCGTCATCAGCGGCGTGATCCACACCGGCGAGTGCTTGATCGCGAATGCGACCGCCGCGATCGCCAGGTGGCGTCGCTCGCGTCGGTACAGCCGCGCGAGCGTGCGCAGGGGTCGGGCGCCGTCGAAGGCGCCCACCACGGCGTCGGGACCCGACGGCGTGCCGCCGCTACTCACCGAGCTCCGCGAGCGTCGGCGGGTTGGCTCCCGCGCGCGACACGGTGATGGCGGCGGCACGGGCGGCTCGCTCGACCACGCCGCGTACGGTCGCGGCGTCGGTCACGGCGAGGCGCTCGCGGCCGCCGGGCCCGACCAGGCCCGCGCGGGCGAGCCCATCGACGAGCGCCGCCATGTAGGAGTCGCCCGCGCCGACGGTGTCGACGACGTCGACGCGAAGCGGCGCCACCTCGAGGATCTCTCCCCTCAGGCACGCGAGTGAGCCCTCGGCGCCCAGCGTGGCCACCACCAGCGACGGACCGCTCGCGCACCACGCGCGCAGGACGTCGGCCACCGGAGTGCCGGGGTAGAGCCAGTCGAGGTCCTCGTCGCTGGCCTTGACCACGTCGGAACGCGCCACGATCCACTCGGTCCGGTCCACCACGGCGGAGCGCTCGCCCACCAGGCTCGCGCGCACGTTCGGGTCGTAGCTCACGGTCGCATGTGTCCGTGCCGCCTCGACGATGTCCTCGACCGCGCGCGCGCCGGGGTCGATGTGTGCGGCTATCGAACCGGTGTGCACGTGAGTCGCGCCGTCCACGAGCGCGCCGTGGTCGCCGGCGAGCGTCCACGCGATGTCGAATGCGTAGGTCGCGGCGCCGTCGGGACCGATCGTGGCCCGGGCGACGGGAGTCCTTGTCGACGACTCCGCGCACGCCGTGGTCACGCCGGCCGCGGCGAGGTGCGCGAGGATCGCGGCACCGGCGGGGTCGTCTCCGAGCTCCGTGAGCAGGGTCGCGTCCTGACTCAATCGGGCAAGTCCCACCGCGACGTTGGCGGGGCTGCCTCCCGGGTGGGCCGTCACGGTGCCGTCGGCGGTCTCGACCTCGTCGAGCACGCACTCCCCGACGACGAGCACGCGGCTCACGCGAGGCCCCCACGCACCGCGAGGGCCGTCGCGAAGGACGGCGCGATCGGCAGCTCGGGCAAGACCGCCGCCTGGTACGCGTGGTAGACGTCGGGCTTGCCGGGCCACACGGTGCCCGCCGGGCGGTTGTGCGTGTCGAGCTCGTGGTGCCACGATCCGCGGTCGTGGTCGATGAGGACGCGATCGGCATACGACCACCACTGCGCGGCGTCGTCGGCGTAGCGCGACTGTCCCGTCACCTGACGCAGCGCCTCCGCCGCGTTGACCGCCTCCGCGAGTACCCAGTGCATGCGGGACCGCACGACCGGTGCGCCCGACCAGTCGGTCGTATAGACAAATCCCGGAGCGCCGTCGGCGTCCCAGCCGTCCGCGACGGCGCGGTCGTACAGCGCAACCGCGGCCTCGCGGAGGCCAGCGGGGGCCGCGTCACCGAGCGTGGCGTCGACGGACAGCAGGAGCCGCGCCCACTCGAGTCCGTGCCCCACCGTCGCGCCGTACGGCCGGAACGGATGTGCCGGCTCGTCCCTGTTGTGCTCGAGCAACGGCGTCCAGGTCGCGTCGAAGTGCTCAGGAATGCGCCAGTCGTTCGCGGCCGCCCAGCCAGCGACGCGTGCCGCGATGCGACCCGCGCGCTCGTGCCACACGGCATCGGCGGTGACATCTCCCGCCGCGAGGTAGGCCTCGACGGTGTGCATGTTCGCATTGACGCCCCGGTACGTGTCGAGCGTTGTCCACGCGGCATCCCACTCCTCGACGGAGAGACCCTCGCGCTCGTCCCAGAAGCGCTCCGCGGACACCGTCAGTGCCTCGGCGAGCAGGGCATCGGCGCCCGGCACCCCGGCCTTCGCGGCGGAGGAGGCCGCGAGGATGACGAAGGCGTGTCCGTACGCCTGCTTCGTCGCGAGCGTGGCCGCGCCGTCCACCACGGCGGCGAACCACCCGCCGTTCGCGTGGTCGCGCAGGGGGCCCGCGAGCGACGCGACGCCGTGCGCGGCGAGCGCTGCCAGCTCCGCGCGGTCGGGACCGCCCGCGGCCGGCGGCTCGTTCGCGAGCACGCCGAGCGCGGCCACGTGGGTCATACGACACGTGATCCACAGCTCCACTGGCCGGGCCGTGTCGACCTCGCCAAGCTCGTCGAGCCAGCCAAAGCCGTCGGGCCTGCGCGCGCCAGCCATGAAGCGCAACAGGTCGGCTCGCTGCGTGGCGAGGTAGGCGGCGTCTCCCGGGATGCTCATCGGTTCTCCCACAGGTGGTCGAGGAACGTGAGCTGGCGGCGCTGCTGATACGCCTGGCCGCCCTCGTGTCCGTTGTACGGGTACACCACCATCTGCGCGGGCCCCGCCCACGCGTGATAGGCGGCGTAGACGGTCGACGGCGGGCAGACGTCATCGCGCAGCGCGACCGAGAACAGCGCGGGCGCCTGGGCGCGGGCGGCGTGGTGCACGCCATCCACGTAGGCGAGGGTGCGGAAGGTTTCCTCCTCGCGGTCCCTGTGCACCGCGAGGTAGCGGGCGATCTCCTGATATGGGTCGTGCTCGGCGACGCGCACGCCGCGCTCGATGTGGCACAGGAACGGCACGTCGACCAGGGCGCCCGCGACATCGGGCACGAGCCCGGCGGCCGCGATCGCGAGGCCTCCTCCTTGGCTCGCTCCTGCGACCACGACGCGCGTCGGATCGATCCCTGGCAGGGTGCGCACCGCGTCGACGCAGCGCGCGGCGTCGGTGAGGAGGCGGCGGAAGTAGTACGTCTCGACTTCGCGCACTCCCCTGGTCATGAAGCCGGGGAGGGCGGGGGCGCCCGCGTCCCCGCCGCCCGACGCGTCTGCGGTGTCGCCGCCGTTGCCCCATGCGGATCCCTGCCCGCGCGTGTCCATGAACACGTAGTGGTAGCCGGCGGCGGCCCATAGGAGTCGCTCGTGCACCAGCCCGCGGCCGCCACCGTAGCCGTTGAACTCGACCACGACCGGCGCAGTGGCCGTCAGCCCGCGCGGACGCAGCCACCACGCGCGCACCGGGTCACCGCCGAAGCCGGGGAACGTCACGTCCGAGGCCTCGATCAGCGCGAGTCCCGCGTCGACGGGAGTCACCGCAACCTCGCCTCCCGCCGCGCGCGCCTCGGCGAGGGTCGCCGTCCAGCGCTCGTCGAAGTCGGCGGGCGCCGGCAGGTCGGGACGGTACGACTCGAGCGCCTCGCGGCTCATGTCGGAGAAGGGCATCGATCGCTCCTACGAGATCCTGAGCGCCGTCCCCGCCGCGAGCAGGCACGCCCACCGCGACGGGTCGAGGGCCTCCACGCCCTCGCCGCGCACGGTGAGCGTAGCGCGCTCGCCGGGCAGGAGGAGAACCAGTTGGCGGTCGGCGCATGCGTCCCCGAGGCCGGGCTCCGTCTCCGCGAGGATCACGAGGTCGCGCACCAGGGACTCGGCCCTCACCGCGATGTCGACGCGCCCGCGAGCGACCTCGACCGCCTCGATCTCGAGAGCGGCTTCGGGGTGGGAGAGCGCGAGGTCGGGAACAATCCACCGTGCGGCGCGCAGCTCTCCGGCGTCGACCACGATTGCCGCGGCGCCGGCCGGCACCACGGTCGGTCGCACCACGGCGTGACCGTCGGCGGGCACCGTCACGTCGAGCCTGTCCTCGTGAAGGATGGTTCCTCGCTCATCCACCACCGCCAGCCGTCCGGTGACCTGCCATGCCTCGGGCACGTCGTTGACGAGGGTGAGCCCATGCGGGTCGCCGTCCGCGGTGGTGATCACGGCACGCGCCGCCATCACCTCGGCGGCCGCATACCACGCGAGTTTGCGCCGTCCCGCCGCGTCGATGACGGACCACGACATCGCCGGCCAGCAGTCGTCGAGCTGCCACCACAGGGCGCCCGAGCACGTGTCGTGCAGGCTCCTGAAGCGTCCGATCGCGGCGCGGAGTGCGCGCGCCTGCACCAACTGAGTCGCGAGGTACCAGCCGCGGCCGTCCGTAGGCGGGTGCGGGACGTGATCGGCAATAGCGCGGTCGAGCGCGGCGGCGCCCTCGGGATGCTTCTGCAGGCGCTGCAGGTCGGGATCCGCTCCGCTCGTCGGCTCGTGGCCGATTCCCGTGACGAGCGTCGCCCACGAGGCCGGCGCCTGCCATCCGAATTCGGACGCGAAGCGCGAGCGCTTGTCCTCGAAGTGGACGTAGTCGAGCTGGTTCCACGTGTCCCAGTGGTGGGTGGTGCCCTGGGTCTCGTCGTTGGGGTGGCGGTCGGGATCGGGCGAGAACGGCGAGCCGGGGATGTAGGGACGATGCGGGTCGAGCGCGGCCAGGACGCCGGGGATGACGTCGTGGTACAGGTGGGCGCCCCATCCTGCGCCGTTCAGTTTCTCCTTCCAGCCCCAGTCCTCGTAGCCCCACAGGTTCTCGTTGCATCCGCACCACAGCGCGAGCGACGCACGATGACCGACGCGGACCACGGCATCCTCGACCTCGCGGCGCACGCGCGCCACCTGGTCCTCATCCTCCGCGTACGCGGCGCACGCAAACGAGTAGTCCTGCCACACGAGGATGCCGAGCTCGTCACACGCGTCGTAGAAGTCGTCCGACTCGATGATCCCGCCGCCCCACACCCGCAGCATCGTCGCGCCCGTGGCGGCCGCCTCCGCCACCAGCGACCTCACCCGCTCTCGCGTGACCCGCTCGGGAAGCACATCCGCAGGGATCCAGTTGAATCCGCGTGCCCAGACGCGCGCGCCGTTGACGTGGATCTCGAAGCGGCGCCCCGCGGCATCCGGCTCCTGGACCAGTGCCACCGCACGGAAGCCCACCCTGCGCGCGGCCGCGTCGATCGCCTCACCGTGCGCGCCGATCGCCTCGACGCTCACGTCGTAGAGCGGCTGCTCGCCGCGGCCCCTCACGTCCCACCGCGACGCGCCGGGAACCTCGAGCTCGAAGGACACGCTCGCGGTGTCGACCGACGCCACGTATTGCAGCAGCGGAGGCTCCTCCCCCGGCGCGCTCACGCGCACCACCACGCGGTCGACCGCACCCTCGACGACGACGCTTCCGCGCAGCACGGCACCGTCACCCAACACCGCGCCGCCGCGCCACGTGGGGCTCAGCAGGGTCCGCAGGATTCGCCCCGCACCCTCGCGCTCAACCTGAACCCCGCGATACAGGCCGGCCGTCATCGTCGTCGGTCCCCAGTCCCAGCCGAACGAGCACGCCATCTTGCGCACCTGGTTGAACGGGATCTCGTACATGTCGGCGCGCGGCAGGGGCGCGACCGCCTCCGCGGCCCGCGCGACGGGCTCGGCGGGGCGCAACTCGACCTCGACGTCCCAGGCACCCGGAGCATCGTCCCTGCCCAGATCGACGACCCAGCGGTGGAACATGTCGTCCGCCTCGAGGACGGCATTGCCGTCGACCGTGACGGTGGCGATCGTGTCGATGCCCTCGAACACGACGCGCACGTGGGCACCGTCCCCGCGCTTGGGAATCGACGTCCGGTACGCCCACGTCGAGGCGGCGGCCCAGGCCACCTGCTCCTCGGTGCCGTTGACCGTGACGTCGGTGGCGAGTCCAGCGTCGATGAGCGTGCCCAGCACGCTGCCGGGAACACGCGTAGGGATCCCGCGCGAGAGGGCCCGCACGGCAGCCACAGGGGCGTCAGGTGCCGGGTCCACGAGGTGGAGCGTCCACTCCGAGTGTGCCGCGCGCTCCGTGGTGGGCGCTGCTGGCGCGAGCGTGCGATCGGGGTTCACTTGACGGCTCCCTGGGTCAGTCCTCGGTAGATCCACTTCTGCAGGAGGACGAAGGCGATCACGGTGGGAATCACGACCAGCACGGTGGCCGCGGTGATGAGCTCCCACTGCCCCCCATAGGGGCCCTTGAATCTGAAGAGCGATGTCGAGATCAGGCCCTCGGATGGCAGATAGAGGAAGGGAAGGTAGAACTCGTTGTAGATCGCGATGCCCTTCACGATCACCACGGTCGCGATCGCGGGCTTGAGCAGCGGCAGGATCACGCGCCAGTAGATGGTCCAGCGGTTGGCGCCGTCGATCATCGCGGCCTCGTCGAGAGCGACGGGGATCGACTGCATGAACTGGATGAAGATGTAGATCGCGATGATGTCCGTGCCCATGAAGAGCAGCACCAGCGCGGCCTTGGTGTTGTACAGGCCCAGGCCGGAGATGATCTGGAACGTCGCGACCTGGCTGGTCACACTCGGGATGAGGGTCGCGACCAGGAACATGCCCATCACCAACTTCTTGCCACGGAAGTCAAACCGATCCACGGCGTAGGCCGCCATGGTGCCGATGATGATCGTGCCCGTGAGCGAGATCGCCAGCACGATTGACGTGTTGATGAGGCCGGACACCATGTCGCTCTTGACGGCGGCGTCGATAAAGTTCTGGAAATTGAGCCAGTTGGTGGGCGGAGTGAGCGGACCGGAGTTCGCGTACTCCTCCTTGGTCTTGAAGCTGGCGAACACCACCACCACGAGGGGCAGGAGCACCACGACCACGGCGCCGACGAGCGACGCGTACTTGAATGTGCTGGCAAGCGTGCGCTTCACGTGAGGTCCACCTTCTCGTCGGGGAAGAACTTCCGCTGGACCCAGGTCACGAACAGCACGATCGCGAGCAGCACGACGGCCATCGCCGACGCGAGCCCGACCTGCCGGAACTGGAACGCGGTTTGAATGGTCTGGATCACGAAGGTCGAGGTGCCATTGGCGCCGCCTGTCATGATGTAAGGGATCTCGAAGACGGACAGGCTGCCCGCCACCGCAAGAATGAACGACAGCCCGATGATCCGTCGGATGCCAGGGAAGATGATGTGCTTGAACTGCTGCCAGCGGTTCGCGCCGTCGAGATCAGCGGCCTCGTAGATGTCGCCGGGGATCGACTGGATCGCGCCGAGGAAGAGCACGAAGTTCAGGCCGGTGTACCGCCACACCGAGGTCCCCGCCAGCGAGTAGTTCGCGATCGAGGCGTCACCCAGCCACTGGGGGGTCTCCGCCATCCCGAACCACGCGAGGACGGTGTCGAGCGTGCCGCCCGGCTGGAACAGGTAGAGGAAGACGAAGCCGATCGCGACGCCGTTCATGAGGTAGGGGAAGAACAGGATGCCGCGGAAGAAGCTCGAGAACTTCGTGTTGAAGCTCAGCAACGTAGCGAAGTACAGCGCGAGACCCATCTGCAGGAACGATGCGGCGAAGTAATACAGGCTCACGCCGAACACGCCGAAGATGGCGGGGTCGGTGAAGACCGCGACGTAGTTGTCGAGGCCCACGAAGTCGTCGACGGGACCGAATCCGGTCCAGTCGTTGAGGCTGTACCAGATCATGTTGGCCGCGGGGATGTAGGTGAGCAGGACCAGCAGTCCCACCGCCACCGCGACAAAGAGATACGGCGTGAGCCTGCTCAACAACCAACCCTTGCGGGGGCGCGGTGGGCGCTCCCTGACCGAGTCCTGGGTGTCCGGGACGCCCGCGCGCAGCGAACCGTTCGCCGTGACCGACATGATGCTCCTCGAGGATGAGTGGGGGTGAGTGAGGCGGCCCCCGGCGCCCGCGGGATGCCCGCAGGCGCCGGAGGCGTCAGATCAGGACGCGAGCTCCTGCACGGCCTCGGCCCAGCGGGCGTTGAGGTCGGCGAAGAACGAGTCCTTGTCACCGTCGGCCTGACCACGGGCCACGTCGACCAGCTGCTGACGGTAGAGGTTGCCCCACACGTCGACCTTGGACGTGTCCGCGATCTGGTTGAGCAGTCCCTCCTCGCCCGCAGGTGCGGGCGCTGCCTCGATGAGCTCGACCGAGTTCTCCTCGAGGGAGGCGAGGTTGGCGGGCAGCGGCGCGGTCATGAGCGCGGAGATCATGCCCTGGTCGTCGGTGAAGCCCGAGTCCTCGAGCAGGAAGTCCATCCACGCGCGCGCCGCCTCCTTGTGGGAGGAGTTCACGTTGATCGCGAGGTTGTAGTCGCCACCGATGGTCGCGTACTGCACGCCGTCCTCCGCAGTGGCCGGCCAGGCCATGAAGCCCACGTTCGAGGGGTCAGCACCCGCGTCGGTCGCTGCGGCCTGGAACTGCGAGATCGCCCACGAGCCGAGCACCATCGTCGCGATCTTTCCGGTCGCGAAGTCGCCCTTCGACTGCTCCCAGTTGGTGGTGAGCGGGTCGGGCTCGGTGAGGCCGGCAGCGACCGCGTCGTAGAGCACGGAGTCGATCACGTACGCGTCCTTGCCCTCAACCCACGGCGACTCATCGTGGATCATCTCGTTCTGCGCCTCGACGTTGCCCGAGACCGCGCCGACGTTCGCGAACCACTGCCCCCCGAGCGGCCAACCGTCCTTGTAGTTGGTGTACAGCGGGATGGCGTCGGTCGAATCCGCGATCTTCTGCAGCGCCGCGAGGAAGTCCTCGGACGAGGTCGGCATCTCCGTGATGCCTGCCTCGGCCCACACCGCGGTGTTGTACAGCACGCCGTTGGCGTTGCCGCCGAGCGCGATGCCGTACTGCGTGCCGTCGAAGCTCGCCGGAGCCTGGAATCGGTAGGTCTCCGAGAGCTCGTCCACCGTGCCGAGCGGCTCGAAGAACGTCGGGAATTCCTCGGCGGGAACCGAGGCGGGAATCATGAGCACGTCGCCGTAGCCGTTGGGGGTGCTCATGCGCGTGCGGACGTCGTCGGCGTAGTTGGTGATGCCCTCGACGTTGACGTTGATCAGGGGGTACTCCTCCTGGAACGTCGCGACGTACTCGTCAAACGTGCCGTTCTCCTGGAGGTCAGTGCGGTTGGTGAGGAACGTGATGTCGCCCTCAAGGGTCGCACCCGAGGCGCCCCCCGTGGACGACCCCTCGGGGGTGCTGGAGCCTTCGCTGCACGCCGCGAGCGTGAGCATGAGGCCCGTGGTCGCCGCGAACGCGGCCACATTGCGCATCTTCATTGATGTTCTCCTGTCAGGACCTGCCTACCGCCGCATCGCGGAGGCACCGCGTCTGCGGCACTCGCAACTATATCGATTAAGTCGCAGAGTCGCCCTTACCGGCAGTCGTTGTTACTTAATCGTTACAGTGGCCGTCGCGAGAAGGTCTGACTCCCGGACAACTGGTTACGACGCGGCGTCGGCGACGACGTCGTGCGGCGCCGGGCCGAGCGATCCGCGATCCACGAGGGTCGCGATGCTGATCGAGGAGGCAAGCGCTCCGTCGTGGCCCTTGACGGTGGCAAGCAGCGCACGCGCCGCCTCGGCCCCGTAGGCCGCCACGTCCCTGCTCAGCGCGCTGAGCGGCGGCTCCGTGAGGCTGCACAGAGGGGAGTCGTCCCACGCGAGAAGCGACAGGTCGCGGGGGACGTCGACGCCGCGGGTGCGCGCCGCTCGCAGTGCCCCGAGCGCGGTGAGGTCGTTGTCGAAGACCATCGCTGTGGGGCGGCGCTCGAGATTGAGCAGCGCGCCGCAGGCACGGGCCCCGTCGTCGAACGTGTAGTCGGTGTGGATCTCCGCGACGATCTCGACGCCCAGTCGCCCGCCGGCGGCGCGCATCGCCTCGCTGCGCCGAAGCGTGTGCACGAACCTCTCGGGGCCCGCGACGTGCGCGATGCGCCGGTGGCCCAGCTGCGCGAGCCGCGCGACGGCCTGCTCGGCCGCCCCGGCATCGTCCGATCCGACGGCGGTCAGTCCTCCGGCGTACGCCGGGTCACCCACGACGACCGCGGGCAATCCGATGTCCTCGAGGATCGCGAGACGAGGATCGTCGACCGTGAGGTCCGTGAGAAAGATGCCGTCGACGCGTCGCGCCGACCACCACTCTCGGTAGGTTGCGGTCTCGCGCGCGGGATCGGGCGTCACCTGCAGCAGGAGCGCGAAGCCCTGCTCGGAGATGACCTGCTCGATGCCCGCGATGAAGGACATGAAGAACGGCTCAATGCCCAGCATCTGCGGCTCGCGCGTGATGACCAGGCCGACCGTGGCCGCTCCCCCGCCACGCAGGGCCCTCGCCGCGGTGCTCGGCACCCACCCCACTTCACGCGCGACCTCGAGGATCCGTGCGCGCGTCTCGTCCGAGACCCCGGGTCTCCCGTTGAGGGCATACGAGACGGCACCAGGCGAGACACCCACGCGCTCGGCGATCAGGGCGATCGTCGGACGGGTCTGAGCCTTGCGGGCCGCCATGCCCCACCTCCTCGGCGAGGGCGCACGCCCTCGATTTGTGTCGGGGACCACCATATCGGGCGCCCACGTGCGCGGGGGCGGCGGCGCGCCGCATCGTTCTCAATCGATTAAGGTGTGCGCAACACGCCAGCAAGGAGACACCGATGTCCACGACCGCCGTCACCAGCCCCCGCACCCTGCCGCCCGGGCCCTTCCAAGCGATGACCTGGGGGTGGACGGGCGTGCGCGGCACGTGGACCACCGCGGCGGCGCGCGCCTCGATGGAGGCGATGCTGGAGGTCCGACCCACGTGGGTGGTGCTCGCGTATGCGGCGCTGCAAGACACCGCTCAGTCGACCACGATCCGGTGGCAGGAGGCGCCGAGCCTCACCGATGGCGAGATTCGAGCGGCCGCCGCACATGCGCGCGAGCTGGGCCTGCGCGTGTGCCTCAAGCCCACCGTGAACGTCGCGGATGGCACGTGGCGCGCCCACATCGGCTTCTTCGATCGGGACGTGCCAGGCGAGCCCACGTGGGACGAGTGGTTTGATTCGTACGACGCATACATCCTTCATCACGCGGCGCTCGCCGAGGAGCTGGGCGCCGACCTCTTCTCGATCGGCTGCGAGATGGTGCGTGCGGATGCACGCGAGGACAGGTGGAGGTCACTCGCGGCCCGCGTGCGCGAGGTCTACTCGGGGCCCATCACCTACAACTGCGACAAGTACCAAGAGGACCGCCTCGCATGGTGGGATGCGGTCGACGTCCTCAGCTCATCCGGCTACTACCCCACCGGCACGTGGGATGAGCACCTCTCCCGCATCGAACCCGTGGTCGAGCGCCACGATCGGGAGTTCGTCTTCCTCGAGGCGGGCTGCCCGAGCCGCGACACCTCCCCAGCGCGGCCCAACGACTGGAACATGGTGGGCGTCCCCGATGAACACGCGCAGGCAGCCTACCTCGACGAGATGTTGACCGCGCTTGCGGGACGCGCATGGGTGCGTGGGGTCGCGCTGTGGGACTGGCCGCCCGCGCTGTACGCGCGTGAGGAGGCGGCCCTCAACGACGACTACTGCATGTTCGGCAAGGCGGGTGCCGCGGTGGTCGCGAGGCACTTCGCGGCCCCGCTCGCATAGCGCCACGCGCGCGCGTAGCGCGCCACGCGCGCTCGTGGCACGATGCCCGCGGAGGGTTCACCATGACTGAAGCGTCACCGCAGGGGTTCAGCGAGGCGGAGCGGGCCGCGATGCGCCAGCGCGCCGAGGAGTTGCGGTCCTCGAAGGGCCTCAAGGGCGCCGCCAAGCGTGCCAAGGAGTACGAGGCGTGTATCGCGGCGATCGAGGCGCTCGAGGGCGTCGACCTCGCGGTGGCGTCGCGCCTCCACGTGATCGTCGGTGAGGAGGCCCCTCACCTCGAGCCGAAGACGTGGTACGGCTTCCCGTCCTACGCGCGCGACGGCTCCGTCGTGGTGTTCTACCAGCCGGCGTCGAAGTTTGGCACCCGGTATGGCTCGGTCGGCTTCAACGAGGACGCGCGTCTCGATGACGGGCCGATGTGGGCCACCGCCTTCGCGGTGGTCGACATGACGGACGAGGTCGAGACGCGCCTGCGCGACCTCGTGCGCCGCGCGGCGGGGTAAGAAGCGGGGTACGACGCGGGATAAGCCGCGGGGTAGCCGGCGCCTCAGGAGGCGGGCTTCTCGAGGAGCGCGAGGAACATCGCGTCCGTGCCGTGCACGTGGGTCCACAACTGCACGTGCGGGCCGCTTCCCCACATGCGCGCGGTCGTGCCCGTCACGCGAGCCACCGCCTCTCGTGCGTCGAGCTGTCGCAGCCCTGACCCTGCGACCACGTCGCGGGTCTCGGCGACCACCGGCGAGCACGTGATGTACGCCAGCACCCCACCGGGCGCGAGCAGCCGCTCCGCGTTGGCGAGCAGGGCGCGCTGGAGCGGCACCAGCTCCTCGAGGTCCTCGGGCTGGCGTCGCCAGCGCGACTCGGGCCGCCTGCGCAGCGCGCCGAGGCCCGAGCATGGGGCATCGAGCACGATGCGGTCGTATGCGCCGTCCTCGCCGAAGTCCGTGGCATCCGCGACGCGCACGGTCACGGTGCCGTCGGGGACAGCCTTGATCGAGCCGCGTACAAGCTCGGCGCGGTGAGGATGCAGTTCGAGCGCCTCAAGGAACGCGCCGTGCTCCGCGGCGAGGGCGCCGAGGAGGGCCGCCTTGCCGCCGGGTCCCGCGCACATGTCGAGCCACCGTTCGCCCGGCTCCGCCTCGCGCACGCTCGCGAGAGCGGCGGCGACCACCTGGCTTCCCTCGTCCTGCACCGCGGCGGTGCCGTCCGCGACCGACTTCAGGTCGCCCGGCCGCCCGCCGGACATCACGACCGCGTAGGGCGAGTACTCCCCCGCCTCGCCGCCCGCCTCGTGCGCGAGGTCATCCCTGTCGACGAGTCCGGGGCGCGCCACCAGCGTCACCCGGGCCGGGGAGTTGTCGGCGTCGAGCAGCGCGGAGATCTCGCCCGCCCGGCCGTCCTCGGCGAGCGCACGCTCGAGCTCCTCGACCACCCACGCGGGATGAGAGTGCCTCACCGCCATCGCATCGCGACCGGTGCCGGACGCGACCACCGACATCCACTGCTCGGCGTCGCGCTCGGTGACGCGCCGCATCACGGCGTTGGCGAGCTTGGCGGCACCCGCGCCGCGCTCGCGCCTCACCTGGTCGACCGTCTCACTCACGGCGGCGTGCGGCGGCACCCGCATGGCGAGGGCCTGATGGGCACCGAGCCACAGCGCGACGCGCAGCTCGGGGTCGAGGTCGCGCGGATCGCGTCGCGAGGCATGAGCGATGATCGCGTCGTAGAGGCCTCGCATCCGCAGCGCGCCGTAGGCGAGCTCGGTCGCGAATCCCGCGTCACGACCGTCGAGGCCAGCCTTGCGCAGCAGCGACGGCATGATGAGGTTCGCGTAGGCGCCCTCGGTGGACGCAGACATCACGCACGCGTACGCGACGTCGCGCGCGCGGCTCATGCCTCACCCAACTGAGCGCCCTCGCCCAGGCGTGCGCCGCGCCACCAGTCGGCGGCCGGCATCGGCTTCTTGCCCGCGGGGGCGATCCATCCCAACGCGACGGGCTCCGTTCCCGTGCCCACGAGCACCTCGCCCGCCTCCTCCCGCAGCTGGCCGGGCACGGTCCGCGCACGCTGCGGCCGGGGCGACACCGGCCCCAGCTTCGCGACCGAGCCGTCCGGCAGCGTGGTCCAGGCGCCGGGCGCGGGCGTGCAGCCCCTGATGCGGCGGTCGACCACGTGAGCGGCGAGGTCCCAGCGCACGTACGCGTCCTCGCGCGTGAGCTTGTCGGCGTAGCTGACGCCGTCGTCGGGCTGAGCGAGGGGCCGAGCCGTGCCCGCGTCGAGTGCCGCGAGGGAGTCCACCATGAGGGGCGCGCCCAGCACGCCGAGCCGGTCGAGGAGCGTGCCTGCGGTGTCCGTGGCACGGATGCGCTCGGTCAGCGTCCCGATCACGGGTCCCGTGTCCAGCCCGCGTTCGAGCATGAACGTCGTCGCGCCCGTGACGTCGTCGCCCGCCATGATCGCGCGCTGGACCGGCGCGGCACCTCGCCAGGCGGGAAGCACCGAGAAGTGCAGGTTGACCCACGCGAGACGCACCGCCTCGAGCAACCGGGGACGCAGGATCTGGCCGTAAGCGACCACCGCGGCCGCGTCCACGTCGAGTGCGCGCACGCGCTCGACGACTTCAGGTGCCGAGGCCTTCTCGGGGGTCCACACGTCCAGCCCGCGCTCGAGCGCGTGGACCTTGACCGGGGACGGGTGCAGCGTGCGTCCCCTGCGTCCGGGGGCATCCGGCTGCGTCAGCACGGCCACGATGTCGTGGCCCGCGTCCTCGAGCGCGGCCAGGGTCGGGACGGCGATCTCGGGGGTTCCGGCGAAGATCAGGCGCATCGGACCATCGTAGGGGGACGATGCCGGGGCCGGCTTCGCGTTACGAGACCGGCTCGAGGGGCGCGTCGACCCGCAGGCGCAGTTCTCCCTCGCCGGCTCGCGAGAGGTCCTGCTGGCGGCGCCTCAACGCGTCCACGACGGACTGCGCCGCCCTGCGCGTGACGAGCAGGAACACCCCGTCCTTTGCGGGCACGATCGCGACCTCGGTGTGGCGCACGAGGCGTTCTCCCTCGACCCGCTCCGAAAGCGCGAGCGTGATGATGGCGGGGTCTCCCCACAGCCGGATCGCGCGTCGCATCGGAGGTAGCCCCAGGTCCGCACGCTCGCCGTATGCGTCCCACGCGGCCTCGGCTCCGGTCCACGCGACCATAGGGTCGCGCACCGCCGGCGGCAGCTGTCCCACCGCGACCACCTCTCCGCGCTCACCGCGCGGCCTCGCGAGGGCCGCGATGCCAAGCCACCACCGCAGGGCCTGCAGCTCCGCGCCCAGTCCCCCTCCGGCGGGAACGTCCGCGCCCACGATGACGATCCTCGCGTAGCCGCCCGCCACCGCGGGCAACGCCGCGGGCGTTGCCACGACGAATCCCTCATCCACCGCTCCGTCCGGAAGCGTCCCCACGGCCCCGGCGGACAGCGCGACCGGCGCGTCACCTGCCATCGCCCGCACCTGCTCGGCGATCCGCTCGACCCCTTGGCGCAGCTGCTTGGTCGCCGCGGAATGACACTCGGGGCAGTGCCAGTCGGGGTGCGGGGTGTCGCACTCGCCGCACCTCAGCGTCGCCGTCGCGGACTCCTTGCGCAACGGACCACCGCACGCGGTGCACGAGGACCACTCGCCGCAACGCGCGCACGCCGTGGCGCGTACGTAGCCGGCGCGGGGCACGACGATCCCCACGGGGCCGCTCGCGAGGGCATCGCGCGCCCCCCTCCACACGGAGCCGGGCATCCAGTGCCAGCCGCTCGCGCCCTCGGCCTCGCGCTTCTGATCGTCGATCACCGTCATGAGCGGGGTCGAGGTGCGCACGAGAGCGCGCGGGACGTCGGCGCGCTCGGCCCATCCGTGCGCGACCAGCGCCATCGCCTCGACGCTGGGCGCGTAGCCCGCGAGGAGCATGCCCGCGCCAGCCTCGTCGGCTCGCATTGCCGCGACCGTCCGGGCGTGGGGGTAGGGCGCGTGGGGGTCCTCGTACACGTTCGAGGCCTCGTCCCACATCACCAGCAGTCCCAGGCCCCGGACCGGCTGCAGCGCGGCGGGGCGCGTGCCCAGCACGATGCGTGCGTGGCCCGTCATCGCCGCCAGGTAGTTGCCGAAACGCACCGCGGGCCCGTCCTCAGCGTGCACCACCGCGAAGTGTCCGCCCGAGCGCGCATTCCATCGCGACAGGCCCGCGCGGACCAGGGCGTCGCCCGCCGCGGCGAGAGCACGCGCGTCGGGCAGGATGACGAGCGCCGTCTGGCCACGCGCCGCGACGGCAGCCGCGGGAGACAACAGCGCGTCGATCGGGAGCCCGTGGCGCCGGGACGGGTCGGGCACCGCCTCCCACACGAGGCGCGCGCCCGCCGCGAGCGAGGCATCGTCCAGCGCCACCGCCGCGGCCTCCTCGGCAAGCGCCTCGTGAGCGAGCGCATAGGCCTGCTCGTCGTGATCGACGCCCGACCAGTCCCTCTTCTCCACGGCAGCGACCCTAGGCGGCGCCATGAGCCGCAGGACGTCCCACAGCCCGCCGCCGTAGCGGCGCGCCACCTGGCCCGCGAACGCGATCGCGTCCGCCGTGTACGAGGGCATGGCCGAGCTCGAGTGGATCGGGGCCAGCGTCCCCTCGAAGTCACTCGAGTCGGACAGTGCGGTCACCACACCGTTGATGAGCCGCCCCGCGAAGCGAACGCGCACCCTCGACCCGACGTCGACCACGCCGCGCAGCGCGTCGGGAATCGAGTAGTCGAACGGCCGGTCGAGGTGCGGCTGGGCACTGTCGACGCACACCTGCGCGACAGTGCGGGGCGCGGTGAGGTCTATACCGCGCTCCGCAGCGCGTCGGCGCGGTCGGTGCGCTCCCACGTGAAGTCGGCGAGCTCGCGGCCGAAGTGGCCGTACGCGGCGGTCTGGCGGTAGACGGGGCGGCGCAGGTCGAGCGCGTCGATGATCGCGCCGGGGCGCAGGTCGAAGACCTCGCGAATCGCGGCGACGATGCTCTCGTCGGGCACGGTCGACGTGCCGAAGGTCTCGACGTAGAGGCCCACGGGGTGCGCGGTGCCGATCGCGTACGCGACCTGCACCTCGCAGCGGCCGGCGAGTCCCGCCGCGACCACGTTCTTGGCGACCCAGCGCATCGCGTACGCGGCGCTGCGGTCCACCTTGGAGGGGTCCTTGCCTGAGAACGCGCCGCCGCCGTGGCGCGCCATGCCGCCATACGTGTCGACGATGATCTTGCGGCCGGTGAGTCCCGCGTCTCCCGCGGGTCCGCCGATCTCGAAGCGTCCCGTGGGGTTGATGAGCGAGCGGTGGGCGCTCGCGTCGAGCGCGTAGCGAGAGAGCACGGGGGCGATCACGCTCTCCTCGATCGCGCCTCGCAGGGTCCCGGTCTCCCACGACTCGGCGTGCTGCGTCGACACCACGACCGTGTCGACGGTGACGGCGGTGTCGCCGTCATAGCCGATCGTGACCTGCGCCTTGCCGTCGGGGCGCAGGCCCTCGACCTCACCCGAGCGGCGGACCTCGGCCAGCCGGGCGGTCAGCGCGTGCGCGAGGTGAATCGGAAGCGGCATGAGCTCGGGCGTGTCGCGGCACGCGTAGCCGAACATTAGGCCCTGGTCGCCCGCGCCGAGCTCGCCGGAGTCGGAGTCGGTCGCGTGGCCCACGCCCATCCAGATGTCGGGCGACTGCTCGCCGATCGACACGGAGACGCCGCACGAGTCACCGTCGAAGCCCACGCGCGAGGACGTGTATCCGATGCCGTTGACGACACTGCGAATGGTGCCGGGGATGTCGACGTAGGCCTCGGTGCTGACCTCGCCCGCGACGTGCACGAGTCCCGTGGTGACCATGGTCTCGACGGCCACGCGCGACAGCGGATCCTGGCGCAGCATCTCGTCGAGGATCGCGTCCGAGACCTGGTCGCAGATCTTGTCGGGGTGGCCCTCGGTCACGGATTCGGACGTGAACAAGCGCAACGAAGTCATGGCCGCCAGCATACTGGCGGGCGCCGACGCCGCCCCGCCTCGCGTCAGTCGCCGCGGACGCCGCTCTCCGTGCGCACCGCCAGCACCGCGTCGAGCACCGCATGCGCCACCGCAAGCTTCGAACCAGTGGCCCGTCCGACCTCGTTTCCCTCGGCATCGAGCATCGTCACCTCGTTGGGCACGTCCCCGAACCCGCGGCCCCCGCCGACGGGGTTGAAGACCAGGAGATCGGCCCCCTTGCGACGCGCCTTCGCGCGCGCGTGGTCGAGAGCCGAGGCCGCATCGTCCCCCGTCTCCGCGGCAAAACCCACGACGGTGCGGCCCTGAGTCGCGTCCCGCACCAGCGACGCGAGGATGTCCTCAGTCTCGACGAGCTCGAGAGTCATCCCGCCCGTGCCGTCCTTCTTGATCTTCGTGGCGGCGATCGCGCGCGGCCTGAAGTCGGCCACGGCCGCGGCCATGATGACGACGTCCGAATCGACGCCACGCACGGCCTCGGCGAGCTCCGCGGAGGTCTCGACATCGACGCGCGTGATCCCCTCGCCCAGCGGCAGGGCGACGTTCGCGGCGATCACGGTGACGGTCGCGCCTCGCTCGCGCGCCGCCTCGGCGAGGGCGAAGCCCTGCAGGCCTGTCGAACGGTTGCCCAGAAACCGCACGGCATCGAGGGGTTCGTGGGTGCCCCCGGCGGTGATGACGATGCTCAGCCCCGAGAGGTCTCCCCACGCACCGCGGATTCCCGCCTCGGGGGCACGGGCCTCGGCGGGGACGGCGCCCTCAGCGACGGCGTATAGCGCCGCGACCAGGTCCTCCGGTTCGGGAAGGCGTCCGGGCCCCGAATCGGGACCGGTGAGGCGGCCGACCGCGGGCTCGATCACCGTGACGCCGCGCGCGCGCAAGGTCTCGACGTTGGCCCGGGTCGACGCCTTCTCCCACATTTCGGTGTGCATCGCGGGCGCGACCACGACGGGTGCGCGCGTCGCAAGAAGCGCGTTACCCAGCAGGTCGCGCGCCTCGCCGTGGGCGAGCTGCGCGAGGAAGTCAGCGGTCGCGGGTGCCACCAGCACGATGTCCGCCTGCTGGCCCAGCCTCACGTGCTCGACCGCGGGCACGTTCTCGAAGGTGTCCGACGTCGCGGGCAGCCCCGACAGCGCCTCCCACGTCGCGCGCCCCACGAATTCGAGGGACGCGCGCGTCGGGATGACGCGCACCACATGGCCGTCCTCCTTGAGGCGCCTCAGCACGATGGCGACCTTGTAGGCCGCGACCCCGCCCGTGACGCCCAGGAGGACGCGCATGCGCTACTTCTCGGAGTCGCCGAGCTCCAGCAGGTTGCCCTGGTTGAGCTCGCGCAGGGCCACGGACAGGGGCTTGTCGGTGGTGTCGGCCTCGACGAGCGGGCCCACGTTCTCGAAGTGGCCCTCGCCGAGCGCCTCGTAATACGAGTTGATCTGGCGCGCGCGCTTGGACGCGTAGATCACCAGGGCGTACTTGGAGTCGACCTTCGCCAGCAGTTCGTCGATCGGGGGGTTGGTGATGCCCTCGGGGTTCGCAACGGTTCCGGCCACAATCACTCCTCTAGTTGTGCAAAGACTCCGGGTATTCTACCCGGTCGCGCGGACCACCGAGAGGAGCTCGGCCGCGGCGCGCTCGACGGTGTCGTTGATGATCGTCTGATCGAACTCTCCGGCGGCGGCCATCTCCTCCCGCGCGGTCACGAGGCGGCGCTCCCGCTCCTCCTCGCCCTCGGTGCCGCGCCCGACCAGCCGAACGACAAGCTCCTCCCACGAGGGAGGCGCGAGGAAGACGAAGTGCGCGTCCGGCATCGTCTCCTTCACCTGGCGCGCGCCCTGCAGGTCGATCTCGAGCAGGCACGGGCGTCCCGACGCCAGGCAGTCGTCCACCGGCCCGCGCAGGGTTCCGTAGCGGTTGACCCCGTGAACCACGGCCCACTCGAGGAACTCGCCCGCCTCGACGCGCCGCGTGAAGTCATCCGCGTCGAGGAAGTGGTAGTCCACGCCGTCAGTCTCGCCGGGGCGAGGGTCGCGGGTCGTCGCGGAGATCGAGACGTAAACCTCGGGTGCCATGGCGCGCAGCGCGCGCACGACCGTCCCCTTGCCGACCGCGGTCGGGCCGGCAAGGACGACGAGTCGGCTCACCTGCGTTCGCGCTCGAGCAGGGCTTCGACCTGGTGCTGGCCCAGCCCGCGGATGCGCCGCGCGAGGGAGATGCCGATGTCCTCCATCACCAGTTGCGCACGCTTGGGGCCGATGCCGGGCAGGCACTGCAGGAGATCGCGCACGCGGATGCCGGCGAGGGCATCGTCCGCCTTGGCGCGGCGGATCGCCTCGGCGAGACTCATCTCTCCGCGCGTCAGCTCCTCCTTGAACACGCGGCGCGCGGAGCGCACCGCGGTCGCCTTCACCAGCGCGGCCGCGCGCTGCTCATCGGTAAGTTCCGGGGTGGCCATGGCCTATCCCTTCCGCTCGACCTGCGACTCGCGCAGGATGCTTGTCACGTCCGCGGCCGCCGCAACGACGGCTTCACGGAGTTTCTCGACGATGGGGCCTGCCTGAAGCACACCCCTCGACTGATTGACGAGCACGCAACCCCTCGCGTTCCCGAAGACCAGGGACAATTCTGCCGCACCCGCGCCCTGCGCACCCACGCCGGGCGACAGGAGCGGGCCATTGACCCGGTCGAGTTCGATGCCAAGACGCTGCACCGCGTCTCCCACGGTCGCGCCGACCACGAGGCCCACGCTTCCCATCGGACTGGCACCGCTGTTGAGCGCGGCCGCCGAGTCGGCGACCACGGCCGCGACGGCTCTGCCGTCCGGCGCGATGGCGTGCTGGACCTCCGCCCCCTCGGGGTTAGAGGTGAGCGCCAGCACGAAGACTCCCTTGCCGTGTTCCTGGGCGAGCTCAAACGCCGGGGCAAGCGACCCGAAGCCGAGGTACGGCGACACCGTCACCGAGTCAGCCTCGAGCGGCGCGCCGGGCCGCAGATACGAGTCCGCGTAGCCCTGCATCGTGGAGCCGATGTCGCCCCGCTTCGCATCGAGAATGGTGAGCAGCCCCACCTCGCGCGCCCTCCCGAGCAGCTGCTCGAGCGCCGCGACACCCGCCGAGCCGTGGCGCTCGAAGAACGCGGCGTTGGGCTTGATCGCCGCACAGGCGCCCGTGCTCGCCTCGAGCACGGCGTCGCCGAAGGTCACGAGGGACGATGCGGTGTCGGGAAGCCCCCACTGCGCGAGCAGTCCGGGGTGCGGATCGACGCCCACGCACAGCGGGCCGTGCGCGTCCATCGCGGCCGCGAGACGGGCACCAAACGTCATCGCTTCCTCCTTTGAGGCCGCGGGGACCGGCCTGCCATTGCTACTCTACCTGCGATGTTGAGGCCTCGCTGGGTCAACGTGCCGCGTCCTGAAGGCTCAGCACGTCGAACGGCCCCGCCTGCAGCGCCTCGATCGCGAGCACGGCGGCCGCGAGCTGCTGCGTGGTGGTCACGATCGCGATGTCGGCCGCGGTCGCGGCAGCACGGATCTCGTAGCCGTCGGCGCGCGCGCCCTGACCGGACGGGGTGTTGATAACCAGGTCCACCTTGTCCTCGTGAATAAGGTCGACGATGGTCGGCTCGCCGTTGGGGCCGCGTCCCTGCGAGTTCTTGCGCACCACCGTCGAGGGGATGCCCATACGCTGGAGGACCTGGGCGGTGCCCTCGGTCGCGAGGATCTCGAAGCCCAGCTGGCGCAGCCGCGCGATCGGGAACGTGATCGAGCGCTTGTCGCGGTCGGAGATCGACACGAAGGCCGTGCCGCCGGTGGGCAGCCCGCCGAACGCCGCGGCTTGGGACTTCGCGAACGCGAGTGGGAAGGTCTCGTCGAAGCCCATCACCTCGCCGGTCGAGCGCATCTCGGGGCCCAACACGGAGTCGACCGCGATCCCCTCGTGCGTGCGGAAGCGCTTGAAGGGCAGCACCGCCTCCTTGACCGCGATGCGCTGCGTCATGTCGATCACGCTCGCGTCGTGCTCGGGAAGCACGCCACGCGCCCGCAGCGACGCGATCGACTCCCCCGCCATGACCTCGGACGCCGCGCTTGCCAGCGCCACGCCCGTGGCCTTCGCGACGAACGGCACGGTGCGCGAGGCACGCGGGTTCGCCTCGAGGACGTAGAGGATGTCCGAAACCAAGGCGAACTGCACGTTCATCAGTCCCCGGACGCCGATGCCCCTGGCCAGGGCCTCGGTCGAGGTGCGGATGCGCGCGAGCTCCGCGGCGGACAGCGAGAACGGCGGCAGCACGCAGGCCGAGTCGCCGGAGTGGATGCCGGCCTCCTCGATGTGCTCCATCACGCCGCCGAGGAAGAGCTCCTCGCCGTCGAACAGCGCGTCGACGTCGATCTCGATTGCGTCGTCGAGGAAGCGGTCGACCAGCAGCGGCGCGTCGGTCGCGTGATCGCCCACGTCACCCATGCGCGTGCCGTAGTCGCGCAACTGCTCCTGCGAGTACACGATCTCCATGCCGCGGCCGCCCAGCACATAGGACGGGCGCACGAGCACGGGGTAGCCGATCCGCTCCGCGATCTCGACGGCCTCGTCGATGCCGTGCGCGGTGCCGTAGGCCGGAGCGGGCAGCTCGGCGGCCTCCAGCACGCGGCCGAAGGCCGCGCGGTCCTCGGCGTTGTCGATCGCCTCGGGCGACGTGCCCAGAATCGGCACCCCGGCATCGGCAAGGCGCTGCGCGAGCGACAGGGGCGTCTGCCCGCCCAGCTGCACGAACACGCCCTTCACCGGACCCGCGGCGAGCTCGGCGTGGTAGACGGCCATGACGTCCTCGAACGTGAGCGGCTCGAAGTAGAGGCGGTTCGCGGTGTCGTAGTCGGTGGACACGGTCTCGGGGTTGCAGTTGACCATGATGGTCTCGTAGCGGTCCTTGAGCGTCAGGGCCGCGTGGACGCACGAGTAGTCGAACTCGATGCCCTGACCGATCCTGTTGGGGCCGGACCCCAGGATCAGGATCGCCTCGCGGTCTCGCGGGCGGACCTCATCCTCGACGTCGTACGAGCTGTAGTGGTACGGCGTGCTCGCCTCGAACTCCGCGGCGCACGTGTCGACGGTCTTGAAGACGGGCTGGACTCCCAGCTCGCCGCGCAGTCGATAGACGTCACCCACCTCGAGGCCGCGCAGGGCCGCGATCTGGGTGTCGGCCAGGCCGTGCGACTTGGCCTCGCGCAGCAGTTCGGCCGTGAGGTCGGCGGCGCTCGCGACCCGCGTCGCGACCTCGTTCATGAGCAGCATCTGGTCGAGGAACCACGGGTCGATGCGACACGACTGGTAGACGTCGTCGAGCGTGATGGTGCCCGCCTCGACGGCGCGCAGGGCCTGCTGCACCTGCACGAAGCGCTTCTCGGTGGGCACCGCGATCTCGCGCAGCAACTCCTCGAGGGCCGCTCCCGACGGCACCGGGCCGTCCCAGTGGAAGTTCATGCCCTTCTTGTCGATCGAGCGCAGCGCCTTGCCCAGCGCCTCCGTGAAGTTGCGGCCCAGGCTCATCGCCTCGCCCACGGACTTCATGGTCGTCGTGAGCACGGGGTCCGCGGCGGGGAACTTCTCGAACGCGAAGCGCGGGACCTTCACGACGATGTAGTCGAGGGTGGGCTCGAAGCTCGCGGGGGTCGAGCCGGTGATGTCGTTCGGGATCTCGTCGAGCGTGTAGCCGATCGCGAGGCGAGCCGCGATCTTCGCGATCGGGAAGCCCGTCGCCTTGGAGGCCAGCGCGGAGGAGCGCGACACGCGCGGGTTCATCTCGATGACGATCAGTCGGCCCGTCTCGGGCTCGACGGCGAACTGCACGTTGCAGCCGCCGGTGTCGACGCCCACCTCACGGATGATCGCGATGCCCACGTCGCGCATGCGCTGGTACTCGCGGTCGGTCAGCGTGAGCGCCGGCGCGACCGTCACGGAGTCTCCGGTGTGCACGCCCACGGGGTCGACGTTCTCGATCGAGCACACGACCACGACGTTGTCGTGCTTGTCGCGCATCAGCTCGAGCTCGTACTCCTTCCACCCCAGGATCGACTCCTCGAGGAGCACCTCGGTGGTCGGCGAATAATGCAGACCGGCACCGGCGATGCGGCGCAGGTCCTCCTCGTTGTACGCGAAGCCGGAACCCAGCCCGCCCATCGTGAAGGACGGGCGCACCACGACCGGGTACTGCAGTTCCTCGGCGGCCGCGAGGCACTCGTCCATCGTGTGGCAGATCACGGACTTCGCCGAGTCCGCGCCGCAGCGCTCGACCACTCCCTTGAAGAGCTCGCGGTTCTCGCCCAGGTGGATCGCCTCGAGGTTCGCGCCGATCAGCTCGACGTCGTACTTCTCGAGGATGCCCGCCTCGGCGGCAGCGATCGCGGCGTTGAGCGCGGTCTGTCCGCCCAGCGTGGGCAACAGCGCGTCAGGGCGCTCCTTGGCGATCACGCGCTCGATGACCTCGGTCGTGATCGGCTCGACGTAGGTCGCGTCGGCGAACTCGGGGTCGGTCATGATCGTGGCCGGGTTCGAGTTGATGAGGATCACGCGAATCCCCTCGGCCTTGAGGACGCGGCACGCCTGGGTGCCGGAGTAGTCGAACTCGCAGGCCTGGCCGATCACGATCGGGCCGGAGCCGATGACGAGGACGGAGGAAATGTCGTCGCGCCGGGGCACTAGCGGTCACCCTTCATGAGGTCGAGGAAGCGGTCGAAGAGGTACGAGGCGTCGTGCGGTCCCGCCGCGGCCTCGGGATGGTACTGGACGGAAAACGCCGGCAGGTCGAGGCACTCGAGCCCCTCCACGACGTCGTCGTTGAGGCACACGTGGCTCACGCGCACGCGACCGTAGCCCGCGGGAGAGTCGGACTCCCCGTCGAGCGGGGCGTCCACCGCGAAGCCGTGGTTGTGCGCGGTGATCTCGACCTTGCCGGTCGTCCGGTCCATCACGGGCTGGTTGATGCCGCGGTGGCCGAACGCTAGCTTGTACGTCCCGTATCCGAGCGCGCGGCCCAGGATCTGGTTGCCGAAGCAGATGCCGAAGAAGGGCACCTTCGCGTCGAGCACCTCGCGCAGCGTCGCGACGGCGCGCTCCGCGGCGGCGGGGTCGCCGGGTCCGTTCGAGAAGAACACGCCGTCCGGCTTCATCTCCAGGATCGCCGATGCCGTGGTCGAGGAGGGCACCACGGTCACCCGGATGCCGCGCTGGGACATCTGCTCGGGCGTCATCGCCTTGATGCCCAGGTCGACGGCGACCACGTGAGCCTTCTCGTCTCCCTGCGCGGGCACGGTGTACGGCTCGGCGGTCGTCACCTCGTCCGCGAGGTGGGCGCCCTTCATCTCGGCCGCCCCGCGCACGCGGGCCACCAGGTCCTCCACGGCGACCGGGGCATCGTCGCTCCCCAGCGCCCGTCCCGAGAAGATCCCGGCCCTCATCACGCCGGCGGTGCGCAGAATGCGCGTGAGCTGACGGGTGTCGATCCCCGAGATGCCCACGATCCCCTGCGCGACCAGGTCGTCGTCGAGGGAGCGTTGCGCACGCCAGTTGGACGGCCGGCGCGCGGGGTCGCGAACGACGTAGCCGGCGACCCAGATGCGGCGCGACTCGTCGTCCTCGTCGTTGACGCCGGTGTTGCCGATGTGCGGCGCGGTCATCACGACGATCTGCTTGTGATAGCTCGGGTCGGTGAGAGTCTCCTGGTAGCCGGTCATGCCGGTGTTGAAGACGATCTCGCCGAGCGTCTCGCCGAGGGCGCCATACGGGCGGCCCTCGAACGTGCGGCCGTCTTCGAGCACCAAGACGGCGCGGGTGGCCTCGCTCATGCGAACGCTCCTTCGAAACGGGGGTCGAGGTGGGTGGGCACGCCGCGCAGCAGCGTGATGACGGCGCGGCCGGGCAGCTCGATGCCGCCGTACGGGGTGTTGCGGGCACGCGAGGCGAGGTCCTCGGGACGGACGGTCCACGCGGCCCGCGGGTCGACGAGCGTGATGTTTGCCGGCTCGCCCGCGGCGAGCGGGCGGCCGTGTGCGTCGTCGACGCTGCCGATGCGCGCGGGGGCCTCCGACATCAGTCGCGCGACGTCGCGCCACGTGGCGGCGCCGGTGTCGACCAGCACCTTCTGCACGATTCCGAGCGCGGTCTCGAGCCCGAGCATGCCGAACGATGCGGCGGCCCACTCGCAGTCCTTGTCCTCGCTCGCGTGCGGGGCGTGGTCGGTCGCGATGATGTCGATGGTGCCGTCGGCGACGGCGGCGCGCAGGGCGTCGACGTCCGTCTGGGTGCGCAGCGGCGGGTTGACCTTGAAGAGGGGGTCGTAGGTGCGCGCCTCCTCGTGCGTGAGGAGCAGGTGGTGAGGAGTCGCCTCGGCGGTGACATTGATCCCGCGTCCCTTGGCCCAGCGGATGATCTCCACCGAGCCTGCGGTCGACAGGTGCTGGACGTGCACGCGCGAGCCCACGTGCTCGGCGAGCAGCGCATCACGCGCGACGATCGACTCCTCCGCGACGGCGGGCCAGCCCGCGAGGCCGAGCTCGGCGGACACCTCGCCCTCGTGCATCTGCGCGCCCTCGGTGAGGCGCAGGTCCTGCGCGTGCTGGACCACGGCGCCGTCGAAGGCCTTCACGTACTCGAGAGCGCGGCGCATGATGACGGGGTCGTAGACGCATACGCCGTCGTCGGAGAAGAGCCGCACGCGGGCCTTCGAGTGGGCCATCGCGCCCATCTCGGACAGGTGCTCGCCCTTGAGGCCCACGGTGACGGCGCCGATGGGGTAGACGTCGACCAGCCCGATCTCCTGTCCCCTGCTCCACACCTGCTCGACCACGCCCGCCGTGTCGGCGACGGGGGTGGTGTTCGCCATCGCGTGGACTGCGGTCCACCCGCCGCGCGCCGCGGCGCGGGAGCCGGTCTCGATCGTCTCGGCGTCCTCGCGTCCCGGCTCGCGCAGGTGGGTGTGCAGGTCGACGAGCCCGGGCAGCGCGACCAGCCCGGTGGCGTCGATCACGACCGCCCCCTCGGGCCGCGTGTCGGAGTCGACCGCGGTGATGACGCCGTCCTCGACCACCAGGGTCGCGACGGTGTCGCCGTAGAGGGAAGCGTTCTGGATGACGATGGGGCGACTCACGAGGCGCCCTCCTCTCCGGCTAGCAGCAGATACAGGGCGGCCATGCGCACGGCAACGCCGTTCGCGACCTGCTCGACGATCACGGAGCGTGACGAGTCGGCGGCCTCGGCCGAGATTTCGAGGCCCCTGTTCATGGGACCGGGGTGCATGACGATGCCGTGGTCGGGTAGTCGCGACATGCGGTCGGCGTCGAGACCGTAGAGGCGCGTGTACTCGCCGGGGCTCGGGAAGAACCCGCCTCCCGTCATGCGCTCGCGCTGGACGCGCAGCATCATGAGGGCGTCGATCTCGTGCGTCTCGAGTGCCTCGTCGAGCGTGTGCACCAGGGTGCACGGCCACGGCTCGATGCCCACGGGAACCAGGGTGGGCGGCGCGACCAGCACCACGCGCGCACCCAGGGTGTGAAGCAGGTAGACGTTCGAGCGCGCGACGCGGCTGTGCAGGACGTCGCCCACGATCGCGACGGTGAGGCCAGCGAGGTCCGCCCCCGTGGGGTCGCTCACCAGGTGGCGGCGCATCGTGAAGGCGTCGAGCAGCGCTTGCGTGGGGTGCTGGTGGGTGCCGTCCCCCGCGTTGAGGACGCTGCCGTGGAGCCAGCCGCCGTGCGCGAGCTGATACGCCGCGCCGGAGGCCCAGTGGCGGACCACCACGGCGTCGGCGCCCATGGCCTGAAGCGTGAGGGCGGTGTCCTTGAGCGACTCTCCCTTGCTCACGGAGCTGCCCTTGGCGGAGAAGTTGATGACGTCCGCGCTCAGTCGCTTGGCGGCCGCCTCGAACGAGATGCGCGTCCGGGTCGAGTCCTCGAAGAAGAGGTTGACGACGGTCTTGCCGCGCAGCGTGGGGAGCTTGCGCACCTCGCGCTCCTGGGTGGCGGCCATCTGTCCGGCGGTGTCGAGAAGCGTGATCGCGTCCTCGCGAGAGAGGTCACGCGTGCTCAGGAGGTGACGCATGCTCACTCCCCCTTCCGCAAGATCACGGCGTCCTCGCCGTCGATCTCCTCGAGGCGCACGTCCACGCGCTCCGAGCGGGCGGTCGGGATGTTCTTGCCCACGTAGTCGGCGCGAATGGGAAGCTCGCGGTGTCCGCGGTCGACCAGGGTCGCGAGCTGCACGGCGGCGGGCCGGCCAAGGTCGCGGATCGCGTCGAGTGCGGCCCGGATGGTGCGCCCGGTGTGGAAGACGTCGTCGACCAGGACCACCACGGCATCGTCGATGCCGGCTGCGGGGACTGACGTCACGCCGATCGCTCGCGTGGGGTTCTTGAACAGGTCGTCCCTGTACATGGTGATGTCGAGCGCTCCGCAGCGGTGCTCGGCCTCGAAGCCGGGCTCGACCTGCGCGATGCGCGCGGCCAGCCGATGCGCCAGCGGCAGTCCACGCGTGGGAATCCCCAGCAGGACGATCGATGCTGCGCCGTCGTTGCGCTCCACGATCTCGTGGGCGATGCGCGTGAGGGCTCGGGCGATATCCGCCTCGCCCATGATGGTGCCAGTCACCTGGCGACCTCCTTCCCCGCCTCGCAGGACGGTCCTTAAAGGATGTCTGGGTTGTGACGGCAAGCCTACCCGACCCGTGGCGCCGCGACCTGCCACCCGCCGCCCCAGCTACCCCGACGGGCCGGCTCGCTCCTCGCCACCGGATCCGCCGCCCACGTCCCGGTCGGTCACCGTGGTGAGTGCCCGGAAGCCCGGCCGTGGTCGCCTTTCCGGGTCCACGGATCGCGGCGGGATGAACTCCGGGCTCCCCTGGCGCATCCTGATGGCCCAACCGTCATGGTGGATCCAGTGATGGCAGCCGACGCACAGCATGATGCCGTCGCGGACGTTCGTCTCTCCCCCGCGCTCCCACGGGACGATGTGGTGCACGTCGCAGTGACTCGGCGGGGCCCCGCACCAGGCGCAGCCGCGATCCCGCTCGGCGATCGCGCGCCGCTGAGCCGCGGTGAAGAGTCGCTTCGCGCGGCCGTGGTCGAGCACCTCGGAGCCCATGCCGAACACCGTAGGGACCACCTGCGCATCGGCCGCATGCCTGCGCAGCACCCCGACCGGCACGCGGACCGTGATGCCGTCGACGTCGCCGTACCCCTCGCCCGCCCGGAGGTCGGCAAGGCTCATGCGGATCGAGACCGTGGTCTTGACGCCGTCGTGGGTCGCGTCGCAGCCCGTGGCGTGTCGCCCCAGCCAGCCCAGTCCGTCCGCGCGCAGCTGGTCTCCCGTCCGCGCGTCCTGGGACTCCTGGTCGCGCCGCGCGCGGAACGCCTTCTTCACGTACCCCTCGACCGCCGCCTTGAGCGGCGCGGCGGTCATGGGATCCAGGAGAGCGGTGAGGCTCACCATGCCGTCGCGCTCCTCGCGGAAGCGTGCGAAGCGGCGCTCGTGGAGCTCCTCGTAGCGTTCCTCGGCCGTCACGGACGCGGTGAGATCCGCGGTGAGGGCGTGCGCGAGGGACCGCACGGTCCGCAGTGGCTGCCCCTCCGCCTTGGCGATCGCGGTCTTCTCCACCGCCTCAAGTGGCCGGCGCCCCAGCGGGGTCGTCCGCACGGAATCGTCCACGACGAGCCCCACCCGCTCACGTGCCTCGGGGTGCAGCATGAGCGCCTCGCGCAGCAGCGCGCACGCATCCGGGCTCAGCCGCCCCGCGCTCGCCGCGGCCGCGAGCAGCGGCAGGGGCGACACCGCGCCTCTCCCAGGCCCGGCACCCCTCCCAGGCCCGGCATCGTCCCCCAACCTGCCCCGAGCATCGTCCCCCGCCCCGGATCCGGCAGGCCCACCGGCCCCGGCAGACCCACCCGCGCCGCCGGGAGACCCGGCAATGAGGTGCCCCATGGTGCGCAGCCGCTCGGCCTCCGCCACGGTGCCACCGGTCTCGCTCGCGATGAGCTGGTCGACGGACCGGAAACCGGCCCGCCGCGCCATCCCGCTCGCCCCGGCCTGCGACCGACGGTCGAGGTCCGCGGAGATCAGCGCGAGCACCACGTCGATGTCGCGCCTCACCCCGACGGCCTCGCGCTTGAGCGCGAGCACCTCCCGCTCGGTGAGCGCGCCGACTCCCTCCGCACGGGCGCGCAGCCCGGCGAGAGCATCGGAGACCATGGAGAACGCCATGACCCCAGTCCATCACCGGGGTCTGACAGCGAACCCGGCAATCCGGACAAACGCCACGAAACTGTGGAGAACTACTTCGCAGCCTTCAGCGCCGGCGCCTCGCGCGCGATGGTCCCCAGGACTCCGTTGATGAAGGCCGGAGAGTCGTCCGTCGAGAGATCCGCGGCAAGCTTCACGGCCTCGTCAATCGCTGTACCCAGGGAGATCTCGTCGTTGCACAGGATCTCCCACGCCCCGATCCGCAGCAGCGCACGGTCCACCGCGGGCATCCGCGTGAGCTGCCACTCGGGCGAGGCGTCCTGGATGATCGCGTTGAGCTCGGGCCACCACTGCACCACTCCGCGCACGATCTGCTCGGCGTACAGCGGCAGCGGCGTCTCGCGGCCCGAGTCGACCAGCCGCGTCTGAAGCACCGACAGCACGTTGTCGCCGCGCTGGTCCGCCTCGAACAGGACGTCGAGGGCGCGCTTGCGAGCCTTGGTCCGGGCCGCCACTAGTCGTTGACGCGACCGAGGTAGTCCCCGGACGCCGTGTTGACCTTGACCTTGGTGCCCACCTCGAGGAACAGCGGGACCTGGATCTCCTTGCCGGTCTGGAGCGTCGCGGGCTTGGTGCCACCCGACGAGCGGTCGCCCTGCAGACCGGGCTCGGTGTACGTGACCTCAAGCACGACGGAGGCGGGCAACTCGAGGAAGATCGGGTTGCCGTTGTTCGAGCCGATCACGGCGGACTCGTTCTCGAGCAGGTAGTCGGTCGCGTTGCCCATGACGGCCTCGGACACGGGGATCTGCTCGAAGGACTGGGGGTCCATGAAGATGTAGGACGTGCCGTCGAAGTACAGGTACTGCATGTCGCGGCGGTCGACCGTCTCAAACTCGACCTTGGCACCTGCGTTGAACGTCTTGTCGACCACCTTGCCGGTCATCACGTTCTTGAGCTTGGTGCGCACGAACGCCCCGCCCTTGCCGGGCTTGACGTGCTGGAACTCGATGACGGTCCAGAGGTTGCCGTCGAGGTTGAGCACGGAGCCGTTCTTGATGTCGTTCGAAGTCGCCACAGGGGTGTCCTTTAAGAATGTCTGGGATGAAGTCCGCAGACGATTCTAGCCGACGCGCCGCGCGACGGCCTCGAGAGCCAGGCGGTACGAGTCGATCCCCAGCCCCGCGATGGTTCCCGTCGCGATACCGCTGATGACGCTGGTGTGACGGAAGGCCTCGCGGGCGTGCGGGTTGGTGAGGTGCACCTCGATCAGGTTGAGGCCCTCCGCGGTCACCAGCGCGGCCGCGTCCCGCAGCGCGTACGAGTAGTGCGTGAACGCCGCCGGGTTGATCACGACGTGGGTGCCGGCGTCGACGCTCTCGTGCATCCAGTGGACCAGGTCCGCCTCGTCGTCCGACTGGCGCACCTCGACGTCGAGACCCAGGTCCGCGCCCCACTGCGTGACCAACACGGTGAGCTCCTCGTGGGTGGTGCTGCCGTACTTCTCGGGCTCGCGCGTGCCGAGCCTGCGCAGGTTGGGACCGTTGACCACCAGGACGTTCATGCGGCCAGCGTAGCGGGGACGATGCCCCGGTTGGGTTGGGCGCGCGAAGGGACGATGCGGTGGTTCAGACATGCTGTGAGCTTTCCGGATTCTCCGGAGAGTTCACCGGCTACGCATCTCGTCTACGCGTGGGCGAGAGCGAACTCTAGCTTCGTGTGTAGCTCGTGACCCCATGCGTAGTCCTTGGACTCGCGTTGCGCGCGGCCGAGAACGATGCTCGGCGCCACCCCCAACGCGTCGGCGAGTGCCAGTACCGCTCCCGTATCGCGCGTCCGTGGAAGCCGGTCAACAACATCGGGCGGGATCAGCAGATCAGATGCGAAGGCGTTCGCCTCGTCCTCTGCCTGAGTCGCATCCCCGTTGACATACAACTCCTTGTCGCCGTGGAGGAGTACGTGACCGATCTCATGGAACAGCGTGAACCACATCTGATCATCGCGTTTCCACAACAGGGAGAGCTGGACGATGGGGCGCCCATTGAGCCATCGTGTCGCGCCGTGAATGCCGAGGCCCGGCACGGCTGGCACGAAGCAAAGGACCACGCCGACCTCAAGGAGCCGAGCCCTCGCCTCATCGATGGCGGCGACCGGCTCCGCGGCAGTGAGCGCCCGTAGCGACGGCAGAAGGAGCTCGAGGCCACGCCGGTCAAACGGAGGCATGCCGTCGAGTCCATCGTGGTGGCGCTCGGCGAGGGCGAGCCAGGTCGCCAGCGCAGGTGCGTGATCACGCCCCACCGCCGACCGCCGATACGCCACGCTTCCCTGTCGCCAGGTGTCGTCGAAGGCGTCAAGGGTCGCGACGCCCAGGATCCCGAGCAACTCGCGCACGGAATCCGCGTGGTTTCGGGCGGGTGCCTTGATGTACCCCCACTTGCGCAGATAGCTAAGCGGGAACTGCTTTGCTTGTTCGTACTGCGCGGCGAGTCTTTCCGTCTCCTCGCCACGAGCGAGGTCGCTGCGATAGCCGCTCTCATACTGATTCCAGATGCGCGCGGGCACGCCCGTGACACGCTCGAGCGCGAGGGAAAGCGGGTGCGACAACGGCGCCTTGCCGCTGAGCAACTCGCTCACATGCTTGCGTGTCACTCCCAGGCGGCGCGCCAGTTCGGCGGCGTTGATGCCCTCACCTTCCATCCACTCGGATATGAAGTCGCCAGTGGTGACGATGTAGGTGGGCTCGGCGGACACGGTGTCCTCCTTTCGACTCGGCAGCATCTGGTCAACGACGGTGATAGTCGACGATCTCGACCACCAGCACCGTGAGCACGTTGTCCGGGCACGGCTCGACGATGAGGCGCCAGTTGGCACTGAGTCTCGCGGACCACTGCCCGGATCTATCGCCGCTGAGCTGTTCCCAGCGACCGGTGCCGACCAGGAGATCCGCCGGCTCGGTGGCGTACCTCAATTCGGCGATACGCAACATGAGCGCCTTCGCGACATGGGCGTCGAGCGTGCGCTTCATGTAGCGCTCGTCGGTGCACTGCCGCTCAAGGTCGCGGGTCGCGTACTCGAGGTGCATGACTAGATGTTACCCAAATCGTAACACCACGACCAGTGTCGTGGATAGAGGCGTGTCGCGGGACAATGCGGGGCGGCCTCATGCCGACACGGCAGCGTACGCACCCTGCAGGATCGCAGGGTCTGGCCCCTCGAAGCGCACGGGGTTCTGGAGCCCGTTGAGAATCACAAAGCGCAGCAGGTCGCCGCGCGTCTTCTTGTCCCGGCGCATCGCGGTGAGCAGGGCGTCCCAGCGGTGCCCGGGGTAGGTAGTTGGCAACCCCAGGCCGGAGAGGATCGCGCGGTGGCGGTCCACCTCCTCCTCGGTGAGCTTGCCCGCCAGGTGCGCGAGCTCCGCGACGAACACCATGCCCACCGACACCGCCGCGCCGTGACGCCACTGGTACCGCTCCGTGTATTCGATCGCGTGCGCGAAGGTGTGGCCGTAGTTGAGGATCTCGCGCAGGTAGGACTCCTTGAGGTCCGCGGCGACCACGTCCGCCTTCACCTGGATCGCGCGGGTGATCAGCTCGATCAGCACCGCACGCGTCGCATCGTCCAGGTTCCCGTCGCGACTCTCGCCGCGCAGCAGCGTGAGGTTGTCCTCGACAATCGTCAGGATCTCTGCGTCGCGGATGAACCCGCACTTGACCACCTCGGCCAGCCCCGCCACCAGGTCGTGCTGCGGAAGCGTGTCGAGGGCGCGCACGTCACACCACACGCTGAGCGGCTCGTGAAAGGCGCCGACCAGGTTCTTGCCCTCGGCCGTGTTGATGCCCGTCTTGCCTCCGACGGCCGCGTCCACCATCGCGAGAAGCGTGGTGGGAACCTGAATCACGCCGACCCCACGCAACCAAGTCGCGGCGACGAACCCGGCGAGGTCGGTCACCGCTCCCCCGCCGAACCCGATGACCACGTCGCTGCGCGTGAAGTCGGACTTGCCCAGGACACCCCAGCAGAACGCGAGCACCTCGGCTGACTTGCCCTCCTCCGCGTCGGGCACCTCCGCGATGACCACGGTGAGCCCACGCGCGTCGAGAAGCGCCTTGAGGTTGTCGACGTGGCGGCGCAGCGGCGCGGCGGTCACCACCAGGACCCGCATCGCGGCCTCCGGCACCGAGTCGGCGACGTCCTGGAGCAGGTTCTCGCCGATGGTGACGTCGTACGGTGCAGCCGTCGCGACGTGGACGATGCGGGGGGTCGTCGTGCGGTGGTCGGGCATGGCTTCTCCGTTCAGCCGGCAGTGGCGTCGATCGCCTGGACGATCTCGCGGGCGGCCTGGTTCGGGGTGAGCTTGTCGGTGAGCACCGTGACGGTGGCGAGGCGCTCGTAGATGGGTCGACGCGCCTCCATCAGGTCGAGCCACTGACGGCGAGGGTTGCCCACCAGCAACGGGCGCGCGTTGTTGAGGCCCACGCGCGGCGCGGCGGCACTGAGCGAGACGTCGAGGAACACGACCGCTCCCCCGCGCGCGCCGTACGCCTCGAGCAGTGCCTGCGTCTCCGGCGCGAGGACCGCGCCGCCGCCCAGCGACAGCACGCCCACGTGCTCAGCCACCGCGGTCGCGACCGCGGTCCGTTCGAGCGCACGGAACGCCTGCTCGCCGTCGTCGACGAAGATCTCCGCGATCTCCTTGCCGGCCGTCGCCTCGATATCGGCGTCGGTGTCCCGGCGTTCGACGTCCCACAGCGTGGCGAGTGCCTTGGCCACGGTCGACTTCCCCGAGCCTGGCGGGCCGATCAGCACCGCCCTGGGCCCGTTGCCCACGCCCGACATCAGCGCAGGTGCTCCGGGATGGAAGCGACGTAGGACTCGATGTTGCGGCGAACCTCGTCGACCGAGTCGCCGCCGAACTTCTCCAGCAGCGCGTCGGCGAGCGTCAGCGCGACCATGGCCTGGGCGACCACCGCGGCCGGGGCCACCGCGCACACGTCGGAGCGCTGGTGGATGGCCTTGGCTGCCTCGCCCGTGGCTGTGTCGATGGTGTCGAGAGCACGCGGCACCGTGCTGATGGGCTTCATGGCGGCGCGCACGCGGAGCGGCGCACCGTTGGTCATGCCGCCCTCGACGCCTCCGGCACGGTTGGTGCGGCGCTGGACGCCGTCAGCGCCGTACTCGATCTCGTCATGGGCCTGCGAACCGCGGCGAGCGGCGGTACGGAAGCCGTCGCCGACCTCGACACCCTTGATGGCCTGAATGCCCATGAGCGCGGCCGCGAGGCGCGCGTCGAGCCGGCGGTCCCAGTGAACGTGGCTGCCCAGGCCCACGGGAAGGCCGTAGGCGACCACCTCGACCACGCCGCCGAGCGTGTCGCCGGCCTTCTGGCAGTCGTCGATCTCGGCGAGCATCGCGGCCGAGGTCTCGGCGTGGAAGCAACGAATCGGGTCCGCGTCGAGCTGGGGCGTGGCGTGCGCGGGCGGCAACGGCGCATCGTCCGGAACGGCGACGGGGCCCACCTGGACCGTGTGCGACACCAGGGCGACGCCGGCCGCCTGCGCGAGGAAGTTCTCGGCGACCTGGCCCAGCGCAACCCGCGCGGCCGTCTCGCGTGCGCTCGCGCGCTCGAGCACGGGCCGCGCATCGTCGAAGCGGTACTTGGTCATGCCCACCAGGTCGGCATGACCGGGGCGCGGGCGCGTGAGAGCGGCGCCGCGGGCGCCGGCGAGCTCCGACTCGTCGATCGGGTCGGCCGACATCACGGTCTCCCACTTGGGCCACTCGGTGTTCCCGACCATGACCGCGACGGGGCCGCCCTGGCTCAACCCGTGGCGCACGCCGCCCAGGATGGTGACCTGGTCCTGCTCAAACTTCATGCGGGCGCCGCGCCCGGCGCCCAGTCGGCGGCGGGCCAGCGCGTCCTGGATCTCCTGGCTGGTGATCTCGACGCCGGAGGGCAGACCCTCGAGCGTGCCGACCAGCGCGGGGCCGTGCGATTCTCCTGCGGTGAGCCATCTGAGCATGGCTGTCATTCTTCCACGGGTGGATGGCAAGTCCGGATGGTGAGACGTCGATGGGCGCCGACCTTGCGGCCGGCGCCCATCGAGCGAGCGTGCTGGTGGTTGGCCAGGTGCCGATCGTCAGTTCGCCGCGGACTCCTCGGTACCAGGAAGGGGCCTGAACGCGTTGTCCACCGGCGAACCCGGCACGTACTCCGGAAGGTCGGTGTCGTCGTCCGCCACAAAGGACCGGGTGTCATCGAGGAGGGAGAACACCATGCCAGTGATGGTCACCGTCCACTGGTCCTCGGTCAGCGCGGGCCGACCGGGCGACTCCTCCGCCGGCGCTGCCTTGGCGATGGTGAATCCGGTCACGGTGTAGAAGCGGGTCAGTTGCGTCTCCATCGACTTGATGAAGTTGAGGACCCTGACCGGATCACCTTCCGTCGTGATCGAGACAGGCATGGCGAGCAGGCCATCAAACGGCGCCTCTACCACCGGCGTCGCCCCGGTGTCACCCGCAGCTCCGCCCGTGGTGCCGTCGGTACTCGTCTCATCGGCGTCCGCCGCGGCGGTGGCTGAAGGCGAAGGGGACGGGCTTGGTGTCGCGGCCGTGCCGTCCGTGGTTGCTGGCTCCGCGATGGTTGGAGGCTCGGTTCCTGCGGCGGCGAGCGGATCGATGGCCTCGGGCCTTCCGGTGGTGAAATCGACGAGCGGGAGACCCGCAGTTGCGAGACTGTCGGCGACGAGCCGTTCCAAGGAAGGCTGCGCGACTCGTGGAGGCATGTCGAGCGAGATCTTGGCGATTTGCTCACGCCAGTCAGGCACCTCCTGCTCAAGCGCCTTCATCTGCTGAATCTGAATCTCGGTCAGATCGTTCGCATCGCGAGCGATCTGCGCCTCCTCGGAGGCGGCAGTCGCCTTGTCGAGTTCGGGGCTGATGAGCGTCAAGTACGCAAGCGCGCCCACGACGATCGCCAGCACGATCGCCGCGAACACCCAGGCGCCAGTCCTCTGCTGAGTCTTCATCAGTTGGCTCCCTCTCCGGTGGGCGCAGGCGATGCGGATGGGACCGCCTCAGATGCCTCGATCTCGGCAAGCAACTCCTCGGGCACCGTGGTCTGCTCGGTGACCGTACGGCCCGACAGCGCACTGAACGTGATCCGCGTCGCACCCGAGTACTGCCAGAACACCGCACCGTTCTCGTTGTTGCCCTGCAGTTGCTTGGCCTCGACCCAGGTGTCGCTGAAGCCTGGCAATGCGTCGAAGGCCTCGATGAGCGCCGCAGTCAGGTCTGGGGTGCTCGCGCGACCGGTGAATACGATCGAGCCCATGTCGGGCTGCGCAAAGGCGGTCCCATCGGTGGCGATCACGCCTGCCGGAGTACCCTGCGCCATCGCCATGTCAGTGAAGGTGATGCCGTCCGGCGCACTGCTCAGCAGCGCGGTCAGATGCGTGGCCCAGTCGATATCCGTCGAGCCGGCCCACTCACGCGCCTTCACGGAGTTGTCGAAGGTATCTGCGAGGGTGTTGATGTAACCGTAGGTCGCCAACTCCGTCTGGAGCTGGGTCCGGCGGTCGTTCTCCGCCTGGAGCTCGTCCTCTGCGGAACTACGAATCGCGACCACCAGGAAATACGCGGCGGCCACGACAACGAGGAAGATGCCGAATACCAGGACGATCACTGCCTTGACACGCCCCTGCGTGCGGCGCGCCGCGATCTCGGGGGGAAGCAGGTTGACCTGGGGCGCCGGAGGCGCGCCGACCGGCGAGGAAACAGGCATGATCGAACTCACGTTCGACGGTGCGGATCCCGGGTTCATGATGCCTCCCCAAAAGCGAGACCGATAGGCACGGCCGCTCGCACCTCGAGCCCCTGGACAACCTCAGGGCGCACCTTCTTGCCCAGTGCGACGCGTGCGAAGGCGTTGCCGTAGCGCACGGGGAGCCTGGTAGCCGATGCGAGGTACTGACCTAGTCCGTTCAGCAACGAGCCGCCACCGGTCATGACGACGTGGGCAGGCGCCTCGCCGGGATTGCTCGATGCGAAGTACACAAACGTGTTGCGCACTCCCTCTACGAGGGCACGGGCGCTCTGTGCGAGTGGATCGATTGCGGCTTCCCTCCCGGGGACGGCGCGGCCACCGAGGCCCATCTGAATCTTGACCTCCTCCGCCTCGACCGCGCTGATCTGGAGCGATCCGGCCACTGCGTCGGTGAGATCCTGGCCGCCCTGAGGGAGCGTTCGGACAAGACGTGGCACGCCGTGGCTGGTGATCACCACGGTGGTGAGGCGTGCGCCGATGTCGACAAAAGCGACGCCGCCGGCCATCACGTCTTCGGTGTACTGACTGCGGAGGAGCGCGAAACCAGCGAGATCCACCATCTTGGGCCGCAGGCCTGCGGCCTCGACGGCGAGCAGGTTCTGGGTCACGGTCGACTTGGGCGCCGCGACCATGATGCCGCGCACCACCTTGGAGCTCTCAAGCTCCTTCTCGCCGGTGGGGTAGAAGTCCAGGAGGACCTCATCGACCGACATCGGCAGCGTCTCCTGGACGTGGAAAGGGAGCGAGGACTTCAACTGGGGCATGGGAAGGGCTGGCAGCTCGATCTCGCGAACCACGACGTTGGCGGAGCCGACCCCCACGTGGGCATCCTTGACGCTGATCACCGCGTCCTGTGCCGCTTGCCTGATCGCATTCCCCACTCCGGAAACGTCCACGACCTCGCCGGCCTGGACGGCCCCGCGCGGCAACGGGACTTCCGCGTACCCGGTCAGCGTCCCGCGGCCACGGGCGGCCGCACCCTTTCCGGAGAACTCGACCTCCGCGACCCGCACATGCGTGCCGCCGATGTCGACCCCGACTCTCTTGATTGCCACTGCTCCCCCTTCGGTCCGGGAATGTCCTGTGTATCGGCGCCTCGCGCCCTCAACTCAAACTGCGTCGCGTCTTACACGGCCCACCCCGTGGCCCACTCCACATACCACGACGAGATCGCTGGCCCCCAGAGGACGGCGATCCAGAATGCCGTGATGATTGCTGGTCCATAGGCCAACCTGACGCCGCGCACACCGCCCGCCCTGACGCCAGCGGCGATCGCGAGCAGGCCACCGACGAACGGACCTAGGAACGCGCCCACGGCGAGCGCCCCCCAACCGAGGTACCCCAGGATGGCACCGATCGGCACGGCCAACTTGACGTCGCCGAAGCCGAGGCCCTTGGGGTACACGAACCACAGCACAAAGTAGAAACCCCCGAGCGCAAGCGCACCGAGTCCGGCTCGCCCCAGTGACGCCCACGCTCCGGATAGTGCGGCGTCGGCGACCAGCAACAGCACCGCCGCGCCGGCCAGGGTGAAGACAAGCGCGTCGGGCAAGCGGTGATGCTCCAGGTCGATCGCGGTCAACGCCACTGTGAGGAGGGCGCTGAGCGCGAGCAACCACGTGACCGCACCCGAACCGAACTGCCAGGCGACGAGGCCGAAGAGGACGCCCACGGTGAGCTCAACAAGAGGGTAACGAGCGGAGATTGGCTCCTTGCAGTGTCGGCACCGTCGGCGTAGCACCAACCAGGAGAGCACCGGGATGTTGTCATACCACGCGATGTCATGCCGACACGTGGGACATCGGCTGGAGCCCCGCACCCAGCCTTCGCCTGAGGGTACGCGGGCAATGAGCACATTCGCGAAGGACCCGCACAACAGGCCCAGCGCGACGGCGGCCAGGATCACCACTCAGGACACCTCGCGCTTGTAAACCACCGAAACGTCGTAGCCGGTCACGGTGCTCATACCAGCCGCAAGGTCGTACCCGGGAATACCGACGTATGAATACTCAAGGCTGAACGCGTTCTTCGGGCTCACGCTGCACCCGTACCACTGCCCGCGCGTGCCCTCATGCGGGTTGAGCGAGATAGCACCCGGAGAGTACGCGAAGATCGACGCTGGCGCCGTCACCAGGAAGTCGGTCGAGTTGGAGTCCATCCCGCCCTTGCTGCAGTCATTGGGGGTCGTGGTTGACGCATACTCGTACGGCACGATGAGCCAGATCTTGTAGTCCCCGGACGCTGTCACGTGAAACGTGGTCTTGACGCTCATCGAGCGCATGATGATCGCCACGTCACCGTTGAGGTTCGCGTAGAACTTCTGGACCTGCCAACCATTCGAGCACGACGTGAGGTCGTAGACCGTCTTCCCGGCAGGAAACTGCACGGGTGAACCGGACGACCCGGCGTCCATGTTCTTGCCGCAGGGGTTGGTTCCGAACAAGGTTTGCGCGTCCGAAGTCGACTTCACGGTGAAGTTCTGCGGCGAGGACGTCCACGTGGTCTTGTTGGGGCTCGGCTTCGACGTGTCCCAGTAGATCTTGGGAAGGCCGACGGGAGCGAAACTCGAGGGCACCGCAGCGGCCCCAAGCATAGGCTGGATACCGCCGAGCGCCGTGAGGTTTGCCGGCGTTGCACCCGCCAGCTTCGCGGCTCCCTTGATGGTGAACGGCGTGCCAATACTCGTCGCGCCGCCCACCGCCAAGTTCCCGGACCCAGTCATCGAGGTGCCCGAGGCATTTCCCGCGACCGTGAAGTCCTTCTTCACCAGCACATCACCGTCGATCGAGCAACCCTTGCCAATATTGAGGCTCCCGGCTGCCACGAAGACAGAACCATACAGGTTCGCGCCCGTACCACCCGCGCCACAATCCCAATTGCCGTTGTCGACCCAAATATCGGCACTCTCTCCGAGATCAGACCGAGTGATCTCCAACTTGTTGCTCGGAGTGAAACCATTCGCGGAGAAGATCGCTGCGTTGGCTCCCACGGACTTCACCGGATTAAGCAGCACCTTTGCCTGCATCTTCCGGACAGGGGCGACACCCTGTTGCGGCGCAGTGCCGGATGAAGTGGCAGTGATCACGGCTGTCGCGGGTGTACCAGACAGGACGCCAGCATTGCACGTCAGTTTCACGCCAGTCGCGTCCCAGTACTCCACACCAACGGCAGTTGACGTTGCCTGAGCGCCAGTGCCGTCGGTTGTAGTTGACATGCACGGCGTGCTGCTCTGGAGGGTCACCATGGTGGCGTCGACCGCGCCCTCGGCAGTGTGGATCTCCGTGGTGCGGACACGATCGCGACCCGAGTCATTCACGGCAACGATGGTGGCAGTGACGACCACCCCCGCCACCACCATCGCGATCAACGCGATACCCATTGCCATGACGAGGGCGACGCCCTCATCCGTGTGGAAACGTGCTCGAGAGACCATCTCTACCTCCTACGGTGCCGGAACCGCGCTGCAGAACGTTGACGAGTAACCGAATATCGTGTTGCGACCGGTAACTACCGATGTCAGCACTTGGGACTTCGCATCCGATCGTGCCTGCGGATCCCCCATCCTCAACGTAATGCGTACATTCTTCGCGTCAGACGTGCCAGTGTTGGGAGTATCAACCCAGAAGGGCGGCCACGTGGTGGGATCGCCGGAATCAATCACCGAACCCATCGCCCGCTCGACGTTTGACGCCACTCGGGTCCATGAAGTGACGGTGGCAACGTCTGCCGGATCCCATTCGCGGTACTCAAGCTGACCGAAACGGGCCGTGCTGCTAGCGAAGTTCACGCGCCACTGCACGCAACTGTCGAGCCCGCCCTCCTGGGTATAAATGCGCAGTGAATAGTACTCGGGGACGCCAGCCGTCGTATCCGACGCCGGATCCATGATGAGATTGCCCGACCGGATCTGCCGATCAATCTGCGAGAGCCCTAGCCGCGCCTGTTCTACGGCCCGCTGCCGCCCAAGGTTGTCCTGTGCCTGTTCGCTCATGCGGATCATGAGACCGGTAAGCAGAGCCATGAGAATCGAAAAGATCGTCATGGCGATCAGCAGCTCAACGAGAGTGAAACCCTTGTCTGCACGCGCCACCCGCAAGCGTTCACGCATTCGGGGCCTCCTTGAACAACGCCGCCGCCTGAGAACCGTTGATGGTCGTCGCGACCGCGATCCGCCACGGCGCGAAAGTCGAACCGCCGGCGGGTGCGACATGGTACTCAGTGACGACGCTCACATAGCCATTGGTCGCAGTGACCGAGCAGCCCTCTACACCCTTGCAGGCCGTCGACGACTTGACTGATGCGGATGACCCCGTGACCTGGAGCCGCGCGGTCGCCGTGATCACCGCAGCGCCGGTGGTCCACGTCACCGCCGGGACGTCTGCCGTAAATGCGCTGCTCGCGGTGATAGCGACCGGAGACGAGTAGCCCGTGCCGTTCCAGTAGGTAACCGAAGCGGACCGGCTAAAGGCAGGAGCCGTCGACGCAAACCCGACGCCGCGCTGCACGCTGACCGCGTCCGAGTAGCCGGAGATCACTACGAGCCCGTTCGCGGCGTTCGCATCCCACTCAGTACCTGTCTGAACATCGCCAATGACCACCGAGCCGAAGGTCTGCTGCGCGCCCGCCGACGCGCAACCCGACCCACTCAACGTCTGGCAACCAACACTCGCGTTACCCGCCACGGTCAGGAATCGCCCGGCCCACGCGTGATTAACCGACGTGGTGGGCGATGCCTTCACTCCTGCGAGAAGTAGTTCCTCACCAGAGACGCTCAGCGTCATCTGGCCGGTGCCACTCGCATTTGCGCTGAGGCCCGCGTGTGCGCAGGGCGCTCCGGCCGCGATCGCGCTAGCCAAACCGGTGCTGCACGACTGCGTCGTGGTGGCCGCCAGGGAGGCCAACCTGCTCTCGTCCGAGCGCGCCGCCAACGAGAACACTCCGCCTGCGATAGAACCGACGCTCGACGCACCGGCGCCCGAGACGCCGACGGGGTTCGCGGGCGCGGCGCCCGTGGTCGTGTCATTCGAAGCGCGAAGACTGTACTGCGTGAAGCCCTTGCTCCACCCCTGCGCGGCAGGTTCCGTTGTCGGATCGGAATCATCCCATTCCACACCGCCGAACGGGGCGAAAGCCGAGGCATTCGACACCTGCTGGCTGGAGACACGGGCCGCTGCACCTGCAGTCGACATGTGCATGGAGTAGTAGCTTGAACCGGGGAGAACCGGCGACTCGCCAAGCCCGTCATCGGTGCTAGCAGTAACGGAGACGTCCACGCGCGATGCGGATGCCGTAGCCTCGAACGAAGCCTGACACGCGGCGAGGAAGGGCGCGGTCTCCGTGCTCCCGCACGTCGAACCAGTGGGCGCATACGCTGTCGAGGTCAGCACCGTGCGTTGGGTGGAACCGTCCGATGGCTTGGTCCACGTGGCGACCACGATGAGGCCCACCGCGTCGGTGGCTCCGGCGCCGGAGACTGTGGTCGTATACGATCTCAACTCGATCGAAGTTCCATTGCCGGAACCGGACGTAAGCGTCTGCTTATTGGAGCCGGAGGCATCGAACAGCGGTGGCCACGGCTTGGCAAGGTCCGTAGCGGTGGTGCCCATCTTCAACGTGTACGGCGTGCCGGTGACGGTGAGTGTGCTCCCCGATACGTACGAGTCACCACCAGCGGCGGTGACAAAACCCGAGTAGAGACCCTTGCGCAGGTAATTCCATGGCATTGCACGGAGCTGCTCCATGGCCTGATTCGCAGCGGCCGTGGCCTGCTGGCGAGCTTGGCTTTCGGCGTTCGTGGTCAGGGCCTTGGCCTGCACAAAGACGATCGAGAGCATCACGATGGCAAGCACGAACATCGCCACGATCACCTCGACCAACGTGAACCCGCCATCACGTTGACCCAGGACACGGTGCCGACTCATCGCTCGCATCGCTGTCTCCCCAACATTCGTGTACCGCAAGGTCTCGACCCGGTTGGGTTCCTGTGGACGGGCAAGCGACCGAGCCACAGGAACCCAACGTTGATCGGAATAGATCAGCAAGTACCCTCTTCGAGGCCGCCAGCGGCCGAGTACTTGTAGCCGACAACCGCCTTGTCGCCCAAGGCGTTGGTCACGTCGACGCACCAGGTGGTGGACGTGCCGCCACCCTCGAGGCCGTCCGCGCCGAGTGCAACATTCTTCGACGCATTGCCAATCTTATTCGCCGTAGCTGCGGCAGCGGTGGCGCCAAGGCCGTAGAAGCCACCGGTGGCGGCCGACTGGTTGACCACCGGCGCGGTCGTGTTGTCCACGTACCAGGTTGCGATCTCCTTGCCGAGCGTCGAGACATCGGCCTTCGCGGCGGAGTCCTCCGCCTTCTTGCGCTGGTTGAGGAACAGCGGGATTGCGATCGCGGCGAGGATGCCGATGATGATCATGACGACGAGGAGCTCGATAAGGGTGAAACCCTTGTCGTCCTTCTCCTCGATGCTCTTGCGAATGCGAGCCATCGCAGTCATTGTCTTCTCCTGATCAGTTTCAGTTTCTATGTGTTGATGAGGACCCTTGCGGGCCCCTCCTCCGCAGCACACCCTCAGGTGCGCCGCGGCGAAGTCTTATGCGACGAGGTCGAAGACCCCGAAGATGGGCATATACAGACCGATGACCATAAAGCCGACGATTCCGCCGAGCACCGCGATCATGATGGGCTCGATGAGAGAGGTGAGCGCCTCCGTGGTCGCCTCGACCTCTTGGTCATAGAAGTCGGCGATCTTGTCGAGCATGTCGTCGAGCGCTCCGGTGTCCTCGCCGACCGCCATCATTTGGACCACCATGGGCGGGAAGACCGGGTGCTCCGCGAGCGGCTTCGCGAGTGAGTTACCTGTGCGCACGGATTCACGCACCGCTTTGGCCGCGCGCTCGATCACGATGTTGCCGCTCGCCTCACCGACGATGTCGAGCGCTTGGAGAATCGGCACTCCCGACCTAAGCATCGACGCGAGGTTGCGTGTGAAGCGCGCGACCGCGATCTTTTGGGTGAGACCACCGAAGACCGGAACCTTCAGGTAGAACGGTTCGACCTTCTCGCGGAACCCCTCCTTATAGCGATTCTTCCTGTAGAGCCACGCGCCAACGAAGATCGCGATGACCAAGGGGATGATGAGCACCTTGAGCGCGTCGGACATCCACACGAGGATCTGCGTCAGGAACGGCAGCTCGCCGCCCAGGTCGCTGAACATGGTCGCGAACACGGGCACGATGAACAGCAACATGCCGGTCACCGCAAGGATTGCGATGACAAACACGACGATCGGGTACGTCATCGCGGACTTCACCTTGCCGCGGAGCGCCACTTCGGATTCAAAATTCTGCGCGACCGACAGCAGGACCTGGTCTAGGAAGCCGCCGACCTCGCCGGCGCGCACCATGTTGACCATGAGCGGCGGGAATGTGTCATGCTTGCCGAGCGCCTGCGAGAAAGATGAGCCGGCCTCGACATCCGCGCGGACCTCGTGAACGATCTTGGCGAGCGCCTTGTTTTCAGTCTGCTCCGCGAGGATGGACAGCGCGCGCAGGAGCGACAGACCCGCGGCGATCATGGTCGCGAGCTGACGCGACAGGATTGCGATGTCCTTGAGCTTGATCCGATCCGTCAGGCCCGGGATCTTGATCTCGGACTGCAGCCCGCCGGTCTTGACCTCGGTGATGGCGACCGTGGTCAGCCCCATCTCCTTGAGGCGTCCGGCGACGGCAGCTTCCGACGGGGCCTCGATGGTGCCCTTCTGGATCTTGCCCTGGGCGTCACGAACCTCGTAGTTGTACTTCTTGACGGTGGCGGTGGAGGTTGCCATCACTAAACCTCCGCCCCGGCCAGCGAGCCACGACCGCACAGGCGGTTGAAGTCCTCGAGGTGATGGCACATCTCGGCGCCCGTGTCGTAGGAGATGCGGCCCTGCTTCACCAGGGACGCGAGGTGCTGGTCCATGGTCTGCATGCCCTGCTTCGAGCCCGCCTGGAGCATCGAGTAGATCTGGTGCGTCTTGCCCTCGCGGATGAGGTTGCGGATAGCCGGCGTCGCGACCATGACCTCGACCGCGACGGCACGGCCCGGGCCGTCCGAGCGCTTGCACAGCGCCTGGCACATCACGCCCTGGATCGCAGTGCCGAGCTGCGTGCGCACCTGCGCCTGCTGCTCCGCCGGGAACACGTCGATGATGCGGTCGATGGTCTGCGCCGTGTCCTGCGTGTGCAGCGTCGCAAACACCAGGTGGCCAGTTTCGGCGGCGGTCAGCGCCACCTGGATGGTCTCCAGGTCACGCATCTCGCCCACGAGGATGACGTCGGGGTCCTGGCGCAGCACGTGCTTGAGCGCGTTCTTGAAGGACAGCGTGTCCGCGCCGACCTCGCGCTGGTTGACCAGCGACTTCTTGTGCTTGTGCAGGAACTCAATCGGGTCCTCGACCGTCATGATGTGGTCCGCGCGCTGGCGGTTCACGAGGTCGATGAGCGACGCGAGCGTGGTCGACTTGCCGGAACCCGTGGGCCCCGTCACCAGCACCAGTCCGCGCGGCTTGGACGCGAACTCCGCGACGGCCGGCGGGATGCCCAGGGCCTCGAGCGGCTTGATCTCATACGGGATCACACGGAACGCGGCGCCCACCGACGAGCGCTGCATGTAGAGGTTGACGCGGAAGCGCGCCTCCCCCACCAGGGCGTACGAAAAGTCGAGTTCAAGGTGCTCCTCGAACGTCTCGCGCTGCTTCTGCGTGAGGATCGAGTACATGGTGCGCTGCAAGCCCTCGGGGTTGAGCTTGCTGAACCCCTCAAGCGGCTGAAGCTCGCCGTCGAGACGCACCATGGGCGGTGCGCCCGTGGTGACGTGGAGGTCGGAGGCGCCCAACTTCATCATCTGGCGTAGCGCCACGTTGATGTCGAGGTCGTTCTCGTCGCGGTCGAGCGTCATGCCCACGCGCTTGCCCACCGGCTGCGCCTTCGGACCCGGCGCGGCCTGCGCCGCCGCGGGTGTGGGAGGGGCCTTCGGCTCCTCCTTCACGGGGGCAGGCTCGGGTGCCGGCATAAAGGCGCCCTGCTGCTGTGCGGCGGCGGCGAAGGCGGCGGCCGCATCGACGGGCGGTACGGGCGCCTGCATCGCGGTAGGCGCGGCTGGAGCCGATACAACGGGCGACGATGCGGCGGGAACCTGCTGCGCTCCGACGGGCGCGTCAGGCTGGCCAGTGTACGGGCGGCGCTCCTCGAGGAACGGCGCGCGCCGCGTGTTCTGGGGACCAGCGTGGTGCAACGACGGAGCCGCGGGCGCAGTGGGCAGCGGCGCCTCGGGCGACTGGGGAGCGAACACCGGATTGCCCGCCTGCGGTGCCACTGGGGGCACTGGAGCGGCAGCAACCGGAGCAACCGGCTGGGGGTCGACGGGAGGCGTCGTGGGCGCGGGCGGCTGAGCGGCGACCGGGCGCTGAGGCGCGGCGCCACCCTGCGGCGCGAACCATGCGCCGTTCCCAGGCTGGAACTCCGAAGTCATGCGTCCTCCCCCGAAATGCGCGCCTTTTATGCGCATTCCCTCAAACTATCGGCGTGAATCTACCATTCTAAGACATTCCCTATTTCACGACTCGCAGCAGCTCCTCCACGGAGGTGAGTCCGTCGCGGACCTTCGCCCAACCGTCCTCGATGAGCGTCTGCATGCCGGCCGCACGGGCCACGCGGCCGATGTCGGCGGACGAGGCGCGAGCGACCGCAAGCCGCTCGAGCTCTTCGTTTACCGGCATGATCTCATGGAGCGCGAGGCGCCCCCGGTAGCCAGTGCGGGAGCACCGCGCGCAGCCTGCGGGCCGGAACAGTTCGGGAAGTTCCTCGCCTGCCTGCCATCCGAAGCGCTCGAGCTCGTAGCCCGTCGGCGAGTACGTCTCCTTGCAGTGCGGGCAGAGCCGGCGCGCGAGGCGCTGCGCAATCACACAGTCGACCGCGGACCCGACGAGGAACGGCTCGATGCCCATCTCGGTCAGTCGCGTGATCGCGCTCGGCGCGTCGTTGGTGTGCAGCGTCGACAGCACCAGGTGACCGGTGAGCGCCGCCTCGATCGCGATCTGAGCGGTCTCGCCGTCACGGATCTCACCGAGCAGCACCACGTCAGGGTCGGAGCGCAGAATCGAGCGCAAAGCGCCGGCGAACGTCAGGCCAGCCTTGACGTTGACCTGCACCTGGTTGATCCCCGGAATCCGGTACTCGACTGGGTCCTCGACGGTGATGACGTTGATCTCGGGACGCGACACCTGGTTGAGCGTCGCGTACAGCGTGGTGGACTTTCCAGAGCCGGTAGGGCCCGTCACCAGGATCATCCCGTAAGGCTTGGTGTACGACTGCTGGTAAAGATCGAGATTGTGCTGGCGAATGCCAAGCTCTTCGAGGTCGAGCGTCGCCGTCGAGTTGTCGAGGATACGCATGACGACCTTTTCGCCCCACACCGTGGGGAGCGTCGCGACGCGCAGGTCGATCTTGCGGCCCTGGTGGTTGACGGAGAGGCGTCCGTCCTGCGGCTTGCGCCGCTCGGCGATGTCGATGTCGGACATGATCTTGATGCGCGAGATCACGCCGTTCTGGGTCGACTTGGGGGCCGCGTTCATCTCGTGCAGCACGCCGTCGATTCGATAGCGGACCCTGAGGTCTTTCTCCCCCGGCTCGAGGTGAATGTCGGACGCACGGTCCTGGATCGCCTGCGTGATGAGCAGGTTGACGAACCTCACGATCGGCGCATCGTCTTCGATGACGTCGCCGATCTGCGAGAGGTCGACCTCCTCCTGCTCGTCGAGCGCGCCCTGAAGGTCCTTCATCTCCGCGTCGGAGCGGCAGTACCGGTCGATCGCCTGCATGAGGTCGTCGTGCGCCGCCACCACGGGGATGACGGTCCTGTGGGTGATCTGTCGAATGTCGTCGACCGCCACCACGTTGCCCGGGTTGGACATCGCGACCTTGAGGCGCTCGCCCTCGAAGCCGATCGGCAGCGCCGCGTGGCGCCGGCAGACGGTGTCGGGGATGAGCGCGACAGCCGCGCGATCCACGGGGTACTCGGCGAGTTCCACGAACTCCATACCCACCTGAGAAGCGAGCGCACGCACCAACTGACCCTCGGAGATGTACCCCATCTCCACCAGGGTCCGCCCGAGCGACTGCCCCCGAGCCTGCTGCTCGTCGATCGCGTCGACCAGCTGCTCCTCGGTGAGCACGCCCTCCTCGAGCAGGATGCTTCCTAGCTGCTTCATTCGCGCTCCCTCATGCGCCAGAACCATTAGCGCCGAACCTACCATCGGCAGCGCTCAGGCCCACCTGAAGTGTTACCTATTCAACATTCCACGCAGAGCGGCATCCATCACGCCAATCGGTGCAGAACGCCCCGTCATGAGTCGTACCTGCTCAGCAGCCTGATGAAGCAACATGCGCTCCCCGCCGATGCGCGTCCCACCCAGGCGGGCCCACGCGCCTCCCAGCGGGGTCACCAAGGGGTCGTAGACCGCGTCGAGCAGCGCCGCCCCCGCACGCACCAAGGTGAGGGTCCCCGCGACCTCCGCACCGGCATCGGCCGGAACGGTGGACACCACCACGTCGACTCCCTCCGCAAGCAACGGCACCTCATCGAAGCCCACCAACCGCGGACGCAGTCCCATGCGACTCGCGGCGCGCACCAGTCCTCCGGCGCGTCCGCGCGCGCGCACCGCGACCAGCAGGGCCTCGACGCCAAGCGCTCCCAGCGCGGCCATCGCGGACGTCGCCGTCGCTCCCCCGCCCAGGATCATGCCCGACCGGGCCGACTCGACGCCCGCCTCGCGGAAGGCCTCCTGGATGCCCCACACGTCGGTGTTGGCACCAGTGAGCTGGCGCACGCCGCCGATGTCCTGGATGAGCACCGTGTTCACCGCGCCCACCAGCTTGGCCATCGACTCGACGTAGTGCATGAGCGGCACGGCCTCGACCTTGAGCGGCATCGTCAACGACAGCCCCGCCCAGGCGGCGTCGAGGCCCCCGAGAAAGGCGGCTAGCCCTCCCGCGGGCACGTCGTACGCGCCGTACTCCCAGTCCAGTCCCAGCGCGTCGTAGGCGGCGCGGTGCAGCACCGGGGAGAGCGAGTGCCCGATGGGGTGACCCAGGACGCCCGCGCGGCGGACGGCGCTCACTCCGCGTCGGACTCGGTCTGGTTGGCGGCGACCCACGCGCGCAGGGTCTCGACGTTCGCGAGGTGGTCCGAGTACTCGGTCGCGTACAGCGTCTCGCCCGTGTCGAGGTTGACCGTCACGAAGAACAGGTAGTCGGTCTCCGCCGGCGACAGCGCCGCCTTGATCGACGCCTCTCCCGGTGCCGCGATCGGGCCAGGGGGAAGGCCCACATTCGCGTACGTGTTGTACGGAGAGTCGATCGCGCGCTCGTCGTCCGAGGTGAAGACCCCCTCTGACGGGGACAGGTACTTGACGGTCGAGTCGAGCTCGAGCTTCATGTCGATGTCGAGGCGGTTGTAGATCACCGAAGAGATGAGCGCACGGTCGTCGTCGAGGCGCGCCTCGCGCTCGATGAGCGACGCGACGGTGAGGATGCGCACACGGTCCTCAGGTGCCACACCATTCCTGTCGAGGATGGTCACCGTCTGGGCGATCATTTTGGTCAGGATCTCCTGCGGGGTCACGCCGGGGTTGAACTCGTAGGTCGACGGGAACAGCCAGCCCTCGAGATTGCCGCCCGCCTCCTCGGGGAGGCCGAGCGCCTCGGTGTTCTCCGCGGCCGCCTGCACCTCCTCCTTGGTGGTGCCGGTGAGGTTCGCGATCGCCTGGAAGTAGTGGTCGAGTGTCCTGCCCTCGGGGATGGTGATCGCGCGTACGTCGCGGTTCGCGGGGTCGAGCAGCGCCTCCAGTGCGTACTCGGCCTTCATCTCCTTGTGCATGAAGTAGTAGCCGGGGGTGATCGACGCGGACTCCGCGTTGTCATTCGCGGCGATGATGAAGGCCTGCGTCGATGCGATCACGCCCGCGTCGTAGAGCGTCGCTGCGATGTCCGCCCCGGTGGCACCGCTCTCGATGACCACCTGGACGTTGCCCTGACCGGGGCCGTCGTAGTCCGCGATCTCGGTGGTGGTCGACTCGAAGCCCTGGAGGAAGTTCACCGCGATCGAGCCGCCGATCGCGAACAACACCACCGCGACGGCGGTCACGATCAGCGTGAGCCGCCTGCGCGCCGCGCGTCGCTTGCTGCGCTGAAGGCGCCGCAGGTCGAGAGACGTGGTGGTCGTGGCCTCAGCCTCGAAAAGGTCAGTCATCATTCCCCTTGCGCGGAACCTCGATGGTCACCGCATCGAGATTACCGTTCCTGTCAACGTCGAGGGCGTTCTCGAGAATCACCACGGCGGCCGCCTGGTCGATCACCTGCCGCTGTCGCTTCGCGCTGCGGCCGGCGCTGCGCATCGCCTGGGATGCGGTGGCCGTCGAAAATCGCTCGTCGATCAAACGAACCGACGCCTCGGTGAGTTCCGCGAGGGCCGCAGCGAACCCGCGCGCGTCCTGAGCGCTCGCGCCCTCGGCGCCGGCGAGGGTGCGCGGCAGCCCGACGAAGACGCGGACCGCCCCGCGCTCCGCGGCGATTGCGGCCACGGCCGCGACGTCGCCCTTGCCCCGCTGCACCGTGTCGACGGGAAACGCCATGAGCCCGTCAGGGTCGGACGCCGCTACGCCCACGCGGACGGTGCCCACGTCGACGGCGAGACGCACTCCCCTATCCACGCGCCGCCCTAGGCACGTGAGGCCACCGTTGCCTGCACGGCCTCGAGCGCGTCGGGGATGCGCGCGGCATCCTGACCGCCGCCCTGCGCGAGGTCCGGCTTGCCGCCGCCCCCGCCGCCCAGGATGGACGATGCCGTGCGCACCAGGTCTCCCGCCTTCAGGCCGGCGTCGCGCGCGGGTCCGTTGGTCGCGATCACGATCTGCGGCCGGCCGCCGAACTCGCCCGCGATCGCCACCACCGCAGGTGTCGACTCGCCGAGACGAGCACGCACGTCCGTCACGAGCGTCCGGAGGTCGTCCCCGTCCCCCGCCTCGTGAGACGCATGGGTCACGACGCGCACGCCGTTGACCGTCACCGCGTGGTCGACCAGACCGGCGGCCGCCTGCTGCATGGCCTGCTGACGATAGCCCGCGAGCTGGCGCTCGGCCTCGGCGAGACGCTCGAGTACCTTCTCGACCCGCCCCTTGAGCTCGCCGGGCTGCACCTTAAGTGTGGTCGTGAGTTCGGAGACCAGCGCGCGCTCGGCGGCGAGCTTCTGGAAGGCCTCGATGCCCACCATCGCCTCGATGCGACGCGAGCCCGAGCCCACCGAGGACTCGCCCGTGAGCGCGACGAGTCCGACCTGGCTCGAGTGATCCACGTGCGTGCCACCGCACAGCTCGCGCGACCACGGACCGCCGATCTGAATGACGCGCACCGTCTCGTCGTACGTCTCGCCGAACAGCGCGACGGCGCCCCACTCCTTGGCCTCGGGCAGGGTCATGTACTGCGCGGACACGTCGAGATCGCGACGGATCGCGCGGTTGGTGACCTCTTCGATCTCGGACCGCGTCGCCGCGGACAGCGCGGAGTTCCACGCGAAGTCGAGGCGAAGGTAGCCCGGCTTGTTGTACGAGCCCGACTGCAGCGCATCGGGGCCGAGGACCTCGCGCAGCGCCGCATGCACCAGGTGCGTGCCCGAGTGCGCCTGACGCGCGCCAAGCCGCCACTCCGTGTCGACCTCGGCGGAGACCTCGTCGCCCACGGCGATCTCGCCCTCGATCACCGTCACGGTGTGCACCACCAGTCCCTTGACGGGCTTCTGGACGTCGACCACCTCGAGCGTGCCGCGCGCGGACCGGATGATGCCCGAGTCGGCCTCCTGGCCGCCCGACTCCGCGTAGAACGGCGTCTGCGGGAGGATGACCTCGACGGTTTCGCCCGTCAGGGCGACGGGTACGCCCACCCCGTCGCGCACGATTGCCTGAATCTCGGTGGCGGTGACGAGCTCCTCATAGCCACGGAACTCCGTCGCGCGCGTCTCCTTGATCCCGTTGTAGACGCTGACGTCGGCGTGGCCGCCCTTCTTGGCCTTGGCATCGGCGCGGGCGCGCTCACGCTGCTCCTTCATGAGCTCACGGAACTTTGCCTCGTCGACCTGGATGCCCTGTTCGGCCGCCATCTCGAGGGTGATGTCGATCGGGAAGCCGTAGGTGTCGTGCAGCGTGAACGCGTCGGAGCCGGACAGCGCGGGGGTGCCGGATTGCTTCGCCTTGTCGACCGCGAGGTCGAAGATGGTCGTGCCCTGCGCGAGCGTGCGCCGGAACGCGTCCTCCTCGGTGTACGCGACGGACTCGATGCGCGAGCGACCGGTCTCGAGCTCGGGGTAGGCGCTGGCCATCGCGTCGATCGACACGGGCAGCAACTCGGGCAGCGAGCGGTCCTCGACACCCAGCAGGCGCATGGCGCGCACCGAGCGGCGAATGAGGCGGCGCAGCACATAGCCACGGCCCTCGTTGCCAGGCGTGACGCCGTCGCCGATCAGCATGAGCGACGAGCGCACATGGTCCGCGATGACGCGCATGCGGACATCGTCCGTCTCGTTGTCGCCATACGTCTTACCCGACAGCTCCTGCGCCTTCGCAATCACCGGGAAGACCTGGTCGATCTCGTACATATTCGACACGCCCTGCTTGAGGTACGCGAGGCGCTCCAGACCCGCACCGGTGTCGATCGCCTTCTGGTCGAGCTCGCGGATCAGCGGGTAGTCCTTGCCGGAGCCCTCTCCTCGCAGGAACTGGTCGAAGACAAGGTTCCACACCTCGAGGTAGCGGTCGCCGCCGGGGTCCACGGTGCCGCCCACGGCCTCGGGACCAAACTCGGGCCCGCGGTCGTAGTGCCACTCCGCGCAGGGACCCGCGGGACCGGGCTGGCCCGTGTCCCAGAAGTTCTCTTCGCGCGTGAGTCGCACGATGCGCGACGGGTCGACGCCCACGTTGACGAGGTGCGACAGCGCCTCCTCGTCCTCGTTCCAGATGGTCACCCAAAAACGCTCCGGGTCGAAGCCCAGATTGCCCTCCGACTCGGGTCCCGTGAGGAACTCCCACGCGAAGTCGATCGCGCCTTCCTTGAAGTAGTCCCCGAACGAGAAGTTGCCGAGCATCTGGAAGAAGGTGCCGTGGCGCGTGGTCTTTCCCACCTCCTCGATGTCCTTGGTGCGAATGCACTTCTGGACAGAGGCGATGCGCGGGTGCGGCGCGGTGTCCGTGCCGATGATGTACGGGATGAAGGGGACCATGCCCGCGACCGTGAAGAGCAGCGACGGATCCGGCGACACGAGCGACGCGCTCGGCGCGATGTGGTGGTCGCGCTTGGCAAAGAAGTCGACCCATCGCGTGGCGATCTCGGAAGTCTGCATGGCTCTCCTACGTGTCCTTACCTGTCATCCGGCGTGGGGCGGGACCTGCCCGGCGCCTGCATCGTACAGAAAGGGCCGCGGCGCACCGCCCCTCAGGGGCGCCGCGCCGCGGCCTCTCAGTGTGTGGCTCGTCGAAGCCTCACGGGTGCGACTAGCGCGCGTAGTACTCGACGACCAGCTGCACGTCGCAGGTCACGGGGACCTCGGCGCGCTTGGGACGGCGGACCAGGCGGGCGCTGAGCTTCTCGAGCGTGACGTCGAGGTACTCGGGCACCTGCGGGAGCACGTCACGGTGCGCGCCGGCGGCGGCGGCCATGTAGGGCTCGAGGGTGACGGCCTTGGGCTTGACCTGGATGGTCTGGCCCGGCTTCACGCGGAACGAGGGACGGTCGACGATCTTGCCATCCACGAGGATGTGGCGGTGCAGGACCGACTGACGCGCCTGGAGGATGGTGCGGGCAAAGCCGGCACGCAGCACCAGGGCGTCGAGACGCATCTCGAGCAGCTCGACGAAGGCCTCACCGGTCAGGCCGGACTCCTTCTTCGCCTCGGCGTAGGTCGAGGTCATCTGCTTCTCGCGGAGGCCGTACTGGGCGCGAAGACGCTGCTTCTCGCGCAGACGAACCGCGTAGTCGCTTTCCTTGCGGCGGGCGGTACGGCCGTGCTCGCCGGGCGGGTAGGGACGCTTCTCGAAGTGCTTGACGGCCTTCGGAGTCAGCGCGATCCCGAGGCTGCGCGACAGGCGGACCTGGCGGCGTGCCTTCTGTACTGAGGTCATGATGTCCTTAATAACTTCCCGGGCGCGCGGATGCGCCGGGAAATAATCGATGTGCTGAGTGCTGGAGTTCGCGGGGCAGCAGCCAACCGTCCGCGAGGGCTCGAATAGTGTAGCAAAGCGGGTGGGGGCCGCACACCCCGCGACACGCGCGGAACTCTCGACGGACCCTAGTCCCTGCCGAGCATGCGGCGAATCGTCGTGAGCCGCTCGCTCAGGGTGCGTTCGAAGCCGTGCTCGGTGGGCTCGTAGTAGCGCGCGCCCTCGAGCGCCTCGGGCAGGTACTCCTGCGCGGCGACCCCGTGGGGAGCATCGTGCGCGTAGCGATAGCCCTGGCCATGGCCGATGCGCTCGGCTCCCGCGTAGTGCGCGTCCCTGAGGTGGTCGGGGACCACGCCGGCGCGGCCGGCACGCACGTCGGCGATGGCCTTGTCGATCGCGACGTACGCGCGGTTCGACTTGGGAGCGCTCGCCAGATACGCGGTCGCCTCCGCGAGCACGATGCGCCCCTCGGGCATCCCGATGAAGCTCACCGCCTCGGCGGCCGCCTGCGCGATCACCAGACCCTGAGGGTCGGCAAGGCCGATGTCCTCGGCGGCGAGGATCACGAGCCTGCGCGCGATGAACCGCGGGTCCTCCCCCGCGACGACCATGCGCGCCAAGTAGTGCAGCGCCGCGTCGACGTCCGACCCGCGCACCGACTTGATGAATGCGCTGATGACGTCGTAGTGCTGGTCGCCCGACTTGTCGTACGCGACCAGGGCGGCATCCATGGTCGCCTCGGTCAGCGCGGCCGTGATGAGCCCGCCCTCCGAGGACTGCAGCGCGGACTGAGCGACCGACTCGAGCAGGGTGAGCGCCTTGCGGGCGTCGGCCCCCGCGACACGCAGGATGTGGTCGCGCGCACCGTCCTCGAGGGTCACCGTGCCACCGAGACCGCGCTCCTCCACGATCGCGCGGTCCACCACCTCTCCCACATCCGTGGCCGCGAGCGGCTGCAGCGTGAGCAGCAGCGAACGGGACAGGAGCGGCCCCACGACCGAGAACGACGGATTCTCCGTGGTCGCGCCGATGAGCGTGACCCAGCGGTTCTCCACCGCGGGCAGCAACGCGTCCTGCTGCGAACGCGTAAAGCGGTGGATCTCATCCACGAACAGCACTGTCTCGCGCTCTCCAGTCGCGATCCGCCGCTTCGAGTCGTCGATCACGGCGCGCACGTCCTTGACTCCCGCGGTAACGGCCGACAGCTCGACGAACCTCCTGTTGCCCGCGACCAGGTACGCCAACGTGGTCTTGCCCGTGCCGGGCGGTCCCCACAGGATCACCGAGGTTGCGGGTGCCGCCTCGCCAATGAGCCGCCGCAGCGGCGAGCCCTCCGCGAGCAGGTGTGCCTGCCCCACGACCTCATCAAGGGTGCGCGGTCGCATGCGCACCGCAAGCGGCGCGTTGCCGAGCGCCTCCGGCACGCCGGTGGCGTCCATGCGCGCGGAGTCGAACAGATCCATGGGTTCAGCGTAGGCGCAGGGTCTGACAGCACACGCCGCGCCGGCCGCTGCTAGTACCCGTTGACTCGGGCGAACTCGTCCGGGTTGAACACCCCATACATGTCGACGATTCGCCTCTCCCTGACGAAGACGCCGCGCGTCGGGTCACCCGTGCCGTCAGAGGTGTTGCCCTCGACCAGGATCACGTTGCTGCCGACCACCCGGTCAACGATGCCCGCGTGAGTGGGCCCCGTATACGGCGGCCAGTCGACCAACACCACGTGGCCCGGCTTGAGATCCGCCGCGGTCACCGTGCGATCGACGATGCCCGACGCGAGTGCCTCGCGCGCCCAGTCCGAATACAGCAGCTCGAACGGCACGCCCTGCTTGAAGCCCGACTTGTCGAACACCCACATGACGAACACCATGCACCACGGGTTGCGACCGCCCGCCCAGTCGTTGAACTTGTTGTCGTTGTACGACACGGCGCGATAGCCGACCTGGGAGTGCGCGGTGCGCAACACCGCGGCGGCGTCGAACGGCCTCACGACGTTCATGTGCATGGCGGGGGCCCACGCGAGTCGATCGCGGAATCGCACCTGCCACCAGTCGCCGCGAATGACGCCGGTGAACTCGCCACGCTCGCCGCGGCGGATCTTCATCAGGACCGTGTCGTTGTTCGACGGGCCGTCGCGAAACCACAACTCGTCAACCTTGATGCCCACGCGAGTCACCGTGAAGGACGGCTCGGTCGTGCGCAAGTACTCCGAGGGCGCCCATCCCTTGACGCCGCCCATTTCCACGCGCTGCCATCCATGCTCGCGTGCGCCATCGAAGGTTCCGCTCGCGTTCCTCCGTGCAGACACCACGACGGCCGAGTTCCAGGTGGGCTGCGCCCGCAGATGAAGGGTCGATGCGGTGACCCATACCGTGGCGCGAGGCGCCAGCACCGGTGCATGGGCGGTCACGGGCTCCGCGCCGTGCTCGAGCCGGTAGAGGAATGCAGCCATTGCGTCGCGGGTGATGGTCTGGAGCGGCTTGTAGACCCGCCCGCGCCAGTTCACCCACCCCTGCGAGATGCCCTGGGTCGCGAGCCACTCGATCGCGTCGGCATGCTCGGGGGACTCGTCCGAGTCGACATAGACCTGCTCACCCGACGGCGCGGAGCCCCCCTCGAAGCGGTAGAGGAACGAGGCCATGGCGTCGCGAGTGATCGCCCGCGTGGGCTTGAAGGTGCCGTCGGACCAGCCGCCCGCAATGCCCTGAGCCGCGGCCCACTCGATTTGGACGTAGAAGTCGGACGTCTCGGGGGTGACGTCGGAGAAGGTCGGCTCGCTGGGAGCCTCAAACTCGGGCGAGCCGGCGTAGCGGTAGAGGAACGCGGCCATGGCGTCGCGCGTGACGCGACCGAATGGCCTGTACTCGCGTCCCGCCGTCGTGGCGTAGCCAAGCGAGATGCCCGTCTCGCCCATCCAGGCGATCTCATCGGTAAACTCCGGCGAGCGATCCACGTCGACGAACTCGACGGGGGCCTCGACGGCCTCCTCGGCGGCCGCGGCGGGCACGGCGATCACGGCGGTGAGTGCGCCGGAGACGAGCAGCGCCGCGACACGGACGAGTCGGCGGTGGATGTGGACGGTCTCAGACATCGACCGGCTCCGTTCTCCGCCCGTCTCAGGGCGGCGCTCAGGACGCGACCCTCCCCGCGACCGTTGGACCTGGCGGCTTCCCAGCGCGGCCACAGTATCAAACTGATTCCGCGCCGGGCCGCAGCCCACCGTGAGACTCCGCGCCACCGTGGCGCCCCGCATCGTCCCCGCTGCCCCCGTGGTCCCGCGCGTCTAGCCTGGTGACCATGGGAATCTTCACCCGGCTGGGTCATGCCATCGCACGCGCGCCGCGGCTGGTCGTGATTCTCGCCACACTCGCCACGATCTGCCTTTACGCGCTCGCGACCGTGGGCGTCAACGGAGAGGGACTCTTCCAGCGGGTCACCACCGGGCCGCCGCTCGTGGACGGCTCGCAGTCGTGGGAGGTGACGCAGGCCCAGGAACGCACCGCTGACCCCGCGGTCGGGCCTCGCCTCGCGTCGTATGTCCGGGACGCACGCCCGGACGATGCCGGGGTTCAGGCGGCCATGGAGGCCGCCCTCGCGCGCATCGCCGAGGTCGACCACGTGGCGTCGGTGGCCACGCCCTTCGCCGGCCCGCCCGAGGCGCGCGCGGCGCTCGTCGACGCCACGGGCACCGGCTTCCTGGTCGACGTGGCGTTCGCCGACCCGGGCGACGACGCACTCGCGCTCCACGAGGAGGTCGCGGCGATCATGGCTGGCGCCGTCGCGGACATGCGCGCGAGTCAGCCGGAGGCGACCGTGCTGACGTTCTCGGGCCCGCTCGTGTTCGACGACTTCACTCATCAGCTCGAGCGAGACCTCGTCACGGGCGAGCTCATCGCGCTGCCCGCGGCGCTCATCGTGATGGTGTTCGTGTTCGGCGGCTTTCTCGCCGCGGCGACACCGCTCACCGGTGCCATCGCCTCGATCGCGGGCGGCCTGGCGGTGCTGTACGGATTCTCCTACCTGCTGGATCTCGATCAGAGCGCCGTGAACGTCGTGACGGTGCTCGGCATCGGCCTGTCGATCGACTACGGGCTGCTGCTCGTGTCGCGGTTCCGCGAGGAGCTTCACCGGCTCGGAGGCGACCCGCGCGAGGCGCGTGACGAGGCACTCGTGCGCACCCTCTCCACCGCGGGCAGGACCGTCGCCTTCTCGGGCCTGATCGTGGCGGTCTCGGTGGGCGGCATGCTCGCCTTCTCCCCCGAGATGATCAGGGGCATCGGCGGCGCCGCGGTGGGTGTGGTCACCACCGCGATGGTCGCCGCGCTCACGGTCGTGCCCGCCGTGCTGTATCTGCTCGCGCCACGCATCGTGGGGGCGGGACTGCTCGCGCGGCTACCCGGGGTGCGGAGGGTCGTGTCCGTCACGTCCAATGTCGACCGCGAGGACGGCGCGTTCGCGCGTCTCGCCACGCGGGTCCAGCGCCACCCGTGGCTCGTGATGATCGGCGCCACGGCGCTGCTTCTGCTGCTGGCGTCGCCCGTGCTGGGACTCACGCTGCGCAACTCGGATATCGAGGCGCTGCCGGTCGGCAACGAACGGCGCGACTACGTCGTCGCATTCGAGGAGGGCTTCCCTCACCTCGTGGAGCCCGCCGTCACGGTGCACTCGCTCGAGTCGCCCGCTGCCCTCGCGGACTGGCTCACGGCGGTGGCCGAGCTCGGCGGGGTGGCGGGGGTCGAGGAGCCGGTGGTGCTCGAGGGCGAGACCTTCGTCGGCGTGCGCCTCGACACGACGGACGCGACCGGCCCCGAGGCCGCCTCGACCGTGCGTGAGATGCGCGAGTTGCCCGCCGACGTGACCATCAACGTGGGTGGTGCCGCCGCGACGCAGATCGACTTCATCGACGCGATCGCCGAGGGCGCCCTGGTGGCCGGGGCGCTCGTCGTCGTCGCGACCTTCGTGTTGCTGTTCCTCATGACGGGATCGCTGCTCGTCCCGGTCAAGACCCTCCTCATCAACGCGCTGTCCCTGCTCGCGACGCTGGGCGTGGTGACGTGGATCTTCGGGGAGGGCAATCTCGAGTCGCTGCTGGGCTTCACCTCGACGGGAGGCGTGGAGACGTATGTCGCGGTGATCATCGTGGCGTTCGGCTTTGGGCTCGCGATGGACTACGAGGTGTTCCTGCTCGCGCGCGTCAAGGAATACGTCGACGCAGGCGAGAGCAACGATGCCGCGGTCCGCAAGGGTCTGCAGCGGTCCGGTCGCATCATCACCTCGGCGGCCGCAGTCATCGTGCTGGTCTTCCTCGGCTTCGCGATGGGCGACCTGCTCATGATCAAGGAGGTGGGCGTCGGACTCGCGTTCGCGGTGCTGCTCGACGCGACCGTGGTGCGCTTGCTGCTCGTGCCCGCGACCATGACCCTTCTGGGGGACTGGAACTGGTGGGCACCCGGGCCCCTGCGCCGGCTCCACCAGCGCATCGGCCTCACGCACGAGTGACCGGCCGCCGGGCGCTTCCGCGCGACCTCAGCTGAGACCGGCGCCCACGTCCGTGAGGACGTCGAGCACCGCGCGCACCGCGTGTCGTTCCACCCGATCATGGCGACCGATCGCGACGATCGCGCGGGTCGCATGCACGCCCTCAAGCGGGAGGAGCCGGTAGGCCGGGGACCGCGGGGTCGAGAACCGGGGTAGCAGCGCGATCCCTAGCCCCTCGCCCACCAGGCTCTCGACCAGGCGGTTGTCCCGCACCTCGACGATACGGTCAAGAGTGACGCCGGTGACCGCCTCGATCGACTCGTGCACGGTCGCGAACGGGAAGCCTCGCGGCACCGCGATCCATCGCTCACGCGCGAGGTCCTCGGGCCGCACGCGCGGGCTGCTCGCGAGCCGATGCTCCGCGGGCACCGCGACGTCGATCGGCTCGCGCGCGATCACCACCGAGAACAGCCGCTCGGCGCCGGCGGGGACATCCGCGGCGAGGCTGTGCGCGATCACCAGGTCGTGATCGAGCGTCCTGTGCGCGTAGTCCGCCTCGGCGAGGTCGAAGTCCTCGACCTCGATGCGCAACTGCGAACCCACGAGTCTCGACATCAGCCCCGGCAGGAGCGCGGCGCCCGCGCTCGGAAGGGTGCCGATGCGCACGGTGCCGCGAGGCTCGCCGCGGCCTGCGTCGAGAGCGGACTGCACGCGTGCCAGCGCCGCGAGGACGTCGTCGGCGCCCGCGGCGAGGATCTCGCCCGCCCATGTCAGGCGAAGCCCCCGCGCGGCGGGTTCGACCAGCGCGACTCCCACCTCACGCTCGGCCGTCCTCAGCTGCTGGGACAGCGCCGACGGCGTGCGGTAGGTCGCGGCGGCCACCGCACCGAGAGTGCCGCGCTCCTTGAGGTCCCTCAGCAGTTCGAGATGACGCGCTTCCATGAAGGCATCCTAAACATCTGGGACACGAATGCTCGCTTGTCCTTCACCCGTGCGCGCTCGAGACTGGCCCCATGCCCGCCCGTCACGCCGCCCTCGCGGTGCTCGTCGCCGTCCTCTGGGGCGTCAACTTCCTCGCGATCCATGCGTCGCTCGCGCACTTCCCGCCCCTGTTCCTCGTGGCGCTGCGTTTCGCGCTCATCGCGGTGCCGACGATTCTGCTGGTGCCACGGCCGCGAGTGCCGGTGCGCTGGCTGCTCCTCTACGGCCTGGGCTTCGGCACGCTCCAGTTCCTCTTCCTGTATCTGGGCATGGCCGCGGGCTTCCCCACCGGCCTCGCCTCGCTCGTGCTGCAGGCCTCGGCGCCGTTCACTGTCGTGCTCGGCGCGGTGTTCTTGCGGGAGGGATGGGGCTTGGCTCGACTCGTCGGCGTCGCGGTGGCCACCGCGGGGCTCGCGGTGGTCGGGCTCAGCTACGGAGCGACGGCGCCGTTCGCACCGTTCGCCCTGGTACTCCTCGGGGCCCTCGGGTGGTCGCTCGGCAACCTCGCCTCGCGGCATGCCCGCGCGGAGCGCCCGCTCCACCTGGTGCTGTGGATGAGCGTCGTGCCGCCCCTACCCATGGTCGCGCTGTCGCTCGCCGTCGAGGGACCAGGGCGCGTGGGCGAGGCGCTGTCGACCTCGCTCACCGCCGAGGCCGTGCCCGCATGGATCGGACTCGCCTACACGGTGCTCCTCGGCACGCTCGCGGGCTCGGGCATCTGGGTGTGGCTCATGGCCCGCCACCCCGCGGGTGCCGTCGCCCCGTTCTCGATGCTCGTGCCCGTGGTCGGGCTCTTGACCGCATGGCTGGTGCTCGAAGAGACACCCGGGCTCGGCGAACTCGTGGGCGGCGCGCTCGTGATCGCGGGCGTCATCGCGGCGTCGCGGGCGGGGCGACCGTCACGTGCCGTCAGCATCGATGCGACCACCGGGCCCGCGCATCGTCCCCCCGCCAGCACGTCTGGCGAGGTCCTCAGTGCCCGAAACCGGTGATTCCGGGCACTGAGGACCTCATACGGCGCAGCACCTCATGCCGCGCAGCACCTCGTGCCGCGCAACACCTCCGAAGGCTCGACTACGCCTCCGCCTGCTCCTTCTTCTCGGGGACGAAGTCGACCCCGGCCTCCTTGCGCTGCTCGGGAGTGATCGGCGCGGGCGCCTGCGTCAGGGGGTCGTAGCCTCCGCCGGACTTGGGGAACGCGATGACGTCGCGAATCGAATCCGCCTTGGCGAGCAGCGCCGTGACGCGGTCCCAGCCGAGCGCGATGCCGCCGTGAGGCGGGGCGCCGAACTGGAAGGCGTCGAGGAGGAAGCCGAACTTCTCCTGAGCCTCCTCGGCCCCGATGCCCATCACCTTGAAGACGCGCTCCTGCACGTCCTGGCGGTGGATACGGATCGAGCCTCCGCCGATCTCGTTGCCGTTGCACACGATGTCGTACGCGTAGGCGAGCGCGGGTCCGGGATCCGTGTCGAACGTGTCCATGAACTCGGGCTTGGGGCTCGTGAAGGCGTGGTGGACCGCGGTCCACGCGCTCGTGCCCAGGACGACGTCGTCATCGTCCCCGTCGACCGCCTTGAACAGCGGCGCATCCACGACCCACACGAACTCGAAGCGGTCCTCGTCGATCAGGCCCACGCGGCGCGCGATCTCGTTGCGCGCGGCGCCCAGCAGCGCGCGCGAGGTCGATGCCTTGCCCGCGGCGAAGAAGATGCAGTCGCCCGGCTCGGCGCCCACGGCGGCCGCGAGTCCCTCGAGCTCCGTCTCGGACAGGTTCTTCGCCACCGGACCGCCGAGCGTGCCGTCCTCCTGCACCAGCACGTACGCGAGGCCCTTGGCGCCGCGCTGCTTCGCCCACTCCTGCCACGCGTCGAGGGTCTTGCGCGGCTGCGACGCGCCGCCCGGCATGACCACCGCGCCCACGTAGTCCGCCTGGAACACGCGGAACGGGGTGTCGGCAAAGTAGGACGTCAGCTCGGTGAGCTCGAGACCGAAGCGGAGGTCCGGCTTGTCGGTGCCGAAGCGCGCCATCGCGTCGGCGTAGGTGAGGCGCGGGATGGGCAGCGACACCTCGTAGCCGATCAGCGCCCACAGCTCGCGCACGAGCTCCTCGCCGAGAGCGATGACGTCGTCCTGGTCGACGAAGCTCATCTCGATGTCGAGCTGCGTGAACTCGGGCTGGCGGTCCGCGCGGAAGTCCTCGTCGCGGTAGCAGCGCGCGATCTGGTAGTACCGCTCCATGCCCGCGACCATGAGCAGCTGCTTGAAGAGCTGCGGGGACTGCGGCAGGGCGTACCACGAGCCCGGCGACAGACGGGCGGGCACCACGAAGTCGCGGGCACCCTCCGGCGTCGAGCGCGTGAGCGTCGGGGTCTCGATCTCGAGGAAGTCGTGGCGCTCGAGCACGCGACGGGCCGCCTGGTTGACCTTGGAGCGCAGCACGATGTTGGCGCGCGGCTGCGGGCGACGCAGGTCGAGGTAGCGGTGCTTGAGGCGCGCCTCCTCCCCGACCGTGACGTGGTCGTCGATCGGGAACGGGGTGGGGACGGACTCGTTGAGGATCGTGACCTCGTGGACGTCGACCTCGATCTCGCCCGAGGGCAGGTTCGGGTTCGAGGACCCCTCGGGCCGCGTGCGCACCTCACCGGTGACCTGGATGACGTACTCGGTGCGCAGCGCGTGAGCGATCTCCTCGCGAATCACCAGCTGAGCGAAGCCCGACGCGTCACGCAGGTCGATGAACGCGACGCCGCCGTGATCGCGGCGGCGACCCACCCAACCGGCGAGGGTGACGGTCGCGCCCGAGTCGGCGGCGCGGAGGTTTCCAGCGAGATGCGTGCGGAGCAAGACAAGGCCTTTCGTACGCGCGGGTGGCGCGGGTCAAGTGAAGAGCGGGACTCAGTCTAGCGGCGGACGATGCGCGGCTTGAGGTCGTCCGCGGGAGGCACCCAGGCGTCGGCATCGGCCGGCACCTGGTCACCCGTGCGAATGTCCTTCACCTCGCCGTCGGGAGCGGTCTCCCCCGCCCCCGGGAACCACACGAACGGGATGCCCCGGCGATCCGCGTACTGGATCTGCTTGCCGAACTTGGCGGCGGTCGGCGACACCTCGCACGGAATGCCGCGCGCCCGCAGCCGGTCCGCGATCGCGGCCGAGGCGGCCCGGTGCGCCTCGTCGGTCACGGCGACCAGGACCGCCTGCGGGACCGCGCGCGTGGACGCGGCGAGGTTCGCGCTCAGCATGCGGCTCACGAGCCGGCTCACACCGATCGACATCCCCACGCCGGGGAAGCCGCCGCCCGCGACGAGCGAGTCGTAGCGTCCGCCCGAGCAGATCGACCCGAGGTCCTCGTGGCCGTCGAGCACCGTCTCGTACACCGCGCCCGTGTAGTAGTCCAGGCCGCGAGCGATCCTGAGATCCGCGATCGCGGCGCCAGGAACCGCGGCATTGACCGCGTCGACCAGGGCCGCGAGGGAGCGAGCGCCGCGATCGAACTCCGCCCGCGCATCGTCCGCGTCCTCGACGATGGGTGCGTGGTCCCACAGCGCCTCGACCAGGCCAAAGAACGAGTCGTCGGGCGTCTGGATGGCCGCGAGCTCGAGGATGGCCGCGACGGCCTCGGGCGACACACCCTTCGCGTGAAGCTCGTCACGCACGCCGTCGGGCCCGATCTTGTCGAGCTTGTCGACGCTGCGCAGCGCGCCCGCGACGTCGACAATCCCCACGCCGCGATAGAAGCCCTCGACGAGCGCGCGGTTGTTGAGGTGCATGCGCGCGGTCGGAATCGGGAGGGCGGCCAGCGCCCTGGCCATGACGATCGCGACCTCGGCCTCGAGGTGCTCGGGCAGGTGGTCGCGGCCCACGACGTCGATGTCCGCCTGATAGAACTCCCGGAACCGCCCCTCCTGGGGGCGCTCGCCGCGCCACACCTTCTGGATCTGGAAGCGCCGGAACGGGAAGTGCAGGCGTCCCTGGTTCTCCTCGACATAGCGCGCGAACGGCACGGTGAGGTCGAAGTGCAGACCCAGGCGCGCCTCGCGACCCGACTGCTCGTCGGCGTTGAGACGACCGATCGCGTAGATCTCCTTGGACGCCTCCGAGTCGCCGGCGAGGCGCTCGACGGGCTCGACGGCCCGCGTCTCGATCTCGCCGAATCCGTGCAGCGCGAAGACCTCGCGCAACGTCTCAAGGACGTGCGCCTCCACCAGACGCTCTTGCGGTGACCATTCGGGGAATCCGGAGAGGGGTTGCACGCGTGCCATGCGGCCATTGTTCCGCATCGCCCCGCCGTAGACTGACCTGGCACATCTCCCGGCACGAGAAGGACCGATGACCAGCAACAAGCAGGCCAAGGCCGCCGCAAAGAAGCGACAGGCCGCATTCGAGGAGCGGATCGCCGCGAGGCAGCGCCACAAGGAACGCGTCATCCGCATCACGGCGATCGTGGTCGCGGCCGGGCTCCTCCTGGGTGGCGGACTCGCGGTCCTGCTCGTCGCGCTCAACCAGAACCGCACCGAGGCGCGCGCGGAGACCCCCTCCGGGACCTCGAGCGCGGAGTCCACCGTGTCGACGGACCTCGCGGTTCCCGATCCCTCGATCGCCGAATCCCGCACGTGGACCGCGACGCTCGCGACCAACCGCGGCGACATCGTGCTCGAGTTGGACGGCGCCGCGGCACCGCAGGCCGTGGCGAGCTTCGTGTCGCTCGCACAAGACGGCTTCTTCGACGGCACCGACTGCCACCGCCTCACGACCGAGGGCATCTACGTGCTCCAGTGTGGTGACCCGACGGGCACCGGATCCGGCGGCCCGGGCTACACGTATGGGCCGATCGAGAACGCTCCCGAGGACGACCTATACCCCGCCGGAACCATCGCGATGGCGCGCGTGCCGGGCGACGGCGAGTCCATGGGCAGCCAGTTCTTCATCGTCTACCAGGACTCCGTCATCCCGTCCGATGCGGCCGGCGGATACACCGTGCTGGGAAGGGTCGTTGACGGGACCGCTAGTGTGGTGGATGTTGCCGACGCAGGCACCATCACCGGGGACACCGATGGTCCGCCGGCTTTGTCCGTCATCGTGAACGAGGTATCCGTCTCATGACCGAGTCGCCCGACGCCCCCGCGTCGCAGACCGAGGCCGTCGTGGCCGCGTCCCAGCCCACCCCCGAGACCGCGGCCGATGTCGCGACTCCCGACGCCGCGCCCGAGGTGACGCCGGAGGCGGCAACCGAGGTCGCTTCAGAGGCCGCATCAGAGGCCGCGCCCGAGGCAAGCGCTCCTAAGCCGGCCGCACCCGAAGCCAGCGCACCCAAGCCGGCTGCGCCCAAGCCAGGCGTGCCCAAGCCCGGCGCCTTCAAGGCGCCGACGCCCGCCGCGGTCGCCAAGCAGGCAACCCACGTGGTGGTGCCCGTGCCCGTCGCTGCCGAGGTGCCGGATGAGCGCTTCGAGGAGGCGCTCGCGCACGGACTCGTCGAGGACGGCGTGGCCTACGTGATCGTGGCCGAAGAGCGCGTCGAGGTGGGCCCCGCGGCCGACGACGACGCGCTGCGCCCGTACGCCCACGCCTTCTTCGAGCTCGAGGCCGCGGTGGAGCGCTTCCATGCACGCCTCGCGACCGCGGACCTCGCGCCCAAGGACATCGACGAGTCGCTCGCGTCGCTCGAGTCCTCGCTCACGCCGCCCAGCGTCGTCGGCGACCTCGACACGCTGCTCGAGCGCTTCGCCGCGGTGAAGGCGGAGGCGGAGGCGATCCGCACCCGCATCCAGGAGGAGCGCAAGGCAGCCCGCGAGGCAGCGGTCGCGGCTCGCGAAGAGATCGTGGTGACCGCCGAGGCGCTCGCGAACAAGCCCGAGTCGAAGGTGCACTGGAAGAACGACACCGTCGAGCTCAGGGCGTTGCTGGACGCGTGGAAGGAGGCGCAGCGTTCAGGCGCGCGCATCCCCAAGGACGTCGAGCGTGCCCTATGGACGCGCTTCACTCACGCACGCTCGGCCTTCGAGAAGGCGCGCAAGCACCACTTCGCCGAGCTCGACAGGGCCAATACCGACGTGGCCGCCCGCAAGGAGGCGCTCGTCGCCAAGGCCGAGGAGCTCGCGCAGACCACCGACTGGGACCGCGGCGCGCGCGGCTTCCGCGACCTCATGAACGAGTGGCGCACCGCCGGCCGTGGCCGACGCAGCGTCGACGACGCGCTGTGGAAGCGATTCCAGGCGGCACAGGACGCGTTCTTCCAGTCGCGTCGCGGCGCGTCCGATGCCGAGGATGAGGCCCTCGCGGGCAACGTCGAGGCGAAGGAGGCCGCGGTCGTCGAGGCCGAGGCCCTGCTTCCCATCAAGGACCTGCAGGCGACCAAGCAGGCGCTCCGCCCGATCCAGGACCGCTTCGAGGCCGCGGGTCGTGTGCCGCGCGCCGACGTCGCACGCCTGACGAAGCGCATGGGCGCGGTCGAGAAGGCCGTGCGGGATGCCGAGGACGCGCAGTGGAACTCGCGCAACCCCGAACTCGAGGCGCGCGCGAGCGGCGCCGCGGCGCAGCTCCACGCCGCGATCGAGGCCCTCAAGGCCGAGATCGCGGAGGCGAAGGCGGCAAAGAAGGACACCTCGAAGCTCGAGGAGTCTCTCGCGGCCCGTCAGGCGTGGCTGTCGCAGATCGAGGGCGTGCGCTAGAGACGCACGGCAGAACACCGACAGCGGGCCGGACCCCTCCACAGGGGCTGGCCCGCTGTCGCGTGTGCGGTGACGATGAACCCATGATCCTCGTCACCCCGGCCGACGTCGGGCGGCCGCAATTTGCGCGCCTGCTCAGGGACGGCATCGTCGCCCCACTCGCGGCGGGTGTCGCTCGCCCCCTCGACGTGCCCTCCTCCCCCGGCCTGCGTGCCCTCGCGTGCGCGCACGTGCCGCGCCACACCGTGCTCACGGGCCTCGCGGCGCTCTGGGTGCATGGCCGGTGGGCACGCGTCGACGGCTCCGCGCCCCAGGCCCCGTGGCACGTCGTGGGCGTGCGTGGGCTCTCGCGCACGGACGATGCCCGGCTGGCGTTCCACTCCGGGGTCACCTCGCGCATGGGCGAGCACATGGGCCCCGTCAGGGTCGCCCCCGTGGCGCGCGCGTGCCTGGACGCGCTGCGATGGGAGGACGAGCACGTCACTCGCGCGGCGACGGTCGCCGGACTGGCCGCGGGGTGGGTGACCGCGCCCGAACTGCGCGCCTCGCTCGCGCTCGATCCCTCGAACGGGGCCGGCTACGCGCGCGTCGCGGCGATCGTCCGGGAACTCGTGGACGGTGTGCCGTCCGTCCCTGAGGGCTTCTGAAAGCCGTTGCGGTCGCTACGGTCGCTTCGCGCCGGTGATCCGGCGCGCGTCGTAGACGCCATCGATGCGCCGTACCGCGCTCAGGATCGCGCCGAGGTGCGACGGATCCGCCATCTCAAAGACGAAGCTTGACAGCGCGACGCGATCGCGCGAGGTCGACACGTTGGCGGACAGGATGTTGACGTGGTGGTCGGACAGCACCTGGGTCACGTCGGACAGCAGGCGGTTGCGGTCGAGCGCCTCCACCTCGATGTTGACCAGGAAGGTCCCTGCGTTGTGGCCGGTCCACTCGACGTCGATGAGTCGCTCGCTCTGGCTCTTCAGCTGCGCGAGGTTGTCGCAATCGGCGCGGTGGACGCTCACGCCCGAGCCGCGCGTGACGAATCCCTGGATCGGGTCCCCCGGCACCGGCGTGCAGCAGCGCGCGAGTTTGACCACGACATCGGTGAGGCCGTGCACCGAGACTCCAGGGTCGCCGCGACGCGAGGACCGCGCGGCCGGCAGCCCCGGGCGCGTGATCTCGGTCAGGTCCTCGTCGGCGCCCTCCTGGCCGCCCACCGCCTCGACCATCCGCACCACGACATCGGCGGCCCGCTCCTTGTGCTCGCCGATCGCCGCGTACAGCGAGTCGACGTCCTCGTAGTGCATCTCCTTGGCGAGCGCGAGCAGGGTGGACCGGCTCATCAGGCGCTGCATCGGCAGGTGCTGGCGACGGATCGCGCGCGCGAGCATGTCGCGCCCCGTCTCGATCGACTCCTCGCGACGCTCGCGCGTGAACCATTGGCGGATCTTGTTGCGCGCGCGGGTGGACTGCACGAACTCGAGCCAGTCGCGTTTGGGATGCGCGTTCTCGTCCGAGGTGGTGAGGACCTCGACCGTATCGCCGTTCTCGAGCGTCGAGTCGAGCGGCACCAGGCGGCCGTTGACCTTGGCGCCGATGGTCTTGTGGCCCACCTCGGTGTGGACAGCGTACGCGAAGTCGACAGGCGTCGCCCCCTGCGGCAGCGACAGCAGCTTGCCGCGCGGCGTGAAGACGTAGACCTCGGCCTTGGAGATCTCTCCCCGCAGGCTGTCGAGGAACTCGGTCGGGTCGGCGGTCTCCTGCTGCCAGTCGGCGATCTGGCGCAGCCAACCCATGTCGCCCTGGCCGCCGCCACCCTTGCCGCCGGTCTTGGCCGTCTCCTTGTAGCGCCAGTGCGCCGCGAGGCCGTATTCGGCACGGCGGTGCATGTCGTACGTGCGGATCTGCAGCTCGACGGGCTTGCCGGTCGGGCCAATCACCGTGGTGTGAAGCGACTGGTAGAGGTTGAACTTGGGCATCGCGATGTAGTCCTTGAACCGGCCCGGAACGGGCTGGTAGCGGGCGTGCATGGCGCCCAGGACCGCGTAGCAGTCGCGCACGGACTCGACCAGGATGCGGATGCCCACCAGGTCGTAGATGTCGTTGAGGTCGCGGCCTCGCACGATCATCTTCTGATACACCGAGTAGTAGTGCTTGGGGCGGCCCGTGATCTCGGCCTTGATGCGCATCGCGCGCAGGTCCTTCTCGATCTCGGAGCGCACCTGCGCGAGGTACTTCTCGCGCTCGGGTGCGCGCTCCGTCACGACCTCGACGATCTCCTGATAGATCTTCGGGTACAGGGTCTGGAAGCTGAGGTCCTCGAGCTCCCACTTGATCGCGTTGAGCCCCATGCGATGCGCGAGCGGGGCGTAGATCTCGATGGTCTCTTGCGCCTTCTTGCGGGCCGACTCCGGCGACACGTGCTTCCACGTGCGCGCGTTGTGGAGCCGGTCGCACAGCTTGAGCAACAGGACGCGGATGTCCTTAGCCATCGCGACGACCATCTTGCGCACGGTCTCTGCCTGCGCGGCGTCCCCGTAGGTCACCTTGTCGAGCTTGGTGACACCGTCGACGATCATCGCGACCTCGTCGCCGAACTCCTCGCGCATGCGCTCGAGCGGATACTCGGTGTCCTCGACCACGTCGTGGAGCAGCGCCGCGGCAATGACGGAATCGGACATTCCGAGATCCGCGATGATCTGCGCCACCGCGATGGGATGAGTGATGTACGGCTCGCCGCTCTTGCGCAGCTGACCGCGGTGAGCCTCGTCGGCGACCTTGTACGCGCGCTCGATGAGCCCCGTCCGACCGCGCGGATACATGCGGCGATACGTGTCGAGCACGCCGTCGATCGCGCTCGCCTCGCGGCTGCCCCGGCGGAGGAATCCGAGCCCGAGCGCCCCGGTCGAGGGACGAGTCTCCGTCACGCGCACCTCCCAGGCTGGTAGGGGCCCAGTCTACCGAGTGCGCCGCACCGCCCCATCACACGTACGGACCTGCGCCTCCGCCACACGGCTCGCGGGCGGAGCGACAGTGGAGGTCCCATGGGAGGCGCCGACCTCGCGAAAGCGACCATGGAGGTCCCATTGCGCGAGCGTGTGTGGCGGAGCCGACATGACGTGTGGCGGAGCCGGTGGGCCGCGCGGAGTGCGTGGGGCATGGGTCGCGCCGGAAACGGCCGGAGGGGACGATGCCGTGGTGTCGGCATCGTCCCCCTCCTGGTCAGTCTGGGATGGGGTGGCGTCAGGCCTTGCGGTTCTTGCGCCGCGGCTGGGCGGCGGTGCCCTGGTGGTGTCCAGGAGTCACGGCACCCACGCGCACCTCGCCGGTCTCCGAAATCGCGACGTCCGTCTCACCGGAGGCACGCATCGCGAGCACCCTGGCGGTGTGCTCCTTGATCTTGGGCTCCGAACCACGAAGCGCCACCTCGAACGGGGTCGCTACAAAGATTGACGACCACGTGCCGATGGCCATGCCGATGAACAGCGCGAGCGAGATGTCCATGAGCGTGCCCGCGCCCAGCCACCACGCGCCCACGACGAGGATCGCGGTCACGGGAAGCAGCGCCACCACGGACGTGTTGATCGAGCGCACCAGCGTCTGGTTGAGACCCAGGTTCGCGAGCTCGGCATACGTGTAGCGGTGCTGCGACGTGAGGTTGGCGGTGTTCTCGCGCACCTTGTCGAAGACCACCACGGTGTCGTAAAGCGAATAGCCCAGGATCGTGAGGAATCCGATCACCGAGGCGGGGGTGACCTCGAAACCCACGAGCGCGTAGACACCCACCGTGATGATGAGGTCGTGGGCGAGCGCAATGAGAGCCGCCGCGGCCATGCGCCACGCGCGGAAATACAGCGACATCACCACGGACACGAGGATGAGGAAGATGATGAGGCCCTGGATCGCGGCCTTGCCCACCGACGCACCCCACGTGGGGCCGATCTGCGTGAAGCCGACGGCTGCCTCGTCGACCCCGTACGCGTCCGCAAGCGCCTCGGAGATCTGGCGAGCCGTGTCCGCATCGACCACGCCGATCTGGATGCGGATGTCGTCGTCGCCCAGCAGCGTGACGCGCGGCGTCTCGTCGGCAGCGAGCTCCTCGACCACCTCCTGCGCGATCGAGACCTCGGCGATTCCGGAGCCCGTGACGCGGAACTCGGTGCCTCCGGCAAAGTCGATGCCGGGGTTGAGCCCCTTGAACACGAGGATGAGGATGGACGCCGCGAGGAGCGCAGCGGACACCACGAACCAGCGCTTGCGCTGCTGGACGATCGGATAGGTGATCTCGCCAGCGTGGAGCTTGTTGCCCCACTGTGCCAGGTTGGTCTTCATCAGGCGTCCTCCCCCTCGGGGCGTGCGCCGGCGGCGGCCGCGGCGGCCTTGCGCTCGGCGAGGGTGGGCTGGGTCGGGTTGATCGCCACCCGGCCACGGCCCTTGTAGATGGTGTCGCGGCCCAGCTGGCGCGGGTCGAGTCCCGACCACGGGTGACCCGAGCCGAAGAACTTCGTCTTACCCAGCAACGCGAGCACCGGGTGGGTGAACATCATCACGACGATCACGTCGACGATGGTCGTGAGACCGAGCGTGAAGGCGAAGCCACGCACGCCGCCCACCGCGAGCACGTACAGGACCACGGCGGCAAGCAGGTTGATCGCGTCGGAGGCGAGGATGGTGCGGCGTGCGCGGCGCCATCCGTGCTCGATCGCGGCATTGAGGCTGCGGCCCTCGCGGAGCTCGTCGCGAACGCGTTCGAAGTACACGATGAACGAGTCCGCCGTCACACCGATCGCCACGATCAGACCCGCGACACCCGCGAGCGAGAGGCGGTAGTCGATGAGCCACGACAACAGCGCAATGAGCACATACGTGAGCGCACCCGCGATGACGAGCGAGCCCACGGTCACGAGGCCGAGCGCGCGGTACTGGATGAGCGAGTAGATCACCACGAGCACGAGGCCGATCGCACCGGCGATGAGACCCTTCTGGAGCTGGTCGGCACCCAGGGTCGCGGAGATCTGCTGCTCGGACTGCACCTCGAGGGTGATCGGCAGCGCACCGAACTTCAGCTGGTTGGCCAGCTGCTGCGCGGACTCCTGAGTAAAGGTGCCGGTAATCGACGCCTGGCCACCCGTGATCGGCCCGGAGACACCCGGGGCGGAGATCACCACTCCGTCGAGCACCATCGCGAACTGGTCGCGCGGCGACTCGAGGGTCGAGATGCGCTCCGTGATCTGGGCGAAGGTGGATCCTCCGTCGCCCGTGAGCTCGAGGCGCACCTCGAAGCGGCCGGTGAGCGTGCCCTGCTGGCTCAGCTCGGGGCCCGAGGTCGCGGTATCGATGTCGGAGCCGTCCATCTCGACCGGGCCCAGGATGTACTTGGCGAGTCCGTACTGGTCACACGCGACATCGGCCGCTGCGGGGTCGCCCGGGGTCACGCCCGACAGGTTCTCGGGCAGCGTGCAGTCGAGGGCGTCGTAGCGCTCCTGCACCTCGGTGGTGATCCACTCGAGGGACGATGCATCGGTGGGCTCCGCGTCGGGCGTCGCCTCCGCGCTCGGTGAGGCACTGGGCTCAGCGCTGGGCTCCGCCGACGCGGTCGCCTCGGCGGTCGGCTCGGCCGAGGCGCTGGCCTCGGGCACGGCCGATGCCTCGGCGCTCGGGACCTCGGACGGCTCGGCCGACGGCTCGGCGGAGGCTGACGCCTCCGGCGAGGGCGTCGCGCTCGGGTCGGTGATGGTCGACGCGGTCGGCGCGCCTGCCACCAGCACCGGACGGAACTGAAGCTGAGCGCTCTGACGCACCAGTGCGACCGTCTCGTCCGACGGGTTACCCGGCAGCGCGACCACCACGTTCTGGCCCTGCGTACTGATCTCCGCCTCGGCCACACCCGAGGCGTCGATGCGCCGGCGGATGATGTCAACGGCCTGGTCAAGGTCGGACTGGTCGACCGTCTGCTCTGCGCCCTCGATAAGGGTCGGAGTCAGGACGATCTCGCGGCCGCCCGCGAGGTCGAGAGCCAGGGAGGGCGTCCAGCCCGCACCACCGGTCACGACGCCCAGCGCCAACAGTCCATAGAGGCCGACGACGATGGCGCCCAGCCAGGTGAGCGCACGACGCGCCCCATTCTTCACACGTGCCACAGGAATCCTCACGGTCTCGGCTCGACTGAGCCCCGGGCGATTCTAGGCGGCTCGCGGGCCCCGAGTCGAATACGGCACGCGGGAGCCCGCCGCATCCGGGCCGCGCGTCAGTCGAACAGGCGCGAACCCGTCGCGCCGCCCACGGCGTCGACTGGTGGCTCGAGGCCCAGGTGGAGCCACGCATCGGCCGTCGCGATTCTCCCTCGCGGCGTCCTGCTCATGAGCCCCTCGCGCACGAGGAAGGGCTCCGCGACGGTCTCGACCGTCTCGGTCTCCTCCCCCACGGTCACCGCGAGGGTCGACAGGCCCACCGGCCCGCCGCCAAAGCGCAGGCACAGCGCCTTGAGCACCGCGCGGTCGAGCCGGTCGAGACCGCGCTCGTCGACCTCGTACACGGCGAGCGCCTCCCGCGCGGCGTCCAGGTCCGCGCGCCCCGTGCCGTGCACCTGCGCCCAGTCGCGCACGCGGCGCAGGAGCCGGTTCGCGATGCGAGGCGTGCCGCGCGAGCGCGACGCGATCTCGTGCGCGGCATCGTGCTCGATCGACACGCCCAGCCGCCCCGCCGAGCGCACCACAATCGCCTTGAGCTCGTGATCCTCGTAGAAGTCGAGATGGCCCGTGAATCCAAACCTGTCGCGCAGCGGCGCGGGCAACAGTCCCGCGCGCGTGGTCGCGCCCACCACGGTGAAGGGCGGCAGGCTCAGCGGGATCGACGTCGCGCCGGCTCCCTTGCCCACCACGACGTCGACACGGAAGTCCTCCATCGCGAGGTAGAGCATCTCCTCGGCGGGCCGCGCGAGGCGGTGGATCTCGTCGAGGAACAGCACGTCGCCCTCGTCGAGCGAGGACAACACCGCCGCGAGGTCGCCCGCATGCTGGATCGCGGGGCCCGAGGTGATGCGCAGGGTCGCGCCCAGCTCCGCCGCGATGATCATCGCGAGCGTGGTCTTGCCCAGCCCCGGCGGTCCGGACAACAGCACGTGGTCGGGTGTCGATCCACGGCCCGTCGCGGCGCTCAGCACGAGTCCCAGCTGTTCGCGCACCACACGTTGACCGACGAACTCATCGAGGTTGGCGGGGCGCAGCGCGGCCTCGTTGGACCGCTCGATCGCGTCCGCGTCGGGATTGACCACGCGCTCATCCACGGGTGCCTCCCAGGTGCTTGAGGGCGGCCCTCAGTACCGCACCCGTCTCGGCCTGCGACACGGGCTGCTCGGCGACGGCGTCGACGGCCGCCTGCGCCTGCTTCACGGGGTATCCCAGTCCGACCAGCGCCTCGACCACCTCGGCACGCGCGTCGCCAACCGGGGCGCCCGGGGTGTGCTCGTCGAGCACCAGCTTGCCGCCGAGCTCGAGCAGGAGCCGCGACGCGACCTTGGGGCCGATTCCGGGCACCTTGGTGAGGGCCTTCTGGTCGCCCGCGGCCACCGCCTGCGCGAGAGCCTCGGGCGAATGCACCGCGAGCATCGCCAGCGCGAGCTTCGCGCCCACGCCCTGCACCGATTGAAGCTGCTCGAAGGTGTCCCGCTCCCCCGCCGTCAAGAACCCGAACAGCGTCATCGAGTCCTCGCGCACCACGAGGTGCGTGTGGAGCGTCGCCGACTGGCCGCCCCGCAGCTCCCCGAGGGTCGCCGGCGTGGCCAGCACGCGGTATCCGACCCCCGCGACGTCGAGCACGAGCGCGGACGCGCCCACGTGCGCAACGCTTCCCGACAGCTGAGCGATCACCCGGAGCCCCTCTCGAACATGTGTACGAACAGGCTAGCCGAGCGCACCGACGTCATCCGCGACGGCGCGCCGCCTTCTCGGCCTCGGTCCAGCGCCGCTGAGCGGGCGTCGTCGCGGCCGATCCCACCGGTGCGGCACCCCCACGCCACGCGTGCGCGATCGCGATCGCGAGGGCGTCCGCGGCATCGGCCGGTCGTGGGGCCTGCGCGAGACCCAGCAGCCGCGTCACCATGAACGTCACCTGCTCCTTGCCGGCGCGGCCATCTCCGGTCACCGCGGCCTTGACCTCGGACGGCGTGTAGAGCGACAGCGGGAGCCCCCGCCGCTCGGCCGCGAGCATGATCACGCCGGAGACCTGGGCGGTGCCCATGATCGTCGACACGTCGGAGCGCGCGAAGATGCGCTCCATCGCGACCGCCTCGGGACGATGCTCGTCGAGCATCGCCTCGACCACGTCCGCGATCTGGGCGAGCCGCGCCGGGGTCTCGAGGGTCGATGGCGACGTCGCCACCCGCACGTCGAGCATCGTCACGCGCCGCGCAGCGCCCGACTCGACCACTCCCAACCCGCACCTGGTGAGGCCGGGATCGACCCCCAGGATGCGCATCGGCCCTGCTTCCCCTCCGCCGCGCGCGAGCCGCTAGGCCTGCGCGGCCTCGAGGACCTCGTCGCTCGCGTCGAAGTTCGCCCACACGTTCTGGACGTCGTCCGAGTCCTCGAGGGCGTCGATGAGACGCAGCATCTTCTTGGTGCCCTCGACCTCGAGCTCGATCTTCATCGAGGGGAGGAAGGTCGCCTCGGCGCTGTCGTAGTCGATGCCGGCCTCCTGGAGCGCGGTGCGCACTGCCACGAAGTCGGTGGCCTCCGAGATGATCTCGAACACGTCGCCGAGATCGTTGATCTCCTCGGCACCCGCATCGAGAGCGGCCTCCATGAGGTCGTCCTCGGTCGCGCCGCCGTCCTTGGCGACAATCACCTGGCCCTTGCGGGAGAACAGGTACGACACCGAGCCGGGGTCAGCGAGCGAGCCGCCGTTGCGCGTGAGCGCCACGCGCACCTCGGTGGCCGCACGGTTGCGGTTGTCGGTGAGGCACTCGATGAGCACGGCCACACCGCCGGGGCCGTAGCCCTCGTACATGATGGTCTCGTAGTCGGCTCCGCCCGCCTCGAGCCCCGAGCCGCGCTTGACCGCGCGGTCGATGTTGTCGTTGGGCACCGAGGACTTCTTGGCCTTCTGCACCGCGTCGAACAGGGTCGGGTTGCCCGCGAGATCGCCGCCGCCGGTCCGGGCAGCGACCTCGATGTTCTTGATGAGCTTGGCGAACAGCTTGCCGCGCTTGGCGTCGATGACGGCCTTCTTGTGCTTGGTCGTCGCCCACTTGGAATGCCCGGACACGTGTGCTCCTCGTCGAATGTCGGTCTGGAATCCCGTCCAGTGTAGTGCGTGGCGAGGCCCGGAACCGGTCCCACACCATCGCGGCTCCGCCACACGGATTCGCGGCTCCGCCACACGGATTCGCGGCTCCGCCACACAGCGCTCGGCGTGTCGCCGGCGTGTCGTGCCCGGAGAGCCCGCTGAGGGCCGATGCCGGGGTGGCTTGTGTGGCGGAGCCGCGGGGGGGGCAGCCGCAGCGGGGATGGCTACGACGCGATGAGGTCGACGAGCAGCCGATGTACGCGGTCGTCCGCGGTGCCACCCGGCGCGACGATCTCGGGGTGGAAGCTCGTCGCGATCGCCGCGCGGTGGCGCACCGCGACGGGATGACGCATGCCGTCGGGGCCGGCGGCGGTCGCGAGCACCTCGACCGCCGGATCCCACGACTCAACCCACGGCGCACGGATGAACGTCGCGTGCATGATCGAGCCGTCCGGCTCCCACACCAACTCGGTCTCGGCCGAGTCGACCTGCCGCCCGAACGCGTTGCGGCGCACCGTCATGGGGATGCCGCCCAGCGACCGCTGCCCTTCGATCGCCCCGATGATGTCCGTCGCAAGCATGATCATGCCCGCGCACGAGCCCATCACGGGCATGCCCTCGGCGATCCGCGACCGCAGCGGCTCGAACAGGTCGAATGCGCGCAGGAGCTTGTCGATCGTGGTGGACTCGCCGCCGGGGATGACGAGCGCGTCGACGGCCTCGAGCTCCGCGAGACGGCGCACGCGCGTCGCGGTCGCGCCCACGCGCTCGAGCGCGGCCGCATGCTCGCGCACATCGCCCTGCAGGGCCAGCACACCCACGGTGCTCATTCGTCCACCTCTCCCAGGTCCCTCGTCACGCCGTCCCAGTCGAGGAACCACGCCCATGGCTCCCGCAACTGGGCCGGAAACACCTCGATCATCGACTCGCGGAGCTCGCGCTCCGTGAGCCACGTGACCTCGTCGATGGTCTCGCGTTCGACCTCGGTCCATTCCTCGGCCGTGCGTGCGCGCCGGTCGGCGTCCTCGAGCCGGCCGACGTAGATCTCTTCGAACTGCGTGTAGGGCCGCGACGCGAAGTCGAACACCGCTGTGCGCCTCCACACGGGACCCACGAGCTCGTGAGGCTCGAGCACGTAGCCGGTCTCCTCGACCAGCTCGCGCACCGCCGCCTCGAGCATCGTCTCTCCCGGCTCGATCCCGCCGCCCGGCGTGAACCAGAAGGAGCGCGCCGTGTCGTGAGGATCATGCCCCTGCACCATGAGCAGGCGGGGACCCTCGCCGTCGTCCCCCGCGGGCGCGACGAGCAACACGCGGGCGCCGCGTCGGTGGATCCTGTCCCCCGTCGCGGCGCCCATGCGTGATCGAACAGCCGGGGTTTACCAGCCGCGCTCGGCGAGGCGGTGCGGCTCGGGGACCTCGTCGACGTTGATGCCGACCATCGCCTCGCCCAGCCCGCGCGACACGTCGGCGATCACCGACGGGTCGTCGAAGAACGTCGTCGCCTTGACGATCGCCGCGGCGCGCTGCGCGGGGTTGCCCGACTTGAAGATGCCGGAGCCGACGAACACGCCCTCGGCGCCCAGCTGCATCATCATCGCGGCGTCGGCGGGCGTCGCGATGCCACCCGCGGTGAAGAGCACCACGGGGAGCTTGCCGGTCTCGGCGATCTCCTGCACGAGCGGCAGCGGCGCCTGGAGCTCCTTGGCGGCGACGTACAGCTCGTCCTTGGGCAGCGCGGTGAGCGCCTTGATCTCCGCGCGGATCTGACGCATGTGCGTGGTCGCGTTCGACACGTCGCCCGTGCCGGCCTCGCCCTTCGAGCGGATCATGGCCGCACCCTCGGAGATGCGGCGCAGCGCCTCGCCCAGGTTGGTCGCGCCGCACACGAAGGGAACCGTGAAGTTCCACTTGTCGATGTGGTGCGTGTAGTCCGCGGGGGTGAGCACCTCGGACTCGTCGATGTAGTCGACGCCGAGCGACTGCAGCACCTGCGCCTCGACGAAGTGGCCGATGCGCGCCTTGGCCATCACGGGGATCGAGACGGTGTCGATGATGCCCTGGATGAGGTCGGGGTCGCTCATGCGCGCCACGCCGCCTTGCGCACGGATGTCGGCGGGCACCCGCTCGAGCGCCATCACGGCGACCGCGCCCGCGTCCTCGGCGATGCGAGCCTGCTCGGGGGTGACCACGTCCATGATGACGCCGCCCTTGAGCATCTCGGCCATGCCGCGCTTCACGAGGTCGGTGCCAACCTGGGGCTGAGTGGTGTCGTCGGTGGTGGTCATGGCGATGTGACGTCCTTCGTCGGATGGGGATGGAACTCGGCATCCATCCTAATGGCGTCGCGGTACGTCTCTTCGACGCGGGGCGCGACGTTGGACCAGTCAAAGGCGGCGGCGCATTCGCGCCCCCGCTCGGCGAGCGCGGCGCGCTCCGCCGGGTCATCGAGGAGCGCGATGACGCTCGCGCCGATCGACGCGGGATCGCCGACCGCGTGGTGCGCGGCGGCGTGACCGCCGTCGGCGAGCGTCGACACGTCCATGAACGCCGTGAGATCCGAGGCCACGACGGCGGCCCCGGCGGCCATCGCCTCAACCAGCACGATCCCGAAGCTCTCGCCGCCCAGGTTGGGCGCGCAGTAGATGTCGACCGAGGCCATGAAGCGCGCCTTCTGCGCCTCGTCGAGCTCCCCGACGACCTCGGCGCCGGCGCGCGCGGCCTTGGCGGCCACTCGATCCGAGAAGCGGCCCGCGACCAGGAAGCGCGCGTGCGGATGCGCCGCACGGACCGCAGGGATCGCGGCAAGGAAGTCCTCGAGCCCCTTGCGCGGCTCGTCGAGGCGTCCCAGGATGCCGATGCTCGGGGCCTCGGCCGTGCCCGTCCACCGGGGGTCGGGGACGGCCGTGACGTAGTGCGAGGTGTCGACCCCGTTGGGAATGATGTGCGTGGCCTCGACCCTCAGGTGGTCGCGCACGGTCGCCGCGGCGGAGGGCGACACCGCGATGCGCGCGTCGAGCTCCTCGTAGCCCGGCTTAATCCACGGCTTCGCGAGCCGCATCGCCGCGGACTCCGACTGCGAACTGTGGAACGTCGCCACGGTGGGCCCGATCCGCGCCCACATCGCGATGAGGCTGAGCGACGGGGCGCCCGGCTCGTGCAGGTGGACCACATCGAAGTGACCGAGCTTGAGCCACTCACGCACGCGGGACGCGGCCATGAGACCGAACGTGAGGCGCGCCGTCGAGCCGTTATAGCGGATCGGAATCGATCGCCCCGCACTCGACACGTACGGCGGCACGGGTGTGTCCTCGGCGGCGGGGGCCAGCACCGAGACGTCGTGGCCGCGCGCGATGAGCGCCTGGGCGAGGTCGAGAACGTGCAGCTGCACGCCGCCGGGCCGGTCGAGCGAGTACGGGCAGACGATGCCGATCCTCATCTCACTCCGTCCATCCGAACCGTTGCAGCATGTGCCAATCCTGGGGGTGCCTGCGGATGGCGTCGCCCATGAACCCTACCCAGGCCCGCGTGAGGTGACCCACGCGGTCGTCGCCAGGGGCATCGGCCGGAGAGACCGCCGCACCAAAGGTGAGCACGGTCCCCCACCGCGACCGCGCCGCGCGCCGGCGCTTTCCCCGCAGCCGCTCGTAGCGCACCATGACGGGCACGAGCATCGTGTCGGTCGCCGCGGCCAGCGCTGCCGGTCCGGGCGCCACCTTCGCGCGGTGACCCGCGAAGTCCACCTCGATGCCCGAACCCGTGAGGTCCCGGTCCGCGAGCAGGCAGATGAGTCCGCCGTCGCCGCGTGCGATACGGATCAGCTCCCTGAAGGTGGATCCCCCTTCGAGGCCGAGGATCCGCATGCCCACGCCCTCGCGCAGCGCGACGAACTCCTCGAAGACCTCACGCGGCTTCAGCACCTCCGCGACGGACACGACGGGACCCAGGTTCCGGCACGCGAAAGCGCCCACCAGATCCCAGTTGCCCGAGTGCGAGAGCGCGATCACCACGCGGCCGTGCTCGCGGATGATCTCCCTGATCTCGGCCTCGTTCTCCATACGCACGCGCGCGTCGATGACGTCAGCGGTCATGCGAGGCAACTCGAAGGCCTCGGCGTAGTAGCGCGCGGCGGAGGCCATGCCCGCGCGGCTGAGGCGGCGCAGGTCACGCCCCTCGAGCCCCGTGACGCGATGCAGGTTCTCCTCGAGACGGCGGGCGGGCTTGGCGCGGCGCACCCATTGCGCCATCGTGCCCGCCCACAGTGCGCCGCGGGTGACGGAGACCGGGAGGTAGCGCGAGGCCCGGAACGCGAACAGGAAGCCGTTCATTCGTGCGGGTAGAGCTGGCGCCCGGCCTCGAGACTGCTCGCGTTCCACGCGGGGTCGCGTCGCGCGCGCTGCACCACCGCGTTGATCCGCTGCGCGACGGTGATCGCCGCCATCGCCGCGAGCACCCACAGGGTCCACGTCAGCACGGGCAGCGGCACGCCGAGTCCCACGATTCCGGTCGCGGTCAGCCCGATCACGAGCCTGTCCGAGCGCTCGGCGATGCCCACCTTCGCGTCGACGCCGATCGACTCGGCACGCGCGCGGGCGTAGGGCACGAGCGAACCGATGGCGAGGCACGCGAGTGCGGCCAGGGCTGTCGCGCGATCGTTGTCGATGAAGGACCATGCGAGGGCGCCGAAGATCGCGGCGTCGGCGACCCTGTCGAGCGTCGAATCCAGGAACGCGCCCAGGCGAGAGCTCTTGCCTCCCAGCCGGGCCATCGTCCCGTCGAGCATGTCCGTCACCACGAACACGGTGATGAAGATGACGCCCCAGAACAGCCAGATCCCGCCCTTGGGCAGGAAGAACAGCGCGCCGAACACCACGCCGGCCGTGCCGAGGATGGTCATGACGTTGGGGTGGACACCCAGCCCGAGCAGCGCGCGTGCGGGCGCCTGCCACAGGGCCGCCATGAGCGGCCGTAGCCTGCCGAACATCTACTGGTCCTCTCTGAAGGCGTCGCTCACGCGTCGCCACGTGTCGTCGAGCAGTTCGGGCACCGCCTTGGTGCGCGCGATGATGGGGAGGAAGTTCGAGTCTCCCTCCCAGCTCGGCACCACGTGCTGGTGGAGGTGAGCGGAGATCCCCGCTCCGCCCGCGGTTCCCTGATTGATCCCGATGTTGAAGCCCTGCGGGCTGCTCACCCGGGCCAGCACGCGCATCGCGCGCTGGGTCAGCACCGCCATCTCGTCTCGCTCGGCGTCGGTGGCGTCCGTGTAGAGCGCGACATGGCGATACGGGCACACCATGAGGTGGCCGGGGTTGTACGGGAACAGGTTGAGCACCACGTAGCAGTGCTCTCCCCTGTGGACCACCAGGTGGGCGCGGTCGTCAGACTCGGTCTTCTTGCACAGCGGGCAGCCGCGCGGCTCGCCTTCGGGTCGCTCCGCCTTGACGTAGGCGAGCCGATGCGGGGTCCACAGTCTCTCGAGCCCGTCGGGCTCGCCTCCCATGGTGTCCGCGTCGACGGCCTCGGGCACCGTCAGACCTGAGCCTTCGTGGTCACGGCCTCGACGATGCGCGCGACGGCCTCGTCGAGCGGCACCTGGTTGTCCTGGCTGCCGTCGCGATAGCGGAAGGACACCGCGTTCGCGTCGGCGTCGTCGCCGCCCGCGATGAGGACGAACGGAATCTTCTCCTTCGAGGCGGTGCGGATCTTCTTGGGGAAGCGCTCGTCCGAGGCGTCGAGCTCGGCGCGCACGCCCGCCGCGCGCAGTCGCGCGACCAGCTCGCCCAGGTAGTCGTTGAACGGCTCGGCGACCGGGATCGCGCGCACCTGGACCGGTGCGAGCCACACGGGGAACTGACCCGCATAGTGCTCGGTAAGGATCGCGAAGAAGCGCTCAATCGAGCCGAACAGCGCACGGTGAATCATCACGGGGCGCTGGCGCGAGCCGTCCGAGGCCGTGTACTCGAGCTCAAAGCGCTCGGGAAGGTTGAAGTCGAGCTGGATGGTCGACATCTGCCACGTGCGCCCGATCGCGTCGCGCGCCTGCACGGAGATCTTGGGTCCGTAGAACGCCGCGCCACCCGGGTCGGGCACCAGTTCGAGGCCCGACGCGAGGCCCACCTCGCGCAGGGTCGCGGTGGCCTCCTCCCAGATCTCGTCCGAGCCGACCGACTTCTCGGGATTGCGGGTCGACAGTTCGAGGTAGAAGTCCTCGAGCCCGTAGTCCTTGAGCAGTCCGAGCACGAACTCGAGGGTGGTGGTGAGCTCATCCTTCATCTGCTCGCGCGTGCAGTAGATGTGCGCGTCATCCTGCGTGAAGCCGCGCGCACGGGTGAGGCCGTGCACCACGCCCGACTTCTCGTTGCGGTACACCGTGCCGAACTCGAACAGGCGCAGCGGCAGCTCGCGATACGACCGGCCACGCGCGCCGAAGATGAGGTTGTGCATCGGGCAGTTCATGGGCTTGAGGTAGTAGTCCTGGCCCTGCTTCGTGATGTTGCCCGCGGCGTCGCGCTCCTCGTCCATCTGCATGGGCGGGTACATGCCGTCCGCGTACCAGTCGAGGTGACCCGAGGTCTGGAACAGCTGCGCCTTGGTCGCGTGGGGGGTGTAGACGAACTCGTACCCCTCCTCGATGTGGCGCCTGCGGGAGTACTCCTCCATCTCCATGCGGATCACGCCGCCCTTGGGGTGGAAGACGGCGAGCCCCGAGCCGATCTCGTCGGGGAAGGAGAAGAGGTCCATCTCCGCGCCGAGCTTGCGGTGGTCGCGGCGCTCCGCCTCGGCGAGCCGCTCCTTGTACGCGGTGAGTTCCTCCTTGGAGGGCCACGCCGTGCCGTACACGCGCTGGAGCTGCGGGTTCTTCTCGGAGCCCTTCCAGTATGCGGCGGCGGAGCGCATGAGCGACCACCCGTTCTGCAGCACACGGGTGCTGGGCACGTGAGGACCGCGGCACAGGTCCTTCCATGCGACCTCGCCCCCGCGGCGCACGTTGTCGTAGATGGTGATGTCGCCATCGCCGATCTCGACCGAGGCACCCTCGGCACCCGCGGTGTCCTGCGTGAGCAGCTCGCACTTGAAGGGCTCGTGAGCGAGCTCCGCGAGCGCCTCGTCGCGGGTCACCTCGCGACGCACGAAGGCCTGACCCTCCTTGACGATGCGCTGCATCGCCTTCTCGAGTGCCTTGAGGTCCTCGGGGGTGAAGGGCGTCTCGACGTCGAAGTCGTAGTAGAAGCCGTTCTCGATGGGCGGGCCGACGCCCAGCTTGGCGTCGGGGTTAACGGCCTGAACGGCCTGCGCGAGCACGTGCGCGGTCGAGTGGCGCAGCACCATGAGGCCGTCGGGCTCGGAGACCGTCACGGCGTCGACGGAGGCGCCGGCGGGGACCTCGCGCGCGAGATCCCACAGCGCGCCGTCGACCCTCATCACGACCACGTCGCGGCGCTCACCGAACAGATCGGCGCCCGTCGTGCCCGGTGCGAGCTCTCGCTCGACGCCGTCGATGGTCGCAGTCAGGCTTGACACCGGTGTTCTCCTCGGGTGGTGGGGCGTACGGGGACGATGCTACCGAGGGTCCGTGCGGTCGCGTCACCGCCGCGCGTGAGCGCGGGTGGCGGCTACAGCCCCTGTCCCCCGTCCCACAGCCGCTCGGAGGCGCCCGAGACGAGCGCCGCGACCGACATCGCCTGCGCATCGGTGAGCGAGGCGACGTAGTCGATGATGCCGCGGCCCGTGGCGTAGCGCCGCAACGCCGCGGCATCGGTGGTCGGCAGGGCCTCCGGCGACCGATCCCTCACCCTGAGGTAGTCCTCGGCGGCGATCTCGACCAGGTCCAGGAGGCGCCGGGGGGCGCGGCGCACGTCGTCATCGTCGTCGAGCCATGCCGCGAAGCTGGTCACGAGCCTCTCGATCACGCTCGCCTGGCCGCGCTGATACACCGCGAGGTCGGGACGGTGGAGGACGAACCGCTCCTGGAGGAACTTCAGGACAGCGACGTCGTGCCACGCCGCGGTGTCGAGGCTCACGTGGCCCGACCTCACGTGGGGGTCGCGTTCGACGGAGACCGAGTGCTGGAGGCGGGCGATCCATCCGGACATGAACACCGCGAGCCCGCGGTCGGCCGCGAGCGAGCCGTCGTATGGGACCGACAGCAGGCCGTCCACGACCTCGTCGGCGACCCTCGCGACGGACTCGCCGAAGGCATCGTCCCCCGCGACCCACGGGTCCTTCTCGACCATCCGCCTGCGCAGCAGTTCGAGGCCGTGTCCCGGCGTGCGCGGGGCGCGCAGGAGCTCCTCGCGCGGGATTCGTGCGAGCGCCGCGCGGTCCCTGATCCACGTGCGGAACTCCGCGGACACCGCCGCCTGGTTGAGGAGGTCCGCGCGGTAGAAGTCGTCGAGGTCGTGCAGCGAGTAGGCGATGTCGTCCGCGATGTCCATGACCGAGCACTCGACGGTCTGCTGGAGCGGCGCGATCGCGGGGTATGCGGCCCGAGCCTGCGCGAAGTCGGCGGCGTCGAGGGTGTACGCCGAGAACTTGAGCGCGCCCTCCCCCGGCCTGGCGGGCGCGAGACCGCGCGGCGTCGCGGCGCCCACGGGCCAGCGCTGGCCCTCGGCCCGCATCCAGGGGTACTTCAGCACCGCGGCCCTCACCGCGGCCGTGAGGTTCAGGCCGGAGCCGGCCCGATCGTACTCGTCGAGACGCGTGAGGATGCGGAAGGTCTGGGCATTGCCCTCGAAGCCCTCGTCGAGCCCGAAGCGCTCGCGGGCCAGGCGATTGAGGGTCTGCTCGCCCAGGTGGCCGAACGGCGGATGGCCGAGGTCGTGCGCGGCTGCGGCCGCCTGCACCACGACCGGGTCGCATCCACCCAGATCCCGTACGAGCGCGCCACGCTCGCCTCGGTCGCCCACGAGCGAGACGGCGATCGCGCGCGCGACGGCCGTCACCTTCACGGAATGCGTGAGGCGGTTGTGGACCGCGAGTCCGGCGCCGGACTGCGAGATCACCTGAGTGACCGCGGACAGCCGCGAGAAGTACGGCGAGAAGCGGATGCGCTCGAGGTCGACGCGGAACTCGGGGCGATACTCGACCAGCTGAAACTCGTCGAGTTGCTCGGCGACGCGACGCGCGATGCGCGGGTCCACCGCCGCCGGCTCACTCATGCGACCTCCCCTGGTCGGTCCCCGTCCTTCGGCTATCGAGGACGCTATCGACGCCCGACGCCGGGTGTCCAGCCGCGCGGACGCGCATGCCGGGGCATGACACAGGCGCCGCCTCCCGAGGGAGACGGCGCCTGAGGGGTCAGTCCTTGTTGTGGTCCTTGGCCCACTGCTCGGCCTTCGCGACCTGCACGTCCACGTTGTCGGGGGTGTGCTCGCGAATCTTGTCGCCGACCTTGCCGAGGGTCTCATCGTCCGGAAGGGCGTCCTTGGCCTTGTTGGCGAGATCCTTCATGTCCATCACTGCCTCCTGAGATAGGGGTGCTCTTGGCATGGGCGACAACGCGGGCCAGGGTCCTGCCATTCCGGACGATGCGTGGGGCGCCTAGTTCGAGGGCGCGCTCGGCGCGGACTGGGCGGACTGGGCGGACTGCGCCGAGACCGGCGACTGGGCGCTGACCGGCGACACCGGCGAGGGTGCGGACTGCGGCGACACGGGCGACTGGGTGCTCACGGGCGAGGGTGCGGACTGCGGCGACACGGGCGACTGCGTGCTCACCGGCGAGGGGCTCGACGCGGGGGTCGCGGGCGACTGCGTGCTCACCGGCGAGGGGCTCGACGCGGGGGTCGCGGGCGACACGGAGGACCGGACGGACACCGTCGACCGCACGGACATCGTGCTCGACAGCGGAACGATCGACGAGGGCGAGACGCGGGGCGTCTCGCTCGCGGTGTCGGACGGGCTGGGCTGGGGGGTCGGCGCGTCGCCAGTGGCCGCGTTGGCCGCGACGCCCACACCGATGACGCCGAGCGTGCCGGCGACGATCCACGCGCTCCTGTGACGGATGTTCATGATGGTCTCCTGTGATCTCGGTCAGACCCGGGTGGCCTGTCTCGATGGCACCACCATGACGGGCACACATGAACGGCCTAGGAGAGGATCGTGAGAGTCCTCTCATGCGGGCGGAAGCGAGGCCACCTCCGACTCGGCACGCTCGAGCCAGCGCTGCGCGAGCGAGCGATCCGCGATGCCAGACGCGAGCGAGACGAGCACCGCCGCGATGCGTGCCGCGAGCTGTTCCGCGGGCACCGCGTCCGCGAGCGCGGCACGGACCGCGTCGATCCACGCCGGCACGTCCGCGTAGCCCTCGCCGTCAAAGTCCTCGAGCGTGAGGAGGTGAGCGAGCAGGCATGCGAGGTCATCCGCGCGGTACCCGGGGCCGAGCGTGTCGACGTCGATGAGCGCCGTGGGTCGGGGGTCGCGGGTGGCCGAGACGAAGACGTTCGCCGCGTGAAAGTCCCCGTGGGTCGCGACCACCGGACCGGGAGCCTCGCGCGTGGCGGCGGCGATCCGCGCCGCGACGGCGCGCACGCGAGACTCCTCGAGTCCCGCGGCGATCGCCGCGTCGGCGTAGCGGGAGAGCTCCTCCGTGGGGGACGGCCGCCTGTCGAGGGCCGTGGCCGCCTCCGGGAGCGCGTCGAGCACGTCGAGGATCAGCGCGGGGTCGAGGGGCGCACGCCCTTCGGGCGCGGTCGGCAGATACAGGTGGGAGGTGAGGGGGATGCCCTCGGCGGCGTCGATGAGGACGATGCCGTCGCACAGGTCCCGCGCACGCGGCGCGAGGGCACACATCGCGTGCCGCTCGAGCAGCCGCGCGGCACGGCGAGGACGCACCACCTTGACGAACACCGCGGACTCGACGCCGTCGCGGGTCACGCGCGCACGCAGGACCGCGCGGCGCATGGGCCGCAGGACCATCATCTCGAGGCCGGTGACCTCGCACGGCTCACCGTCGGCGGCTGCGATCCTGGCGGCGAGAGCCTCGGGCACACAGGCATCCGCGAGGCCGGTGAGTTCGGGGTCCGCGGGATGGCGCCACACCGTCACGGCGCCCTGCTCGTTCTCCAGGCGCACGGCGCCCACCCTGGCGCGCACGGCATCGTCGATATCCGCGGTCGACGCGATGAGGTAGATGCGCTCCCCCGACGCGACCACGTCGTAGGCCACCGAGGTTTCCGCGCCGGGGCGCGCGTGCACGGCGTCGATGGTCCACGACTCGAGCGCGGCGCCCGACGCGCCCAGGGCCGCCACCAGCATGGGCTCAGGGTCCTCGCGCAGCAGGACGGCCAGGTCGGGGACGACTGTCATGGGGTCCATCCCACCATGGCGGCGGGCGAGGCGGCGCACTCGTCACCGTGCGGTTGCGCCGCCGGGGATGGCGCGTGACGATCGCTCCATGCCTCACTTCCTGGTCTCCTTTCCCGCGAGCGCGATGGCGGACCTCAGTCCCGAGGAACTCGCGCAGGCGAGTGTTGACTCGCACGCCGCGATCGAGGACGCCAAAGCCGCCGGCGTCTACGTCTTCGGCGGCGGCATCGACACGTCGGTGGCGCCCGTGCGCGTCAACGGCCACGGCGAGGTGTCCGCGACGACGTACCCGGGATACGTGCTCGACGGCGGCTTCGCGGTACTGAGGGTCGCGTCCCAGGACGAGGCGGTCGCGTGGGCGGCCAGGCTCGCGGCGGCCTGCCGCTGCCCTCAGGAGGTCCGGCGCTTGGGCGACGATCCCGCGAGCTGAGGCAGCGCGTCTCTGGGCCGAGACACACGTCAGGCCCCGGCGGACCGGGGCCTGAATCGCTGAAGATGGTGGGCGATACTGGGATCGAACCAGTGACCTCTTCCGTGTGAAGGAAGCGCGCTACCCCTGCGCCAATCGCCCATCGAGCGGTCACCATAGTAGCGCCTCCGCCGGGGTGCGAGTGACACCCCCGGTCGCGGCCGGGTCCGCGGGCGCCCGCATGAGAGAACTCTCATGCCGCGCCCACGCTCACGATGGGACACTAGCCACGTGTCCACCGACCCGAGCCCTGCCAGCGACGATGCCGCGGCTCGCCCCATGCACGACACCGCGCCTCGCGCCTCGCGCCGCGGCCTCACGGTCCGCACGTGGATCCTTGCGGCGGTGTTTGGCCTCAGCGCGCTCGCGCTGCTCACCGCGGGCGTGACGGTGGCCCGGCTGCAGGAACTACGCGTCGAGACACGCATCGACGACGACCTCCGGTCCTCGGCCGAGGAGTTCCGCCTGCTGTCCTCCGAGGGCGTCGACCCGGAGACCGGCGAGGCCTTCACGTCGCCGGCGGATCTCGTGCGCACGGCGATGGCGCGCATCATCCCCGGCCGCAATGAGGGAGTCGTGGGTGTCGTGGGCGGCGAAATCGCGTACACCGCGCGCGGCGCGGACGTCGCGCTCGAGGACGATCCGGCGCTGGTGGCCGCACTGGGTCCACTGGTCACGGGGGACGCGACGTCGTTCACGACCGTCGAGACCCCCGTCACGACGTATCGGGTCGCGGCGATCCCCGTGCGCACGGCGGCGGACGGATCTCTTGCTGAGGGTCCGGACGACTCGTCGCCGCCGGCGGACTCCGTCGCGGCACTCGTCTTCGCGTACGACCTCACGGCCGAGCGCGCGGATTTTGGCGAGGTGTTCCGGAGCTATGCGCTCGTCGCCGCCGCCTCGCTGGTGGTCGTGACGGTCGTGGGTTGGCTGGTCGCGGGGCAGCTGCTCCGGCCCATCCGCGTCCTCGCGGCGTCGGCGCGCAGGATCGGACGCGAGGACCTCTCCGAGCGCATCCCTGTCAGAGGCAACGACGACCTCGCCGACATGACGCGCTCCGTCAACGAGATGCTCGAGCGACTCGACGACGCGTTCGACGCGCAGCGCCAGCTCATCGACGATGTCAACCACGAGCTGCGCACACCCCTCACCGTCGTGAGGGGCCATCTCGAGCTCATGGATGCCGAGGATCCCGACGATGCCCGCGAGGTGCGGGCGCTCGCGCTCGACGAGGTCGCGCGCATGAACAGGGTCATCGACGACCTCACGACGCTGGCCACCGCGGAACGTCCCGACTTCGTGCGCGCCGAGCCCATCGAACTGGGCGCCCTCACGGACGAGATCTTCGACAAGGCCGTGGCCCTGGGCGAGCGGCAGTGGCGACTCGAGCAGCGCGCGGAGGGGGTCGCGGAGGCAGACCGTCAGCGGCTCACGCAGGCCCTCCTGCAGCTCGCGGCCAACGCCGTCAAGTTCTCCCCGGCCGGTTCGCGGATCTCGCTGGGCAGCAGAATCGAGGGCTCCCGGGCCGTGCTGTGGGTCGCCGACGAGGGACCTGGTGTGGCACCCGAGGACCGCGAGCGTGTCTTCGAGCGCTTCGCACGCGTGGGCGACCGCTCCGCTCCGGGCTCGGGGCTGGGCCTGGCGATCGTCGCGGCCATCGCCCACGCCCACGAGGGCCGGGCCCGGTGCGGCGGGGCGCCCGGCGGCGGCGCACTGTTCACGATCGAGATTCCCCGGGCGCGAGCCCACACCGACACCCCCACCACCGCAGAGGAGGCTCCGTGACCCAGATCCTGGTGATCGAGGACGAGGACAGGATCGCGACCTTCGTCGCGAAGGGCCTGAAGTCGGCCGGATACGCGACGCAGCGCGCGGCCACCGCGAAGGAGGGCTTCGAGGCCGCACTATCGGGCGACCCCGACCTCATCGTGCTCGACCTGGGTCTGCCCGACGGCGACGGCCTCGAGCTGCTGGCTCGCATGCGCGCCTCGGGCGTCGGCGTGCCCGTCATCATCCTCACGGCGCGGCGGTCGGTCGATGACACCGTCGCCGGCCTCGAGGGCGGCGCGGACGACTACATGGCCAAGCCCTTCGGCTTCGACGAACTCCTCGCCAGGATCCGGCTGCGCCTGCGCGTCGAGAGCCAGGGTGAGGCGACCACGCTGTCCCACGGGTCGCTGTCGCTCGACCTGCGCACGCGCCGCGCGACCATCGAGAGTCGCGAAGTCGACCTGTCCGCGCGAGAGTTCACGCTCGCGGAGACGCTGCTGCGCAATCCCGGGCAGGCACTCAGCCGCGAGCAGCTGCTCTCTCGCGTGTGGGGATACGACTTCGACCCCGGCTCGAACGTGGTCGACGTCTACGTCCGCTACCTCCGCGCAAAGATCGGCGCGGATCGCATCGAGACGGTGCGCGGGGTGGGCTACCGGCTGGTGGCACCGCGGCCCGGCACCGGATTCTCGTAGGCCTCGCTAGTCCGCGGACTGCGGGCTGGGAGCCGACGCCGCGCTCGCGGGCGACGCGGCGCTCGCCTGCGCGGGCGCGGGCGCGGGCGCCGGGTCCGCCGGGCTTGCCGCGCTGGGGGCCGATGCCGCGGTCGCCGGCGCGGCCGGCGTCGCGGGGGACGGCGAGACCACCGAGACGCGCGTGACGGGAGAGGCGGTTGCGGTCGGGCTCGATGCCGCGGTGATGGCGGAGATCGCCGTCACAGGAGTGACGGGTGTGACGGTCGAACTCACCTTGAGGATGAGCGCCTCCGGCGACGAGGGTGCGCTCACCTCGATCCCCGGAACGGGGTCGTTGGACGGGCCCCCGCTGGCCGCAAACGCGACACCAGCACCCACCGCGACGATGCCAAAGGCGCCGGTGACGATCCATGTCGACTGCGTGGCCATCGCGTGTTCCTTCCCGTCGTGTGCGTCGGCGCGGGCACTGGCGCGCGCGTCACCCCAGCATCGTCCCGCGCGGTGAGCCCTTCAGGAGAGCTTCATGAGAAAACTCTCATGAACCACGCGGTCACGCGCGGCGCGGCTGAGGATCGGTGTCGCGCGCGGAACGGTCGGCGAAGACCTCCGCCAGGGCCGTCAGGAGGGGCCCGGGGGCCAACTCCACGCCGTCAAGGGAGGCGAGCGGCTGGACGCGACGCGTCGAGGAGGTCACCGCGGCGTGCGCCGCGCCGCTCGTGACCTCGTCGAGGACTCCCAGTTCGAGCTCTCCCGGGGCGGCGACCCTGATGGGCAGGCTGGCCTCGGCGCCCCACTCGAGAGCAAGCCCTCGCACGGTGCCGGGTAGACAGCCAGAGGCAAGCGGCGGGGTGACGATCTCCCCTTCGCGTTCGATGAGGATGTTGGATGCCGTGCCCTCGCACAGGTGGCCATGGGTGTTGGCCATGAGTGCCTCGTCCGCGCCGCGCGAGCGCGCGAACTCCATCATCACCACGTTCTCGGCGTAGGACGTGCTCTTCACGCCCGCGAGCGGCGACCGTTCGTTGCGACGCCACGGCACCCGCACCGCGCGACACTCCGTGAGCGCCGGGGAGTCGTTCGCCACCACGACGAGCGTATGGGGCCCGTCGCCGCGCGCACTGCTCATGGGTCCGGCGCCGGACGACACGGTGATGCGCAGGCGAGTGAGGCCCTCGGCGGCGGAGAGCACCTCACCCACGGCCTCGCGCACCCACTCGGTGTCGACGGGCTCCATGCCCATGCGCGCCATCGAGTACTCGAGACGCTTGAGGTGGCGCGTGAGCGCGAAGGCGCGGCCGTGGACCACCTCCATGGTCTCGAAGACGCCGTCGCCGACCGTCCAGCCATGGTCTCGCGCCGCGACGACCGGCTCGTCAGCGTCATCGAGAAGCCCACCACCACGCAGGCGTCCCCCCACCCACACCAGCGTTGTCATGGGCCCATTGTGTCCGCGGATGCCAGAGCTATCAAGCGTCGCGCCTTCAACTCCGTCTCGGCCCACTCTCCCGCCGCCTCCGACCCCCACGTGATGCCGGCGCCGGTACCGAAGGACAGGCGTCCGCCCTGGTCAGGGCGCCACACGAAGGTGCGAATGCCCACCGCGAGCTCGGCGCGACGGGAATCGGCATCGATCCACCCGATCGCACCGCAGTACGGACCGCGAGGCACGGGCTCCTCGCGCGCGATGATTGCCAGCGCGGACCCCTTGGGTGCGCCGCTCACGGACCCCGGCGGAAACGTGCCGTCCATCAGGGCCGGCCACAGTCGCTCGGTCCAGTCGAAGTCGGGCGCGAGCGTCGCCGCGACCGTGGACTGCAGGTGCACCAGTCCCGGGTGCTCGTGCAGGCCGAGCAGCTCCGGCACCCTCACCGAGCCGGGCGCGGCGACGTGCGAGACGTCGTTGCGGATGAGGTCGGTGATCATCACGTTCTCGGCCTCGTCCTTGGGGAGCATCTGCTCCCCCGGTGCCGCGGTTCCCTTGATCGGGCTCGAGGTCACCGTGGCACCGTCCACCCTCAGGTAAAGCTCGGGAGACGCCGAGACCACCCAGGCCCCCGGCCACGCCGCGGTGCGGGGAATCACGATGCGCGACGCGAAGCGTGCGGGGTTGCCCGTCGCGAGCCGATGCGCGAGCGCCACGGCGTCCGGCCCCGGTTCAGCCGCGGGAAGCGGCGCGTCGAGCATGCGACAGAGGTTGACCTGATAGACGTCGCCATCGCGGATGTCCGCGCGGATCCGGTCGACGCCCGCCATGTACGCGTCGCGATCGAGGGACGAGGTCCACGAGGAAGCCAGCGGACCGCGCCAGGCGCGGCCGGGAGGCGGCTCGGGCACGGCATCGTCCCTGGTCACGGCCTCCATGCGCCACGCGTCGAGGCGGCCCTCGAAGCTCCCCACGACGACCCAGAAGCCGCCCGCGGCGACCTTGGCGCCGTCGACGGTGAGGTCCGCATGGTCGACGGGTGAGGCGGCGCGGACGCCCCGGAACGCGGCGCTGCCGGTCCGGCGCGGATCGTCCTCCCACCTCACGGAGACCACGCTAGTGGGGCGCGCGCGTGACGCTGGTCGACGGGGTCTCGCGCGCCACGCCCGGGCGTCGACCGATTTGGTCCGGCGGCGTTCTATCCGCTAGGGTCTATCTCTCGTCAGGGCACAGCCCCGACATGCGGACGTGGCTCAGTTGGTAGAGCATCACCTTGCCAAGGTGAGGGTCGCGGGTTCGAATCCCGTCGTCCGCTCGGAGCGCCGGCGCCGGTGACGGTGGCGGCACTACGGTGGAGTGGCCGAGAGGCGAGGCAGCGGCCTGCAAAGCCGTATACGTGGGTTCGAATCCCATCTCCACCTCGGGCGATTGGCGCAGCGGTAGCGCGCTTCCCTGACACGGAAGAGGTCACTGGTTCGATCCCAGTATCGCCCACGACGAGGACGAGTCACCCGAGAAATCGGGCCTCGGCCTGTCGGCCGGTTCCGACCGGCAAACGCGGACGTGGCTCAGTTGGTAGAGCATCACCTTGCCAAGGTGAGGGTCGCGGGTTCGAATCCCGTCGTCCGCTCGAATGATCGCCCCTCGGGGCGATCTTCGTGTTTTACCTGGCTTCTTGCCGGGCGATTGGCGCAGCGGTAGCGCGCTTCCCTGACACGGAAGAGGTCACTGGTTCGATCCCAGTATCGCCCACTCCCCTGATCTCCACGCGGCTCGCACGCAGCCCGCGGACATTCCTCAACGACTCACGCGCACCGCGCCCCTCACGGACTCGGCGGCACCCCGCAGGTCGCCGGTGTCCACGGGCGCGGCGAGGCCACGGCAGCGGGCCGCGAGCGCCGTCAGCGCCGCCATGTCCCTCATTCCCTCTCCCAGCCGTGCATCGATGGGGGCGAGGCCTGCCGACAGCCGCTCGCCCACTCCGCTGCGCACCACCAGGGTGCGCCAGTTCGCGAGCAGTCGCTGGAACTCGAGCAGCCGCTGGTGCGCGTCGTCGACCGCGTCCGCCGCGGCCAGCAGGCCCGCGGCGGCGGCACGGCGGGTCTCCTCCCCCTCCTCGATCGACACGGCGACCGCGCTCGCGAGATCGCCGATGCTGCGGGCGGGGTCGCCGATCGCGGTGCCCGCGATGAGGTCGGCCGCGACCAGCAGCGCCATGTCGGTGTGGAGCACGGACAGCGCGAGCGCCGCGCGCAGATCCAGGAGACGCGTGCGCTGCGCGTCGAGAGCGACACTCAGCGGCCGCACCGTCTCGCGAAGTGCCCGAGCAAGGGTCACCGTGGCGCGCGCGGTGGGCGGCAGCACCGGAGCGGACGCCGCGACGGCCTCGGATGCCTCCGCCGCGGCGTCCGCGGCACTGGCCAGCGCGTCGAGGCTGACGTGAAGCGTTCCCGCGACGCGGCCGAGCTCCGCGGCGACCTCGGCGGCGTCCTCGTAGCGCGCGCGAAGTTCGCCGAGCTCATGATCGATCGTGATGAGCCCCCGTACGACGTCGTGCCAACGGTCCCCGGGCCGCGTGAGGGGCCGAGCGGAGCCTCCCCCCGCGGCGCGGCGCCCGTCGACCTCGGCGGGCAGCAGCGTCCTGATGACGTCGTCATAGTCGTCGAAGCCCAGTCCGCGGAGTCTCCTCAGCAGGTCCTGTGCGCCGATCGTCGCCGCCTCCGCACGGCTCGCGCCCGCGCGGCGCACGCCATTCTCGAGCGCACGCGTGAGCCGATACGCGTCGACCACGGGCTCCCAGAGGTCGGGGCACGTGACGGCCGACCTCACCGAGAGGAAGCCGTCGCCCAGCGGCGTCACGGTCGAGAACGTGCGGTAGGGCACGCCATCGGCGGCGAGGTTCACCACGTAGGCCGCCATCGACCGGCCGGCGAGCAGGCGGTCCCACATGATCCGGAAGGCGCCGCCGGGCATATCGGGGTGGCGGATGAGGTTGTGCGGGGCACCCACGAGCGCGTCCTCGCTGAACCGCGAGAGCCGCACGAACGTGGAGTTCACCGTCTCGATCACCCCGCGCCGATCGGTGGTCGAGTAGAAGACCTCGTCGACTCCATACGGCCGTTCATGCTCCATCGACAGCAGCGCCACTGACACCGGGCACCTCCTTGTGAGCCAGGCATGGGGGACCTGGTCCGACGCTAGACCCGCGGCCGGGACGTGGGGCTCGCGACGCGCCGCTCTCCGCCCGCAGGTCGCCGCCGGTCAGCCCGGAATGGGCGCGAAGAGCTCTCCCACCTCGACCGCTTCCGCGAGCGTGTTTCCCGGTCCGGGGAGCGGGCACACCCAGTCCGAGGAATACGCGCACGACGGCTGGTAGGCAAAGTTGAGGTCGATCACGAGCGCGTCTCGAGTGCCTCCGAGATCGGCCCCCTTCACGGTGTCGAGCACGTATCGTCCTCCACCGTAGGTGCGTGCCGAGGGGTCGCGCAGGGGCACAAAGATCCCGCCGCCGTACGAGTCGAGCCACCACACGTCGAGCCCTCCGAGGCCCGGAAGCTCGACCCTTCCGACGCGTTCGAACGGGACCACGCCATCGGTCGCCGTGGGCACCTCACGCCGCTCCGGCGGCGCGTCGAGGACCGGCACCACGAAGCGGGCGGCGGGGTCGTACGGGGCGACGCTGGGACGGAACGATGCACGGGCGGCCGGAGGCACGGGCGTCGCCGGGTGGTCGCGGAGCAGCGTCGCGCGACGCTCGCGCCACTCCTCGTGGGCCGCACGCGGGTCGGAGTGCGCGCGCACCGCGGCGTACATCTCGGCGACGCGCAAGCGCCAGTCCCTGATCTGCCACGCGGCGCTCACGGACGCCCGCCCAGGAGCGTGCCCATCGCGTTCGCGAGGCCCCGCGTGACGGCATCGGGATCGCGGTCGAGGTAGCCAGCGACGAGCGCACCATCGCGCAACATCATGATCTGATGCGCGAGCAGCGCCGTGTCGGCACCGTCGCGCGCGACGCCGGCGGAGACGAGCCAGCCCTCGATCGCGCGCATCATCACGGCGCGGAAGTCCGCGACGACGCGGCGGACGGGATGCTCCGCGTCGGGGTACTCGGCCGCGGCGTTGATGAAGGGACACCCGCGAAAGCCGGGGCCGCACATGTCCTCCGTCAGCGCGGCCGCGATCGTCGTCAGGTCTGGCGGCACCCCCGTGCCCTGTGCGATGGCCGCTCGAACCCGGGCGAGTTCGCGCTCGAGATAGGCGACCACGACATCGTCCTTGCTGGGGAAGTGACGGTAGAAGGTGACCTTGGAGAACCCGACCTCGGCGAGAATCCGATCCGCGCTGACCGCACGGATCCCGTGCGTGGCGAAGAGCCGGGACGCCGCCTCCACGATCTCCTCGGCCACGGCGGGACCTCGCCGTGGCGCGATGCGGGAGCCGAGCGAGCCCGTGGCCTGGGACGAGGCGCGGCGGTCGTCTCGCGTGCCGGTCGCGGTGGGCGCGTGCGTCGCGGTCATGGGTGCTCCTTGCGTGGGGCGAGTGCAGGGAATCGATTGTGCCTGCCCTGCGCTACAGTCGGTGTAGACGTACTAGTAACTCTACAGGACACGCCACGAAGGAGCACTCATGACCCTCGACCCCACGGCCGAATCCCCCGCTACCGACGACCTCGCCGCGGCGGCCGCCGAAGACGAGCAGCCGCGCGGCAAGGCCCCTCGCCGCCCCAAGGCCTTCTACACGGCCGAGGCCACCGCGACCGGCGACGGACGCAACGGCCGCGTCGCCTCGAGCGACGGCCTGCTGGACCTCGACCTCGTGATCCCCAATCCGATCACGCAGCCCAAGAAGACCAACCCCGAACAGCTGTTCGCGGCGGGCTTCTCCGCGTGCTTTAACTCTGCGTTCCAGGGCGCGGCGAAGCTCCTCAAGGTCAAGCTGATCGAGTCGACCGTCACCGCGCGCGTAGGCATCGGACCCGTGGCGCTCAACCGCTTCGGCCTGGGAGTGAAACTCCACGTGACCGCCGTGGGAATCGACCAGGAGACGGCCGAGCGGGTCGCCGTGAAGGCCGAGCAGATGTGCCCGTACTCGAACGCGACGCGCGGCAACATCCCCGTCGACATCGAGGTCAGTGTCAGGTAAATCCCGCCTCAAGGGAATGCCAGCGCCTCGGGTCGCGTCTGTCATGATGGTCAGATCCGAGGAGGCTGGTTTTCTCTATGTCCGACGTCACGCACGAACGTACGAGAAGCACGAAGAGGCTGGGTCATCGCCCGGACGCGCCGGTGCCGCTGTCGACCTATCGCCTGCAGTTGAGCGCGGCATTCACCTTCGCCGATGCCGCGGCGCGGCTGGATTACTTCGCCGCGCTGGGCGTCACGCACCTGTACCTTTCCCCCATCCTCACGGCCGCTCCGGGATCGACGCACTTCTATGACGTGGTCGACCACGCGCGCATCTCCGACGTGCTCGGCGGGGAGGAGGGACTGCGCGAGCTGTCGTGGCAGGCAGGTGAGCGGGGAATCGGGCTCATTGCCGACGTGGTCCCCAACCACATGGCGGTTCCCACCCCCGCGTATCACAACCAGGCGCTGTGGTCGGTGCTCGAGGAGGGGCACGACTCGCCATTCGCGCACTGGTTCGACGTCGACTGGGAGTCGGGCGAGCCAGTATTGATGCCGGTGCTGGGCCAGCGTATCGGCACGGTGCTCGCCGCGGGCGAGCTGGCCGTCGACCGCATGGTCGTGCCGGGACTCGAGGACCGCGGAGAGGTGCCGGTCCTGCGGTACTGGGACCACGTCTTCCCGATTCGCGAGGGCACCGAACACCTCCCGCTGGCCTCGCTCGTCGAGCAGCAGCACTATCGCCTCGCGTACTGGCGGGTCGCCAACGAGGAGCTCAACTACCGCCGCTTCTTCGACGTGGGCTCGCTCGTCGCCGTGCGCGTCGAAGACCCCGACGTTTTCGATGCCACCCACGCGCGCATCGTCTCCCTCATCGAGGACGGAACGCTGCAGGGCCTGCGCATCGACCACCCCGACGGCCTCGCGGACCCCGAGGGCTACCTGGCGCGGTTGTCCGCCGCGACCCACGGAGCGTGGATCGTGGTTGAGAAGATCCTCGAGGACGAGGAGCGGCTTCCCACGCATTGGAAGACGGCCGGGACCACCGGATACGACGCCTCCTGGCGCGTCGGGGCGCTACTGAGGGACGCGGCTGGCGCCGCGCCGCTCGCTGGCACGCTCCATCGCGTCGCCGGGGACGCGATGGGCGAGCTGCCGGACATGATCGACGCCGCCAAGCGGGAGATCGTGAAGGAGTCGCTGTCGAGCGAGGTGCACCGACTCGCGACGATCGCGCACCACGTGTGCACGACGGACGTTCGGCTCCGGGACCACACGTGGCGCGCGCTCTACGACTGCTTGCGGACCATGCTCGTCACCTTTGATCGGTACCGCGCATACGTGGTCGCCGACGCCCCGCCGCGCCCCGACTCGCTCGAGACCATCGATCACGCCGCGGAGCGCGCGCGCCGCCTCCTCGACCCCGAGCGTCACGAGACGCTCGATGTGGTGGTGGACCTGCTCAAGGGCGCCGAGGTGGGTTCCGCCGGGCGCACGACGGACGCCAAGCGACGCGAGCTCATCACCCGCTTCCAGCAGGCCTGCGGCGCGACGATGGCGAAGGGCGTGGAGGACACCGCGTACTACCGCTGGACGCACCTGTTGCCGCTGTGCGAGGTGGGCTCCCCCGCGGGACGCTTCGCGATGCCGCCGGCGGCCTTCCACGCGTGGGCGCACGAGCAGCAGCAGCTCTACCCCCACGCGATGACGTGCCTCACGACTCACGACATCAAGCGCTCCGAGGACGTGCGCGCGCGGCTGGGAGTGCTGTCCGAGGCGGCCGACGAGTGGGACGAGTTGGTGCAGCGGCTGCGCGAGGTGACTGCCGAGTTGCGCCCCGCGGAGCTCGACGGTCGCACCGAGAACCTGTGGTGGCAGACGCTGGTCGGGACGTCCGACGAGGACGGGGTGATGGAGTGGGACCGCCTCGAGGGCTACCTGGTCAAGGCGATGCGTGAGGCCAAGTCGCACACCACGTGGACGTCGGTCAACGAGACCTACGAGTCGCAAGTGCTGTGGTTCGCGCAGACGACTCACGCCGACCCCGCCGTGCGGGACGAGCTCATCGCCTGGCACCGCGCAACCGCGACCGGCGTGCGCGCGGCGATCCTGGGCCAGAAGCTTCTGCAGCTCACGATCCCCGGCGTGCCCGACGTCTATCAGGGCACCGAGGTGGTCGCCCCGAGCCTCGTCGACCCCGACAATCGCCGGCCCGTCGACTTCGAGTTGCGGGCGGAGATGCTCGCGCGAGTGATGGGACGCGCCAAGCCGCGGGGCCTGACCGAGGAGAAGATGCTGGTGACGGCCTCCGCGCTGCGGTTGCGGCGCGCCCAGCCTGCCGCCTTCATTGGCGACGATGCCGGCTACGTCCCCTTGGCATCGTCCTCCGGCCACGCCGTGGTCTTCGCGCGCACGGTGGGCGAGGAGGCCGTCACCATCACCGTGGTGACCCGCGCGGCGCTCGAGCTCGAGCGGCTCGGCGGGTGGGGCGAGCACACCGTGCAGCTTCCGGAGGGTCGCTGGCGCGACGTGATTGGCCGTCACACGGTCGAGGGAGGCCCGGTGCCGCTCGCGCAACTGCTCAAGTCTCACCCCGTCGCGCTGCTGGAGCGCGCGTGAGTGCGCCGGTGCGGGTGTGGGCGCCCGCCGCGTCGCGTGTCGAGGTCCTCGTGGGACCGGCCGACTCCGCGGTCACTCAGGTGATGCATCCGGCCGGTGAGTCCGGGTGGTGGGAAGGCCCCGCGCTTCCCGACGGCACCGACTACGCGTTCGCGATCGACGGCGCGGGACCGTTCCCCGATCCCCGCAGCGCGTGGCAGCCCCATGGCGTTCATGGTCCGTCCCGCATCTTTGACCCGAGCGCATTCGCGTGGACCGACTCCGACTGGACGGGCCGCGACGCCCGCGGAGCCGTGCACTACGAGGTGCATGTGGGCACCTTCACGCCACGGGGCACCCTGGATGGCATCGACGATCATCAGTTGAGCGACCTCGCCGCGCGAGGCATCGAGATGATCGAGTTGATGCCCCTCGCGGCCTTCCCCGGCACGCGCGGATGGGGCTATGACGGCGTCGCGCTGTACTCGGTCCACGACGCCTATGGCGGACCGGCGGCGCTCCAGCGGTTCGTCGACCGCGCGCATCGGCATGGACTGGCCGTGTGCCTCGACGTGGTCTACAACCACCTGGGACCGGACGGCAACTACCTCGCACAGTTCGGGCCGTACTTCACCGACGCACACGAGACCCCATGGGGCTGGGCCGTCAATCTAGACCAGGCCCATGCGCAGGGGATGCGCCGCTTCATCATCGACAACGCCCTGCGGTGGTTCACGGACTTCCACGTCGACGCGCTCCGGCTCGACGCCGTGCACGCACTCGTGGACGACTCACCGAGGCACATCCTCGCCGAGCTCGCCGACGAGACCGCCGCGCTCTCCGCGAGACTCGCCCGACCGCTGTCACTCACGGCAGAGTCCGACCTCAACGACATCAGGATGGTCACGCCGACCTCCGCAGGCGGGCTGGGCATGACGGCACAGTGGGCGGACGATGTCCATCACGCGCTCCACGCGTATCTCACCGGGGAGCGGCACGGCTACTACGTCGACTTCGGCTCCGTCGAGGCCCTCGACAAGGTCTACCGCGACGTCTTCCTTCACGACGGCGGCTTCTCGACATTCCGCGGCACCGACTGGGGGCGGCCGGTTCCGCACGACGTCGATCGCCGCCGATTCGTGGTGTTTGCGTCCAATCACGACCAGGTGGGCAACAGGGCGATCGGCGACAGGCCGGCGAGCAGGCTCAGCCCTGGTGGGCAGGCGGCCTCGCTCGCCCTCGTCTTGCTGTCCCCCTTCACGCCCATGCTGTTCATGGGCGAGGAGTACGGGGAGACCCGGCCCTTCATGTTCTTCACCGACCACGACGAGCCGCTGGGCACCGCGGTATCCGAGGGCCGCATGGGCGAGTTCGCCGGGCACGGATGGGACGAGTTGTATGGCGGCCACGTCGAGGTTCCGGATCCGCAGGATCGCCAGACCTTCCTCCGCTCGAAGCTCGGCTCCGGGCTTGCCTCGACCACCACGACGAACGCCCGCATCGAACGGTGGGTCGCGATGGTCATGGAGGTCAGGCCCCGCACGCTGGCAGAGGGCGCGTGGTCCCGCCATCCGGCGGCGGTGACCGAGCAGGCGCCGCGCCAGCTGACGATGCACGGGCCGGTCTACGTTCATGCGAATCTGTCCGACGAGCCGATGCGCGTGCTCGGCGGCACTCTTCTGGGGGCCTTCGGCACGGTGACGGACGAGGGGCGCGAGATCGTGCTCGAGCCCGACGCCGTCGCACTCGTAGCCGCGTAGCGACGTAGCGACGTAGGGGCGCGACGCGTGAGGGCACAGCGCGCGGGTGGTGGGGGCGCGTCGGGTGGTCATGCTGCCTGTGGTGGTGCTTGGGGTGGGTGGATCTCGAGTGCGCGTTTGCCTCCTTGGACGGGGGTACGCGTGGGGTCGACCGATGCTGGTGGGATGAACCACACCTCGGTCGCTGTGGTGCGGACACTCCAGCCGTCGTCGTGGAGTCGATGATGGCAACGCGTACACAGCATCAGCCCGTCGCGCAGGTTGGTTTCACCGTGGTCGCGGTCCCATTCGTTGACGTGGTGGGCATCGCACCACGCGGCCGGGGCGTGACAGAACGCACATCCCCCATCGCGTTCGATCAGTGCGAGGCGTTGCGCAGGCGTGAAGAACCGCACCGCCCGACCCAAATCCATGGGAAGCGAGTCACCACCGCACACCATCGGCAGGATCTGGGCATCCACCGCCATCAGCCTCAACTGCTTCGCGGTCAGTGGTGTCGCCATCGAGTCGCAGTCCCCTACCCCCAGCCCGGTCCGGAGTGCCTCTTCCGACACGCGCACCACCACGGTCGTGGACACACCCGTGCCGGGCTGGGTGCAGCGCAGCCCATGCCTGGCGAGATCGGCGAGGGCGTCAACACGCATCCAACCGGCCTCCCGCGGATCACGCGACGTGTCGCCCGCATCGCGCTTGTGGGCGAACCCTGCCCGTACCCGAGCATCCAGGAACGCGATCAACGGCGCCGCGCAGACAGGATCAAGGAGCCCGTTGACCGCGACCATCCCATCCACGGTCTCCTTGAAATGCAGAAACCTGGCTTCGTGGACGCGTTGTTCACGCTCGAGCGTGTGATCCGCATCCCACGAGGCAAGAACCTGGCGACCGGCGTGACGCAGATCCTCCAGCGACACCTTCCTCGCCTTCACGACCAGCGCCTGCTCCACCTCGGCGCGCTCGGTGTCGCGCCCCTCACCGGAGCACTGGGCAATCACCTCACTCACCAGTGCCGCCTTCGCCGCCGACACCTCACCCGCCCTGAACGCCTCCGCCACCACCGCACCCAGCGAGCGGGCCCCGTCACCGTCACCGTCAGCATTGAGCAGCGTCCCGGCGGCGATCAGATCACGCGCCCCACCACGCGTACCACCCATCCCCGCAGCCACCATCGCCACCGCATTACGAAACCCCTGCTTACGGGCCAGGCCGCCACCGACCTCGGGAGAAGACCTCCGCGCCACCTCCCCCGCCACCATCGCGACAGGCACCTCCACCGCACGAGCCAGACCCGCCACCACCCCCTGCAACTCCACCAGCTCCGCATCCGACAACGAGCCCAACTCCCGCCCCTCGAACACCCGCAACTGCGCGACCACGCCAGCCACCACATCGGCCACCCCGGCAACCACCGGCCCAAGCGAAAGATCCATGACAACAGTCAACACACAAGGTCTGACAATCAGGACAAAAGGGGCTCCCCGCCAAGCGAAAAGACACGAATACCAGGCATCACCCTGGCGCCCCCCGCTCTACCCCGCGAGTGCCCTGAAGCCCTCGTAGACCATGAAGGCGGTCCAGAAGATGCCCTGAAAGATCGCGCCGACGTGCTCCCAGAACCCCTCAGCCTGCGTCCAGAACCAGACGATCCCGCCAAAGATCCCGAGCCCGTAGAGCGCGCCACCGCTCGCCGCCGCGCCGCCGTCCCTGCTCACCGCACACCTCCCTCGTGGCCACGCTGTGCGCCCCTCCTGCCAGGTCTATCAGGGCGTGAGCCCGCGTGCACGGCTACGGTGAGAGGACCCGATCCAACGGAGGACGACATGGTCAAGAAGTCCGGCAAGAAGCGGTCAGCCACGGCCGGCTGGGAGGGACGCGCCGCGGACGCGTTGCGCGTGGGTCCCGGCTTCGACCTCGGTGAGCTCGACACGTCCGCGACGCCCGGTTTCGATGGGGACGATGCCGCGGGAGAGGCCCTCATGAAGCGCCTGGGGCGCAGGCTGTCGGACCTTCAAGAGATGCTCTACGCAGAGGGGCGCTCGGGCGGCACCAGAGCGGTGCTGTTGGTCCTGCAGGGGATGGACACGTCCGGGAAGGGAGGCATATCGCGGCACGTACTTGGAATGGTGGACCCTCAGGGAGTCACGGTGCGGGCGTTCGGCGTCCCCACTGAGGAAGAGAGACGGCACCACTACCTGTGGCGCATTCGTCGCGCCCTTCCGCAGCCGGGGCGCATCGGCGTCTTCGACCGCTCGCACTATGAGGACGTGCTCGTCGTGCGCGTCGATGGACTGGTCGAGGACGACCCGTGGCTCGAGCGCTACGAGGAGATCATCCGCTTCGAGAGGGAGACCGAGGCCGCACGCATCACCGTGCTGAAGTGTGCCCTCATGATCTCTCCCCACGAGCAGCTCGAGCGGCTCTCGGAACGCCTCACGCGGCCCGACAAGTTCTGGAAGTACAACCCCAGCGACCTCGATGTGCGCGCGAAGTGGGACGACTACATGCACGCCTACCAGGACGTCTTTGATCACACGTCGACGGCATCGGCGCCGTGGCACGTGATTCCCGCGGACCACAAGTGGTACGCGCGACTCGCGGTCACCCAGCTCCTCGTCGACACGCTCGAGGACATGAACCTCACGTGGCCCGCGGCCGACTTCGACCTCGACGCCGAGCGCGCTCGACTGGCCCGCATGCTCGAGGAGACCCCCTGAGCTAGACGGGCCGGTGGTGCTCGATCGCGGCATGCACCATCGACTCGAGGCGCGAGAGCGCACGCAGGTACTTCTTCCGGTAGCCGCCGCGCATCATCTCGGCGGTGAAGATCGTCTCGAGTCCACCCCCGCCCGCGAGCACCCGCGCGTCCCGGTCATAGAGCCGATCGACGAGGCCCACGACGCGCAGCGCCTGGTTCTGATCGGCCAGCGGAAACACTCCGTCGATCACCAGGACCCGCACCCCATCCACGTAGGCGCCGAAGCGACTCGGGTGCACGTGCGCGAGATCCGCGACCAGCGCTTCCCACGCGACGCGCGCGGCCCCCTGCTCTGCCGCCGCGGCGTCCAACGCGCCGGCGTCCGCTGGAGCGGGGAAGTCGAGCGATCCACGGTGCCGGTAGTCGGGCCCATCGATACGAATGACCTCGAAGACGCGCGCCACGGCCTGGATCTCACGCTGGAAGTCCTCCGCCGCGAACCGCCCCTCACCCAGCGCATCGGGAAGCGTGTTCGACGTCGCCGCGACGCACACCCCGGCATCGGTGAGCTCGCGCATGAGGCGAGCCATCAGCAGCGTGTCGCCCGGGTCATCGAGTTCAAACTCATCGATGCACACCACCGCGAACGCCGAGAGCGCCTCGCGCGCCGCCGCAAAGCCCAGCGCTCCCACGAGGTTCGTGTACTCGACAAAGGTGCCGAAGGCAGCCCGACCGTCGAGAGCGTGCGCGATCGCGGCGAGAAGGTGGGTCTTGCCCACACCGAATCCGCCGTCGAGGTAGAGGCCCACCCCTGGACCCCGCCGGCTCCTCAGCCGCCGCTGATGCGGTCGCGCGAAGTCGCGCGCCGCTGCCAGCGCCTGTGCTTGACTGGGGTGGTCGGGATCGGGGACATAGGAGTCGAACGATGCCTCCGCGAAGTGCGGGGGCGGCACCAGGCCGGCGATGAGAGCCGCGGGTTCGACGACGGGCCTTCGACCCAGGACGGACACACTCACGTGCCCAGCCTACGGCGCACCTTCGGGCCGCGAGGACGGGTTCGCAGCGGGGAGGCGCGATGGCCGATCACACAGCGCCCGAGCACACGCCACCCGGCGCCACCCTGACGGGAGGCGCGCGAGGCGAGCCACCCGGGGAGATACCGCCCGACCCGGCGGAGGCCAGGCTGCGCGCGCTCTACCCCCACCGCGCGGGCATCGTCCGCCTGAACCTCATCGCCAGCGCGGACGGCAAGGCCGCCGGAGCCGACGGCACGTCACGAGGACTGGGCGGCCCCGAGGACCAACGCATCCTCGCGGTGCTGCGTGCGCTGTGCGACGTCGTGCTCGTGGGCGCGCAGACCGCCCGCCGGGAGCGCTACGCGGACCTCGCCGTGCGTCCCGGGCTCGCCCAGGCAAGGACGATGCTCGGGTTGCGCGAGCACGTGGATGTCGCCGTGGTGACGCACACCGGCAACCTTCCGCCCGGACTCACCCCGGCACGCACCTGGGTGGTGACCCACGCGGGCTCCCCCGCCACCGCGAGGCTCGGTCCCGAATGGGCCGAGCGCCTCATCATCGCCGGAGACCAGGACGTGTCTCCCCGCACCGCGATCGGCCAACTTGGCGCGCGCGGCCTGTCCCGCGTGCTGTGCGAGGGCGGCCCCACCCTCGCGGGCCGGTTGCTCAACCGCGGCGTGGTGGACGACTACTGCCTCACCGAGTCCCCTGTCGTCGGCGCCGCCGCGGCACCCGCGATCCCCCCGGTCCCCGCCGGAATGGACGAAGCCGCCACCCTGGAGGGCGGCGGCTTCGTCATGCGCCGGTGGACCCGGCGCTCCTAGAGCGAGCGCAGACTCAGGCCTCGATCTCGGTGCGGTCACCCGACCACAGCGTGTGGAAGGTGCCCTCCGCGTCGACGCGCTTGTACGTGTGCGCTCCGAAGAAGTCGCGCTGGCCCTGAATCAGGGCGGCAGGCAGACGCTCCGCACGCAGCGAGTCGTAGTACGCGAGCGAGGATGCGAACGCGGGCGCGGGCACGCCCGTGAGCGCGGACTGCGCCACGACGCGGCGCCACGCACCCACGCCGCCCGCAATCTCGTCGACGAAGTACGGGTCGACCAGCAGGCTCGGCAGTGCCGCGTTGCGCTCGAACGCCTCCGTGATGCGGTCGAGGAAGCGCGCACGGATGATGCAGCCCGCACGCCAGATCTTCGCCATGTCACCGAGCGTGATGTCCCAGCCGAACTCGTCGGACGCGGCGCGGATCTGGTCGAAGCCCTGCGCGTACGCGACCACCTTGGACGCGTAGAGCGCGAGCCGAACGTCCTCGATGAATGCGGCGCGGTCCTCGACGTCGAAGGCCTGCGTGTCGCCTGCGAGCACGCCGCGCGCGGCCTGACGCTGGGCGACCTGGGACGAGATCGCACGCGCGAACGTGGCCTCGGCGATGCCGGTGACGGGCACGCCCAGGTCGAGGGCGGACTTCACGGTCCAGCGACCGGTGCCCTTCTGGCCCGCCTCGTCCTTGATGACGTCGACGAGCGCCTTGCCGGTGCGGGCATCGGTCTGGCGCAGCACCTCGGCCGTGATCTCGATGAGGAAGGACTCCAGGTCGCCCTGGTTCCACTCCGCGAAGATGTCGGCGATCTCTGCGGGCTCGAGGTCGAGTCCCGTGCGCAGCAGGTCGTACGCCTCGCCGATCAGCTGCATGTCCGCGTACTCGATGCCGTTGTGGACCATCTTGACGAAGTGGCCGGCACCGTCGGGACCCACGTGCACGCAGCACGGCGTCCCGTCCTCGGCCTTGGCGGCGATCTTCTCGAGGATCGGGCCCAGCGTGACGTAGGACTCGGCGGGACCACCCGGCATGATCGAGGGGCCCAGCAGCGCACCCTCCTCACCGCCCGAGACTCCCGAACCCACGAAGTGCAGGCCCTTGGCGGCGAGGTCCTTCTCGCGACGCATCGTGTCCGTGTACAGCGCGTTGCCCGCGTCGACGATGATGTCTCCGGGCTCGAGCAGCCCCGTGAGCTGGTCGATCACGGCGTCGGTCGGACCGCCGGCCTGCACCATGATGACGACGGTGCGCGGCGTGGCCAGCGCTCCCACGAAGTCCTCGAGGCTCTCGCAGCCGATGAACGCGCCCTCGTCGCCGTGCTCCTCGATGAGCGAGCGCATGCGCTCGACCGAGCGGTTGTGCACCGCGACCGTGAAGCCATTGCGTGCGAAGTTGCGTGCGAGGTTGCGGCCCATCACCGCAAGTCCGGTCACGCCAATCTGAGCAAGCGCCATCGTCCATCCTTTTCGAGGGTTCCGGGGTACGGAAACAGCCTAGACGGTCCGCTGTCGCGTGGCGTACGGTCACGCGCGCGACGCGGGCTTAGGCTCCGGATATGGCAAGCGACCTCGGCGCGGCGCCCGCGGACTTCCGCGCGGCGCTGCTGTCGCTGCGCGACGCCCCCACGCATCCGCTCGTGGCCCTCACCGAGGTGCCAGCCCCCGGGCGCATCGCGCCCTTCGCCGCCGCGATCTCTGGTGACCTCGACGGTGACGGCTTCGACGCGTCCGGGCGGTTCGTGATCCTCCACGACCCCGCGGGACAGCCCGCGTGGGAGGGGACGATGCGCGTGATCGCCCTCGTGAAGGCGACGGTCGAGTCCGAGGTGGGCCGCGACGACCTGTGGGGAGAGGTCGCATGGTCGTGGCTCACCGAGTCGCTCGCCGGTGCACCGCACCGCGCCAGGGGCGGTACCGTCACCAAGGTGACCTCGGAGTCGTTCGGCGAACTCGCGGACCGACCCGACGAGGTCACGATCGAGCTGAGGGCGTCGTGGACGCCCACCACCACCGACCTCGCGCCGCACATCGCGGCGTGGACAGAACTGATGGCGGCCTGCGCGGGCGTCCCGCCGACACCCGAGGGTGTGCGCGCGCTGCCGGGAAGGACCGCGTGACCCAGCCCGCCGCATCGTCCCCTGAGGACGCCGCTACCCCTCCGTCCGAGGACGCCTCACCACTCATCCCGCTCACCGAGCCCGAGGGAGGCGTGCCCGACATCATCGACACGCCCGAGGCTCTCGCGCGGGCGTGCGAGGCATTCGCCGCGGGCACCGGTCCCGTGGCAGCGGATGCCGAGCGCGCCTCGGGCTTCCGGTATGGCCAGGCCACGTACCTCGCGCAGTTCAAGCGCGAGGGCGCGGGCATCGCGCTGATCGACACCGATGCGCTGCCTGACCTCAGCAGCTTTGGCGAGGCGCTCGGCGACGCGGAGTGGGTCTTCCACGCGGCGAGCCAGGACCTGCCAGGCATGAGGGACCTGGGGATGCGCCCGGCGCGGATCTTCGACACCGAACTGGGTGCGCGGCTGCTCGGGTGGCCCAAGGTGGGCCTGGCGGCGGTGGTCGAGCGCGAACTCGGATTCGTGCTCGCCAAGGAGCACTCGGCGCAAGACTGGTCGACCCGCCCGCTTCCCCACGCGTGGCTCGTGTATGCCGCTCTCGACGTCGAGGTGTTGCTCGACCTGCGTGTGCGCCTAGGCGCGCACCTCGACGCCGCGGGCAAGAGCGAGTGGGCGCGCCAGGAGTTCGAGGCCGTGCGCCTCGCTCCCCCGCCCGAGCCTCGCGAGGAGCCGTGGCGGCGCACGTCCGGATCTCACCTGTTGCGCGACCAGCGTCAGCTAGCGATCGTCAAGGCGCTGTGGGAGGCACGGGACGCGGAGGCCCGTCGCCGCGACATCTCCCCCGGTCGTGTGCTGCGCGACCAGGCGATCGTGGCCGCGGCCATGGCCAAGCCGCGCACGCTCGACGACCTGATCGCGGTGCGCGAGTTCCAGTCGAAGGGCACGCGCCGCCGCGCCCCGCAGTGGCACGCGGCGATCGCGCAGGCGCTCGCTCTCGAGGAGCGCGAACTGCCCGCACGACGCGCGCCTCAGGGCGACGGTCCACCGCAGCAGCGCATGTGGAAGGAGAAGCGGCCCGAGGCCTTTGCCCGGCTCAACGCCGCGCGCGCCATCATCGGCGCTCTCGTGGAGCGTCACGACGTCCCCGCGGAGAACCTCCTCCAGCCCGACGCGTTGCGTCGCGCGTGCTGGGAGTACCCGGGCGGCGGCGAGACGTGGATTCGCACGTTCCTCGCGTCGCGCGGAGCCCGCCCGTGGCAGATCGACCTGGTGGCCCCCGAGCTCGCGGCTGCCTTCGACGCGCTCGCCCCTGCTCCTGCCGCCACCCCCGCGCCCGCGGAGGACTGAGGCCTCGGCCTCGCGCCCCGCGGCGTCGGGAGACGCCGCGGGTCAGTCCTGCTCGAGCCTCGCGAGAGTCGCATCCGCGATCGCGGACGGGTCGAGACCCAGGTCGTCCACGATCTGCGCGCGTGTCGCGTGCTGGAGGAACTCGCGCGGCACGCCGTGGTGTGCCCACTCCGCGCGTACGCCCGCCAGCCGCGCGTACGCGGCCCACTCCTCGCCGATCCCGGCATCGGTCAGGCCATCCTCGACCGTCACGACCAGGTCGGCGCCCGCGATGAGTTCCTCGAGCCCCTCGGGCACCGGGTGCACCCACGTCGCCGTCGCGGCGAGGGTCGCGAACCCGTCCGCGGCGATCTTCTCGGCGGCGCCGACCGCCGTGGTCGCCATCGATCCCAGGCCCACGACCACCACGCGGGGGTTGTCGCCGTGCTCGGCAATCACGTCGAGGTCGCCGACCCTACGCAGCGCAGGCACGGGCGCCCCGACCGCTCCCTTGGGGTAGCGCACCACGGTCGGCGCATCGTCGACCTCGATGGCGTCGCGCAGCGCGGACCTCAGGGTCGGCTCGTCGCGCGGCGCGGCGAGCCGCAGCCCGGGCACGTGGCGCAGCAACGCCATGTCCCACATGCCGTTGTGGCTCGGGCCGTCGTCGCCCGTGATTCCCGCGCGGTCGAGCATGAAGGTCACGCCCGCGCGGTGCAGCGCGACGTCCATGAGCACCTGGTCGAACGCGCGGTTGAGGAACGTGGCGTACACGGCGACCACGGGGTGGAGGCCCGCGTATGCGAGTCCCGCGGCGCTCGTCACCGCATGCTGCTCCGCGATCCCGACGTCGATCACGCGCTCGGGATAGCGGTCCGCGAGCGGCTGGAGACCCACGGGAGCGAGCATCGCGGCGGTGAGCGCGACCACGTCGGGTCGCTCCTGCGCGATCTCGACAATCTCGTCCGCGAACACCGACGTCCACCCGAAGCGCGACGCCTCGATAGGCAGGCCCGTCTCGGGGTGGATCTGGCCCACCGCGTGGAAGCGGTCGGCCGCGTCCTGCTCCGCGGGAATGTACCCGCGACCCTTCTCGGTGAGCACGTGCACGATCACGGGGCCGCCAAAGTCCCGCGCCTGCGCGAGCGCGGTCTCGACATGGCGAAGGTCGTGGCCGTCGATCGGGCCGATGTACTTGAGCCCCAGGTCCGAGAACACGCCGGGGTCGGTGAGCAGGCCCTTGAGCGCACGCTTGCCGTGCATCACGGACAGGTACGCGAAGTTGCGCAGCCGTCCGCGGTTCTCGAAGGTGCGCTTGCCCCAGCCCAGGAAGTCCTCGTAGCGACGGTCGATGCGGATGCCGTCGAGCTTGCGCGCGAGACCGCCGATGGTCGGCGCGTACGAGCGCCCGTTGTCATTGACGACCACCACGACCCGGTCGCGCGAGTCGCCGAGCGAATTGAGCGCCTCCCAGGCCATGCCTCCCGTGAGCGCGCCGTCGCCGATCACGGCGACCGTGGTGCGGCCGGTCTCGCCGCGCAGGGTGTGCCCCCGCGCGATGCCCGCGGCCCACGACAGCGCGGTCGAAGCGTGGGAGTTCTCGACGATGTCGTGGACGCTCTCCTGGCGCGCGGGATAGCCCGCGAGCCCTCCGCGCCTGCGCAGCGACGAGAAGTCCTGGCGTCCCGTGAGGAGCTTGTGCACGTACGACTGGTGGCCGGTGTCGAAGACGATCGAGTCGTGGGGCGACTCGAACACCCGGTGGATGCCGATCGTGAGCTCGACCACGCCCAGGTTGGGGCCCAGGTGTCCCCCGGTGCGTGACACGTTGTCGACCAGGAAGTCGCGAATCTCCGAGGACAACTCGGAGAGCTCCGGATAGGTCAAGCCACGCAGATCACGAGGCGACCCGATGCGCTCCAGCACGCGACACTCCTTACCTGTGGGACCTCCCACTGTACGACCTGACGGGTACGGCCCCGCCTGGCGTAGACAACGCCGGACGGGGCCGTTCCGTTTCCTCCGTGCTAGACCAGCGACCTCAGCACGTACTGCAAGATGCCGCCGTTGCGGAAGTAGTCCGCCTCGCCGGGGGTGTCGATCCGCACGGTCGCGTCGAACTCCACGACCGAGCCGTCGGCCTTGGTCGCGCGCACGGGAAGCGTGCGCGGGTGCTCGCCTGCGGAGAAGGCGGACACTCCGACGATGTCGAAGGCCTCGGTCCCGTCGAGTCCGAGCGAGGCGGCGGACTCGCCGGCGGGGAACTGCAGCGGCAGCACGCCCATGCCGATGAGGTTCGAGCGGTGAATGCGCTCGAAGCTCTCCGTGATGACCGCGCGCACGCCCAGCAGGCTCGTGCCCTTGGCCGCCCAGTCGCGCGAGGATCCCGATCCGTACTCCTTGCCCGCGAGCACCACGAGCGGCACGCCGGCCTCGGCGTATGCGACGGACGCGTCGTAGATCGTGGTCTGCTCGCCCGTGAGCAGGTTGCGGGTGAAGCCACCCTCGACGCCCGCGCCGTTGTTCTCCTGCGCGAGCAGTAGGTTGCGCAGGCGAATGTTGGCGAAGGTGCCGCGAATCATGACCTCGTGGTTGCCGCGGCGAGAGCCGTAGCTGTTGAAGTCCTTGCGGTCCACACCGTGCTCGGCAAGGTAGCGTCCGGCCGGGCTGTCGGGCTTGATCGATCCCGCCGGCGAGATGTGGTCGGTCGTCACCGAGTCACCCAGGAACGCGAGCACCCGCGCGCCCGCAATGTCCTCGACGGGCTCGGGCGTGAGGCCCATGCCCTCGAAGTACGGGGGCTTGCGCACGTACGTGGAGTCGGCGTCCCACTCGAAGGTCTTCCCCGCCGGGGTGGGCAGGGTCTGCCAGCGCTGGTCGCCCGCGAAGACGTCGGCGTAGTTCTTGTCGAACATCGCCTGGTCGATCGAGGACTGCACGATCGCCTCGACCTCGGACGCGTCGGGCCAGATGTCCCGCAGGTACACCGCGTTGCCCTGCGAGTCCGTGCCCAGGGGCTCGGTCTCGAAGTCGTGGTCCATCGTGCCCGCGAGCGCATACGCGATGACCAGCGGCGGCGAGGCCAGGTAGTTCATCTTCACGTCGGGGTTGATGCGGCCCTCGAAGTTGCGGTTGCCCGACAGCACCGAGACCACGGCGAGGTCGTGGGCGTTCACCACGTCGGAGACCTCCTGCGGCAGGGGGCCCGAGTTGCCGATGCACGTGGTGCAGCCGTAGCCCACCAGGTGGAAGCCCAGCGCCTCGAGGTCGGGCCACAGCCCGGCCTTCTCGTAGTAGTCCGTGACCACCTGCGAGCCGGGAGCCATCGACGTCTTGACCCACGGCTTGACCGAGAGGCCCTTGGCGTTGGCGTTGCGCGCGAGCAGCGCCGCGGCGAGCATGACGGACGGGTTCGACGTGTTGGTGCACGACGTGATCGAGGCGATCACGACGGCGCCGTGGTCGAGCTGCGTCTGCGTGCCGTCTGCCATGGTGAGCGGGACGTGCTTGTGCGGACGCGTGAGGGTCGTGGTGGCCTGCGCGTGCGCGGGCTCGGGCTCGTCGCCCGCGTGCTCCCCCGCCGCAATCGGGTCGGATGCGGGGAACGTCTCGTCGACCGACTCGTCGAGGCCGTGGAGGTCCTCGTGTGCGGCGTAGTCGAGGATCGACTCGCTGAACGCGGCCTTGGCCGAGGTCAACTCGATGCGGTCCTGCGGGCGCTTGGGTCCCGCGATGGACGGCACCACGGTCGACAGGTCGAGCTCGAGGTACTCGGAGTACGCGGCCTCACGCGAGGGGTCGTGCCACAGCCCCTGCTCCTTGCTGTACGCCTCGACCAGCGCGACCTGCTCGGGAGAGCGCCCCGTGAGGCGCAGGTAGTCGATGGTCACGGAGTCGATCGGGAAGATCGCGGCGGTCGAGCCAAACTCGGGGCTCATGTTGCCGATCGTCGCGCGGTTCGCGAGCGGCACCTGGCCCACGCCCTCGCCGTAGAACTCCACGAACTTGCCCACGACGCCGTGCGCGCGCAGCTTCTCGGTGATGGTCAGCACGACATCGGTCGCGGTGGCCCCCGCGGGGATCGCTCCCGTGAGCTTGAAGCCCACCACCTTGGGGATGAGCATCGACACCGGCTGGCCCAGCATCGCGGCCTCCGCCTCGATGCCTCCCACGCCCCAGCCCAGGACGCCCAGGCCGTTGATCATCGTGGTGTGCGAGTCGGTGCCCACGCACGAGTCGGGGTACGCCTGGGTCACCCCGCCCGCCTCGCGCGTCATGACGCCGCGCGCGAGGTACTCGAGGTTGACCTGGTGCACGATTCCCGTGCCGGGCGGCACCACCTTGAAGTTGTCGAAGGCCGTCTGGCCCCAGCGCAGGAACTGGTAGCGCTCGCGGTTGCGCTCGTACTCGAGGTCCGTGTTGCGCGCGAGCGCGTCCTTGCGCCCGAAGATGTCGATGACCACGGAGTGGTCGATGACCAGCTCGGCGGGAGCGAGCGGGTTGATCGACGTCGGGTCGCCGCCCAGCGCGGAGACCGCCTCGCGCATCGTCGCGAGATCGACGACGCAGGGCACCCCGGTGAAGTCCTGCATCACTACGCGCGCGGGGGTGAACTGGATCTCCGTGTCGGGCTCGGCGGTGGGATTCCACTCGGCGAGGGCCCGCACGTGGTCGGCGGTGATGTTCGCGCCGTCCTCGGTGCGCAGCAGCGCCTCCGCCAGGATCTTCAGCGAGTACGGCAGGCGCTCAAGCCCTGGTACCGCATCGAGCCTAAAGATCTCGTAGTGCTGATCGCCTACCGTCAGCGTCGACTTGGAACCTAGGGTGTTCGCGCTCATGCGTCTCCTCCGCGCTCGGGGGTCTCCCCACATCGGGCCTTCGCTCATCCTATCGGCCCTGCCTAGGGCCGAGGTCCCGGGGGTGCGGTCCTCCTCGGGTGGCGCCGATGCGGGGATTCAGTCGCGCTCGAAGGTCGCGACGGACTCGACGTGGTGGGTCATGGGGAACAGGTCGAAGCCCTCGGCCTCGGTCAGCCGATAGCCGTGTGCGTGCAGCAACGCGGTGTCGCGTGCGAGCGCCACGGGGTCGCACGCGACGTACACGAGCCGCCGTGCGCCGACCGCCGCCATCGCGTCGACCGTGCGCGCCCCGGCCCCCGACCGCGGCGGGTCGAGCACGATCGCGTCGACACCCGTGGGCCCCGACTCGAGAAAGGCACGGGTGTCCCCGTGGACGATGCTCGCGCCGGGAAGCGCGTGCACGTTGCGGCGCGCGTCGCGCGAAGCCCGCGCGTCCGACTCGACGGCGGTGACGGCGCGCCCCTGAGAGGCGAGTGCGACGGTGAAGAGCCCGGCACCCGAGTACAGGTCGAGCACGCTCGACGCGTCGCCCACACGGCGCAGCACCGCGTCGACCAGCACGCCGGGCGCCTCGCGATGCACCTGCCAAAAGCCCTCGACGTCGAGCTGGAAGTCCCATGCGCCCGCGGCGATCGCGACGTGCTCACGCACGCGGCGCGGCGCGTTGGGGCGGTGATCCGCGCGCCCCCCACGCCACGGCACGCCGTCGACCACGAGTCGCGGGTCCTCTCCGCCCGGCGCGACCGCGTGGATGCGGCTGCCGGCGGGGAAGCGCGACTCCAGGAGCGCGTCCTCGAGTGCGGGCGACGCGATCGGGAGGCGCGACAGCGCCCGCACCTCGCGCGAACGATGCAGGTGCATCGCGGGCCGCCCCTCGCTGTCCGCCACGACATCGGCGCGCGTGCGCCATCCCCACCCGGCCCTGGCATCGTCCCCCGGCGCGGCCGCGACCCCACCGGGAAACTCCCGATCCGCGAAGCGCACGAAGGACTCGCGCAGCACGGCGAGCTTCCACTCGCGCTGCGCGGGCAGCGCGACGTGGGACAGCTCTCCGCCGCCCACTCCCCCCGGCCCCGCCTCGGGCCACGCCGAGTCGACTCGGTCGGGCGAGGCCTCGAGCACCTCGACGGCGTCGGCGCGCCACAGCCTGGCGTCATCGCCTGCCTCGGTGAGGCGCGCGCGCACCATCTCACCCGGCAGCGCGTGGCGCACGAAGACCACGCGGCCCTCGTGCCGCGCGACGCAGTGGCCGCCGTGCGCGACGGCCCCGATCGACAGTTCGATCAGGTCAGTCATCACTGGGCCTCCGTTGATTCGACGTGCGGGATCTCGCGGGTGAGCGTGTCGGGCGCCTCGTAGGACAGCGCCGACTCGAGGTGCCACGGCACAGCGGCCACCACCACCCGCGGGATGGACAACAGCTTCTGGCGCAGTCGCATCGACGCGCGGTTGTGGAGGAATCGCTCCCACCACCTGCCCACGATGTACTCGGGAACGTAGACGACCACCATGTCGCGCGGAGAGCCACGGTGAATCGACTTCACGTGCTCGAGCACGGGCGCGACCAGGTCACGATACGGGGAATCGAGGACCACGAGCGGGATGCTGAGGCGCAACTCGCTCCAGCGGCGCTGGAGATCGCGTGTCGCCGCCTTGTCGACCTGCACCGCGACCGCCTCGATCGTGGAGTGGCGCGCCGCGTTGGCGTACGCGATCGCTCGCAGCGCGGGCCGGTGAAGCTGGGCGACGAGGACGATTCCGTGGGTGGCGGAGGGACGCGCGGCGGCCGGGTCGTCGGGCAGGATCGCGAGCTGGCGGCGGACGTCGGCGTAGTGCGCGTCGATGCCGCGCATGAGGAAGACGAGTCCGGTCACGAGCACGAGCGCGAACCACGCGCCTGCGAGGAAGTTGAAGACGGCGATGACGATCCACACCGCGGCCGCGACGCCCGCGGCCGCCCCGTGCAGGACGCGGGCGCCCATCATGCGCAGGCGGGTGCGCCCCGTGGGCTGCAGCGCGATGCGCGCGGTCTGCAGGCGGATCATCGCGAGCTGGCTCAGCACGATCGCGGCGAAGGCGCCGATCAGGTACATGTGCACGAGCTGCTCGAGGCGTGCCCCCGTCGCGACGACGATCACCGCGGACGCGCACGCGACCCACAGCACGCCCCCGCGGAACACGAGCCGCTCGCTCTGCTGGCCGAGCTGGCGCGGCAGATACGAGTCGCGCGCGAGCAGCGACGTGAGACCGGCAAAGCGCCGGAACACGGCCGATGCCGCGGCGTAGAGGATGCCGACGGTCGGGATCGTGACCGCGAGCACGACCCAGAACGAGCCGGAGATGCGCTCTGTGACCTGCAGCAGCGCGGGCCCCTCTTGCCATCCCGAGACGCGATAGCGCCACATCATCAGCGTGACGCCGAGGAAGGCCACCGCGCCGACCAGGACCGCCACGATCACGGTGCGTCCCGCCCGCTGACCGCGCGGCTCGGCGTGATACGGCGCGGAGGACGACAGGTGGTCGATGCCGGTGAGCATCACCGCGCCCGAGGCGATCGCCCCCGCGAAGGCGAGGGCCGAGGACCAGGTCGCCTGCGCGGGGCTGGTGGTGAGCGGCGTGACGTCGTCGCGCAGGACGCCCGCGATCACCACGAGAACCACGACGAGGAGGAAGCCGAACCACACGCCGAGCAGGACGCGCGAGCGCTCGCGGATGCCGCGCAGGTTTGCGAGCGTCATGACCGCGATCGCGGTGAGGGCGAGCGGCACGTGCCAGCCGTCGATCGCGGGCACCACGAACCCCACGAAGTGCGCGATCGCCGCAACCGACACCGCCACGGTGAAGATGTAGTCGACCAGCAGGGATGCGCCCGTGACCACGCCCGCGCCGGGGCCCAGCCGGTCGCGCACGATGCCGTAGTCGCCGCGCTCGTCGGGCTGCTTGCGCACGTTCGAGCGATACGCGAAGCCGAGCAGCACCATGATCGCGACCACGGCGCCGGCCATCCACGGCAGGCTCGACTGCACGCCGCCTCCGCGCAGCGCGTCGATCACGGCGTCGGGCGCATACGCGACCGTCGACAGCAGGCTCGCGCCGAACACCGGAAGCGCGACGCGCGTGCGCAGGGCAGCGCGATACGCACGCTCTGTCGCGATGGGACGCCCGAACACCAGCAGTTTCAGGCCCTCGAGAAACCTCCGCACGTCGCACCATCCTAGGCTCATCGGGTATAGCGTGGGTTGCCGTGCACATCGTGATCATGGGCTGCGGCCGAACAGGGGCCACCCTCGCGACCGAGTTTGAGGCCCGCGGCCACACGGTGGCGGTCATCGACCAGTCGGGAGACGCGTTCCGCCGGTTGCCCTCGAGCTTCAAGGGCCAGCGCATCACCGGCATCGGCTTCGACCGCGACACGCTGGTATCCGCCGGTGTCGAGGACGCGTACGGCTTCGCGGCGGTGTCCGACGGCGACAACTCCAACATCCTCGCGGCGCGCGTCGTGCGCGAGACGTACGGCATCGAGAACGTCGTGGCGCGCATCGCCGACTTCGGGCGCGCCGAGGTCTACCGCCGCCTGGGCATCCCCACGGTCGCGCCGGTGCCGTGGACCGCCGCGCAGATCGTCACGCGCCTCCTGCCGGGCGGCAGCGACGACCTCTTCGATGACCCCTCGGCCGGAGTGAGCCTGCGCCGGCTGCCCGTCGACCCCGCATGGGTCGGGCGCCGCTACACCGAGCTTCAGGAACGGTCGGGGGCGCGGGTCGCGTACCTCGTGAGATTCGGAGAGCCGCTCCTGCCGGTCACCGACACCCGCGTCCAAGAGGGCGACGAGGCCTACTTCGCGCTCGTGCGCGGCGCGGAGCTCGATCCCGCGCGCGTCACGGGTCGCTCCCCGGAGGTCACCCGATGAAGGTCATGATTGCGGGAGCGGGATCGGTCGGTCGGTCGATCGCCCGCGACCTGCTCGAGCACGGCCACGAGGTGCTGCTCATCGACTCGAGCCCCGCCGCGATGCGCGTCGCCCAGGTCGCGGAGGCGGAGTGGATGCTCGCCGACGTGTGCGAGATGTCGGCGCTTCGCGACGCGCAGATCGAGACGATGGACGTCGTCGTCGCCGCCACGGGAGACGACAAGGCCAACCTGGTCGTGTCGTTCCTCGCCAAGACGGAGTTCGGGGTGCCGCGCACCGTCGCGCGCGTCAACAATCCCCGCAACGAGTGGATGTATGACGCCCAGTGGGGCGTCGACGTCGCGGTCTCGACGCCGCGCATCATGACCGCCATGGTCGAGGAGGCCGTTGCGGTGGGCGACCTGGTGCGGGTCTTCACGTTCCGCCAGTCGGGCGCCTCGATGATCGAGGTCACCCTGCCGGCGGCCTCACCCGTCGTGGGCGTGATCCTGCGCGAGATTCAGTGGCCGGTCGACATCGTGCTTGCCGCGATCGTGCGCGGCGACAGGACCATCGCGCCGTCGCCCGATGACACGCTGGAGGCGCACGACGAACTGATGTTTATCGTGTCGTCTGAGGCGGATCCTGAGGCTCTGGAGCACCTTCTGCGCCACGGGCCAGCAGCCATACGCCCCACAGCGTGAGCGCGAAGAGCGGCACGCCCATCGCGAGTTTCGCGGTGCCGAGGGCCGCGACAGCTCCCGCCAAGTACAGCGGCACCTGGACGGCGAGGCGCAGCACAAACATGCCTGCCACCACGCCCGAGGCCAGCTGATACCTGCGCCGCTCGGCAGGGCGCTCGCGCCACGACGTTCCCTCACCGCGAATGAGGCCCATGACCACGCCGACGATGGGCCATCCGACGGCCATCGACAGCAGCACGCCTGCGAGGTACGCGGCGTTGACCCACAACCCGGGCACGAAGTACCCGGAGGCGTCGCCCGAGCGCCAGGCCCACACGGCACCGATCGCGACGCCCACGGCACCGGACAGCGCCTGGGTCGCGGGGGTGCGCTGAATGAGTCGCACCGCGACGAGCACCGCCATGACCGCGACGGACGCGATGACGGGGATTCGGAAGCCTCCCCAGCCCAGATAGGCCACCACGAAGACGATGCCCGGTGCGGCGGATTCGACGAAGCCCCGCCACCCCCCGATCGCGTCCTGCACCGAGAACGAGTCGCCCCCGAGCAGTCGCGCGGCCTTCGAGTCCTCGGCGCTCATGCGACGGGCGCCAGCTCGTAGCGCGGGTTGTACAGGCGCATGACCGAGTCCGACTCGCACACCCGGCCCTCGAGAGCAATCCGCGAACCGGGCGTGATGCCGGGCACCTCGCGCCGGCCCATGAACACGGCGTCGATGCGGCCCGTGCCGTCGTCGAGTCGGAGGGTGAACGCAGGAGGCGCGTCACTCGGTTCGACCTGGACCGCGAGCACGCGGCCGGAGACGCGTGCCATCTCGCGCGGTCGCACCTGCGCGATCGTGATCGTCGGGGTCGAGGTCACGACTGCCCCGTCGATCCAAAGCCGCCCTCGCCCCGGTGAGACCCGGGAAGGGACTCGACGGGCACGAACAGCGCGCGCTCGACGCGCTGGATCACCAGCTGAGCGATCCTGTCGCCACGCTTGAGCGTCACGGTGTCGCGCGCGTCCGTGTTGAGGAGCGTCACCGCGATCTCCCCGCGATAGCCGGCATCGACCGTGCCGGGGGCGTTGACGATCGTGATCCCCGCGCGGGCCGCGAGGCCCGAGCGGGGGTGAACGAACGCCGCGTAGCCGTCGGGCAATGCGACGCGCAGTCCCGTGGGAACGGTCGCCCGCTCCCCCGGCGCCAGCGTGACGTCGACCCGCGTGGTGATGTCGGCCCCGGCGTCGCCGGGGTGCGAGTACTGCGGGAGCGGCACGCCCGGCTCGGTCGTGCTGACGAGGATCTCAGGGGTGGCCATGCGTCAGGCCGCGCACTCCGAGCAGATCGGCTGGTCGCCCTTGAAGGTCGCGAGCTGGCTGCGGTGGTGCACCAGGAAGCAGGACATGCAGGTGAACTCATCCTGCTGAGGAGGAAGCACGCGAACGGACAGTTCCTCCCCCGACAGGTCGGCCCCGGGGAGTTCGAAGCCCTCGGCGGCCTCCGTCTCGTCCTCGTCGACCACGCCGGAGCTCTTGTCCGCGCGGCGAGCCTTCAGCTCCTCGATGGAGTCTGCCGAAATCTCGTCGTCGGTCTTGCGCGGCGCGTCGTAATCCGTTGCCATGCGGCCTCAGTCCCTTCCACGATGCCAGCGGCTCGGCTGAGCCTGTGGCTGTCTAATGCCCCAGAGGCAACATTTGTTCCCTTGCGGCGCACGCATTGTGCCCCATCCCACGCGAGAAAGCGACTCGTGCGCTCTCGCGGGGGCGGCGCGCCGCCGTCAGCGGTCCCCCGCCCCCGACTCGAGGAGGGCGTCGCGCAGCCCTGGCCACGCATCGGGATGCGCCGCGATGAGCATGCGGGAGTCGGCGGGGCCACCGTCGAGACCGCCCACACGCAGTCCCGACTCCTGGGCGATGAGCGCCCCTGCCGCGAAGTCCCACGGGTGCAGACCCTCCTCGTAGTAGGCGTCGACCATGCCCGCGGACACGTGGCACAGGTCGACCGAGGCCGCGCCGAGCCGGCGGATGTCCCGCACCCGCGGGAGCAGCCGCGCCACCACCTCGCCCTGTCGCGCGCGACGCTCCGCGGTGTACTGGAAGCCGGTCGCGACGAGCGACTCGTCGAGCGAGGGCCCGCGATCGCGCCACAACGGCACCCCCGCGCGCCGCGCGCCTTCTCCGCGGGCCGCGGTCCACACGACCCCCGAGGCGTCGACCACCGCCCCGGCCTCGAGGCGCCACTCGCGCACGTCGCGCGGTCCGCTGACCGCGGCAACCGAGACCGCGTAGTGCGGGAGGCCGTAGAGGTAGTTCACCGTGCCGTCGATCGGGTCGACCACCCAGGTGATGCCCGAGGTTCCACCGACGTCCTCGCCCTCCTCGCCCCACACGCCATCGGCGGGTCGTAGCGCGGAGAGCCGCTCGCGCAGCAGTCGCTCCGATGCGAGATCCATCTGGGTGACCACGTCCACCGCCGAGGACTTGGTGTGGGCGACCCTCGCATCGGCCCTCCCCTCGACAATGAGGCGTCCGGCCTCCCTCGCGACGGTGGCGGCGACCTCGAGCAGTGCGGAGGGTGTGACCATGGGCTCATCGTAGGCGGAGGGCAATGCGGCCGGTCCGGGGTGTCGCGCTCCCCCATGAGTCGCGCCGTGGCACCCTGATGCCATGACTCGCCTCACCCTCGTGGGTCCCTCCGAGGACGGTCTCCACCTCGTCGTGGAGTCCGAGTCGGGCGACCGCTTCGAGCTTCCCCTGTCCGACGAGCTCCGCCACGCGGTGCGCTACACCCGACCGAGCCACGTGAGGCCCGCGGCGGACGAGGACGCGGATGCCCCGTCGATGTCGCCGCGCGAGATCCAGCAGCGCATCCGTGCGGGACTCACGGCAGCCGAGCTCGCGGAGCTGACCGGCATGACCGTCGCGACGATCGAGAAGTACGAGGGCCCCGTGGCGGCCGAGCGCGGCTACATCGCGGGCCTGGCGCGCGAGACCAGGATCGGCCGCGACGCGAGCGCTCCTCAGCTCGGGGAACTCGTCACCGATCGCCTGGCGGCGCGAGGCGTCGACCCCGAGACGGTGGTCTGGGACGCGTGGCGCGAGGCCGACGAGCCGTGGAAGGTCGCGGCCGACTACCGCGTGTCCGGCCGGTCGGTGCGCGCGCTGTGGACGTTCGATCACACCGCCCGCACGGTCACGGCGGAGGACGAAGAGGCGCGCTGGCTGTCGGAGACGGAGCTGCTCGACGTGCCGATCCCCCGCCGCCACCTCAGCGCGGTGCGCGAGGCGGAGGCGGACGCCGCGCTCCCTCTCCAGGCGACGCGCCCCCCTGCCCCCGCGACCGAGCCCACGCCCGTGGTGCGCGTCGAGGGAGACCAGGCCGAGGTCGACATCGTCTTCGCGGCTCCGGTCGAGACCCAGACCGAGCTTCTCCTCGAGGACCTCGACCTGCGCCGCGGCACCCGCGAGGCCGTCGCCGAGCCCGACGAGGATGACGACGAGTTCGAGGGCTTCGGACCGGCACGTCGGCAGCGCGAGGCGGAGACCGGCTTCACCCACCCTGCCGGCCGCGCGCGCACGCCTCGGGTGGCTCCGGCCGTCGCTCCGGAGCCTGTGGCCGACGCCGAGCCGGCCGAGCGCAGGACTCCCGCCAAGCGCGGACGGGCCTCGGTGCCTAGTTGGGACGAGATCGTCTTCGGCGCGAAGAACGACCAGGGCTGAGCCCGCTCCCTACGCCGCGACCAGCAGCGGGACGTCGAGTTCGTCGCGCGTGAGCGAGCCGTGCACTCCGATCAACGCGAGGGCCTGATCCGACTGCGTCCGTGAGTCGACCACCGTCGCGCGACCCGCCATCGCGACCACGACGTCGCCGATCCGCTCGGTCACGTGCGCCGAGACGGGCCCGAACAGGCCCAGCGCGATCGCCTCGTGTCGCTCCCACACCGCGGCATCGTCGCCCAGGATCTCGCGCCATCGCGACGCGACCGCCCGCGCCTCACGGGCATCGTCCGTGTGGAGGTGAATCGCGCGGGGCTCCCCCGCCACGAGGCGCACACCCCGCGCGAGTTCGGGCTCCCGGCCCACGTCCCAGCGCGGTGCCCCGGTCACGTCGACCATGCCGTGGTCGGCCGTCACCACCATCGCCGCGCCCCTCGGGAGCCGCGCGCGCAGGCGGCGCAGTTCCCCGTCGGCCGCCTCGAGAGCGGACACCCACGCGTCCGACTGCCATCCGTGCTTGTGCCCTGCGGCGTCGATGTCGCCCCAGTAGCAATACGTCAGCCCGGGCGTGCGGGCCTGGGCGATCGCCTGGTCCACGCGCGCCTCAAGGGTCTCCGCGCCCACGAACCGTCCGCCCGACAGTGCCGCGCGCGTGAGTCCCGAGCCGGCGAAGCGTCGCTTGCCGAGCGACACGACCGCCACCCCTGCGGCCTCCGCCGCCGCGAGCAGTGACCGCTCGCGCTGCCACTCGTGCGGCTCCTCGGCCCCTTCCCACGACACGAGGTTGGCCGCGCCACCCGTGTGAGGATTGTGCGCCGTGTATCCGGTCATGCCCGTCGCGCCCGCGGCCCGTCCCGTGCCGAACAGCGCGAGGGACGTGGCGGTCGTGGTGGGGAAACCTGCGGTGATGACCGCCGACTCGGTGGAGCGCAGGAAGGGCGCGTGACCGCGGCGCGCGTCGAGCTGGTGGTGTCCGAGCCCGTCGAGCAGGACCACGACCACGTGCTCGGCGTGCGGGATGCCGAGGCGCGCGCGATCGGCCTCCGCGTCTCGGGTCACGACCGCGTCGCCCACGCCGATCGCGGCCAGGGCGGCGGGGAGCACGGCTCCGAGCTCGAGGCCGCCGTAGTCGGGGACGGACAGTCCGGCCGCAGCCAGCCGCCCGTCCGGGGTCACCCGCGCGCCCCGATCGCGCGCTGAAGTGCGCCGGCGAAGTCCTGGAGCGCGCGGATCGAGTCCGCCCCGTCGGCAATGAGGCTCACCCGGACCAGGATGTCGTCGGACGTGAGATTGCCGGTGTAGCCGTGGTCGGCCTCGCAGTTCTCGTCACCGCAGTTCGCCGGCTCGAGATCGAGTCGCGAGTGGACCGAGCCGCCCACCGCGAGCACCAGCTCGCTCGGCAGGTCGCCGGCGCGGAAGCGCTCGGGCTCGTGAACCACGTGGGTCATCGCGGTGTTGCGGATCGCGGTCAGCGCGGTGGTCTCGACCGTCGCCGACGCCTCATGGCCACCGCCGGGGACGTGTCCGGCACCGTCGTCCATGTGCACGCGCAGCAGCCGGGTGTCCGTGATGACCAGCACGGTCATGTGGCGGCGGACCTCGCGGTCGTCGAATGTGGTCTCGGCGTGGACAAAGTGGCCGCGCACGGACTCGTCGCCGATCGCGCCCCGCAGGACGGTGGTCGCGAGGGCGGGGTAATATCCGGCGGTCGTGACGGCCTGGTCAAGCGTCTGCGTCATGGCCGCTATTGTCTCACCTTCGAGGGCGGACCGGCCGCGTCCCCACCGGGAAGGCCCGTGGGGACGATGCGCGGGCCGGGTCTGCGGCCCGCGCGCCTGTGCGCGGGTGTCGGGACGGCACGAGACAATACGGTCCGGACCCTGACGGCCACCGCAGGGCCACACGGGTAGGACAGACGAGAGACAGAGGCGAAGAGATGACCGACGGACCGGACACGCAGATCGTCGACATCGACGTGAGCGCGGAGATGGAAGCGTCGTTCCTCGAGTACGCGTACTCCGTGATCTACTCGCGCGCCCTGCCCGACGCGCGCGACGGACTCAAGCCCGTCCAGCGGCGCATCGTCTACATGATGCAGGACATGGGACTGCGCCCCGACCGCGCCTACGTGAAGTCCGCGCGCGTCGTGGGCGAGGTCATGGGCAAGCTCCACCCGCACGGCGATTCCGCGATCTACGACGCGCTGGTGCGCATGGCGCAGTCGTTCTCTTTGCGCCTGCCGCTGGTCGACGGTCACGGCAACTTCGGCTCGCTCGACGACGGGCCTGCGGCCTCGCGCTACACCGAGGCCCGCCTCGCGCCCGCGTCGCTCGCGATGACGGAGAACCTCGATGAGGACGTGGTCGACTTCGTCGCGAACTACGACAACAAGCTGACGCAGCCCTCCGTCCTGCCCGCCGCGGTGCCCAACCTGTTGGTGAACGGCGCGGCGGGAATCGCGGTCGGCATGGCGACCAACATGGCGCCCCACAACCTCATCGAGGTGGTCGCCGCCGCACGCCACCTGCTCGACAACCCGCGCGCGACCCTCGACGAGCTCATGCGTTTCGTACCGGGCCCCGACCTTCCGGGCGGCGGAAAGATCGTGGGACTCGAGGGCGTCCGTGAGGCGTACGAGACGGGCCGAGGACGCTTTGTCACGCGCGCGACCACACGCGTCGAGAAGGTGTCGGCGCGCCGCCAGGGAATCGTCGTCACCGAGCTGCCGTACATGGTGGGACCCGAAAAGGTCATCGAGAAGATTAAGGACGGCGTCTCGAACAAGAAGCTTGAGGGAATCTCGGCCGTCACCGACCTCACGGACCGCCACCACGGCCTGAGGCTGGTCATCGAGGTCAAGAACGGCTTCAACCCCGAGGCCGTGCTCGAAAAGCTCTACCGCTACACGCCGCTCGAGGAGTCCTTCTCGATCAACAACGTCGCGCTCGTCGACGGCGAGCCGCGCACTCTCGGGCTCAAGGAGCTGCTGCAGGTGTGGGTCGCGCACCGCCTCGAGGTGGTGCGCAGGCGGTCGTCGTACCGGCTGCGCGCGCGCCGCGACCGGCTCCACCTCGTGGACGGCCTGCTCATCGCGATCCTCGACATCGACGAGGTCATCCAGATCATCCGTGCGGCCGACGACTCGGCGGTCGCGAAGGAGCGCCTGCGCACGGCCTTCGACCTGTCCGACATCCAGGCGGAGTACATCCTCGAGTTGCGCCTGCGGCGACTCACCAAGTTCTCGCGACTCGAGCTCGAGAACGAGAAGTCGCAGTTGCTCGCCGAGATCGCCGAACTCGAGGAGATCCTGGGGTCGGAAAGCGTCTTGCGCGCGGTGGTCGCACGCGAGATGGACGCCGCGGCGGCGGCACACGGCACGCCCCGTCGCACGATCCTCCTCGCGGACGGAGGTGCGCTTGCGCCAGCGGCCGCGGTCGGCGCGCGTGCCGGCACGAAGGCGCCCGCGCTCTCGATGGAGATCGAGGACTCCCCGTGCTACGCGCTGCTGTCCACGACGGGTCTCGTGGCGCGCACCACCTCCGACGAGCCGCCCGTGCGCGAGGGGCGCCGCAGCGCGCACGATGCCCTGCGCTCCGTGCTTCACACCTCGGCCCGCGCGGAGGTCGGCGTCGTGACCTCTCAGGGGCGCATCGTCCGCCTGTCCCTGCTCGACGTGCCCTCGCTCGCGCCCACGTCGGAGCCGCCGAGCCTCGGCGGCGGAACTCCCCTCGCCGAGCTCGTGACACTGGAGCGGGGCGAGGACGCGATCGCGCTCGTGCCGCTCGACGGCGCGGCGCCGATCGCGCTCGGGACCGCGCTCGGCGTGGTCAAGCGTGTCAAGGCCGACGACATCCCGTCGAAGGACGCGTGGGAGGCGATCACGCTCCAGGACGGCGACTCAGTCGTGGGTGCCGGGGCGGCCCCCGACGGCGACCGCCTCGTGTTCATCACGACCGACGCAAGCCTGCTCTACTTCGATGCCGCCCTGGTGCGCCCGCAGGGTCGCGCGGGCACCGGCATGGCGGGCATCAAGCTGGGACAGGACTCCCGCGTGACGTTCTTTGGCGCTCTCGGTGCCGACCTCAACGCGGCCGTCGCGACCATCGCCGGGCCCTCGGACGGGCTGCCCGGCACCGCGCCGGGCTCCGCAAAGTGGACCCCGCTCGCCGAGTACCCGACCAAGGGACGCGCGACGGGCGGCGTGCGAGCGCATCGCTTCCTCAAGGGCGAGGACACGCTCCTGCTCGCGTGGGCGGGACCTTCCCCGGCGCGCGCGAGCTCCGCTGCCGGACAGCCCATCGACCTTCCTGCCGAGCCGGGCAGGCGCGACGGCTCGGGCGCGGCGCTCACGGTCCCGGTCGCCGGAATCGGCTGAGCCGCGCGCGGCTCGGGCGGCTCGGGCGGCTCGGGCGGCCCGGACCGCTCGGTTGGCCAGGACCGTTCGCCTTGCGGAAGTCACACATCTGACGCCGGGTGTGACCGCGTTTACGCACGAAACACGACACACCTGCTCTCAGATGTGTGACTTGCGCACGCGTGGGCGGGGGCGATGACCCGGGGCGGGGCGCACGCGCGGTTCCGGGCGCACGCGCCGCCTACGTGAGCGGAGCGGCCTCGAGGATCGCGTCCCGACTGCGGCCCTCGCGCAACCGCACCGTGTCCCCCACGAACAACACGTCCCCGCGGAAGAAGCGCAACAGCCACAGCACGGCGTCCACGTTCGCGTCGTGGTGAATGCGGGCGGGTGCTCCCGGCTCGGCGCGCGTCGACCGGCGCCCGATCACGTCGAGCACCGAGTGGACCGCCAGCGTGTACTGACCGCGCAGCACCGTCTCGAGCGGACGCGCGACCTTGCGGTAGCGAACCTTGACCTCTCCGCCCGCCTCGACGCTCGCCCGATGCCCGACCTCCGCCGCCCGGCGGACGTACAACCCGTTCTTGGGCAGGATGCGGACCACGTCGACTCCGCGGCGCAGCGCAATCTCGAGCGCGAACGCCAGGCCGTAGCCCGAGGCCTCGCCGGTGTTCGAGAACACCGCGACGTCGCCCTCGACCTCGTGGTCGCGCATGACCAGCACCGCGACCGTGGGATGGCCGGCCGCCGCCGCGTCGATCGCGCCGTTGACTGCCTGGTGCACGAAATAGCGGCGGCGCAACGGGGTTGCCATCGCTAGCAGGACGCAGTCCGCCTCGGCGGCACGCACGATTGCCTCCCGCACGTCGGCCTTGACGATTCCGCCGTCGACCACGTCGACGTCGGGCCGGAGCGAACGGAAGCGCTCGGTCGCGTCGAACAGCGCGTCGGAGCTGTACAGCACGATCGCGGCGGCGGCGCCCGCGATCCGATGCACGGCGCGGTCGCTGAGGCGGTGGCCGTCCAGGACCGCGATCCGCCGCGTGCGCTCGATTACCCGCGTCACGCACGCTCCCCCATCACGGCCAGCCTCGCCTCGATGATCGCGGTCCAGGCGCGCGCTCGCCTGCGTGTCTCCACTACCGAGAGAGCGGACAGGCCCGCGACGACCGTGGCGGCCGCGGCACGCGTCCCCTGACCCGCGAGGGCAAGCGCCGCGGCGGCAGTCGCTCCGATCACGACCCCACCCAGCACGCCGGCGTACGATCTCGCGTACCCCAGCATGAGGCCCAGCGCGACGGGATCCTCGGCGCGGCCCACTGCCAGGGCATCGTCCACCGTGGGGCGCCGTGGTCCCCACGCGGCACCACCCATCCACGGCAGCGACGCGTCGACCTCTCGGTAGCGGGAGGTTCCCATGCCGCTCTCCTTCTTCCGGTGGGGTCAGCCGCGGTCGAACGACCACTCGCGATCCGTGATGAGCTTGGCGATCACCAATCCCACCATGATGGACAACACCACCAGGAGCACCTGGAGGATGGCGCCGATCGTATCGGTGTAGTTGCCCTCGTTGAGGCTCACCACCGAATGAAACGCGAGCACGCCCGGAATCATGACCAGCACCGCGGGTACCTGAAGCGTGATGATGGGTGACGGCGTGCGAGGCGCGGCGACCGCGACCAGCACCCCCACGAGGACGCACGCGATCACCGTCGCCATCTGTATGACGACCCCCTGGTCAACCAGCATCAGGCGGAAGGTGTTCGACACCATCCCGATCAGCGCGGCGGACAGCGCCATCCGCCACGGGGAGTTGAACATGAGCGCGAAGCCCAGCACGCCGATGAGGCTCGCGATCGCGATCACGGTGTAATGCGGCACCGGATCCAGCGTCAGCGGCTCGCGCTCACTCGCGTCGAGCGCATCGATCAGTGTCATTCCCCACACCGACAGCGCGGCGCCCACGATCATCATCGTGGCGAACACCAGCCGCGAGATCCCCGCGGAGAAGTCGAGCTTCGCAAGATCCAGCGCCGCCGTAATGAGGGGGAAGCCTGGCAGCAGGAACAGCGTGCACGCGATGTACCCCGACGCGTGGACGTCGACGTCCGCACCGACGATTCCATAGAGGGCCACCGAGGCGAGGTACAGGCCGCACGCGAGAGCGGCGGCGGCCATCGTGGTGCCGAACGGGTTGAAGCCACGGTGAGCGAGCGAGCGGCGCAGCAATTGGCCCAGCGTCGCCGCAACGAGCACCGCAAGCACCTCGAGCGGCCGAGCGTTGTTGAGCACGGCGAACGCGGCGCATGCGGCGCCGGCCGAGAGCGCGTTGACGGCGGGGTGGTACAGGGCCGGCTTCGCCTCGATGGCATCGAGCGCGGCGTGGACATCCGCGGCGGTCGTGTGCTCGGGGATTCCCGACCGGAAGTCGTCGAGAAGCTTGATGCGCTCGGCGTTGACGCCGAACTTGCGGACCTCGGTCACCTCGGTACGGAAGATGGCTCCGCGGTGCGTCGTCGCCGTGATCTCGGTGAAGGTGACGGCCGCGGTGTGGCGGTCGATACCCAGGGCGCGTGCGACGGCCTGCATCGCCTCCTTGACGCGATAGCTCGCGGTTCCCGAGGCCAACATCATGCGTCCGACGCGGAGCACGGCTCCCGATTGGCGGATGAGCTCGACGGGCTCGAGCGAGTCCTCGTGGTCGCGGTGAGAGGCGCGATCGTCAGCCATCAGTTCCCTCGTGTCGTTGGCGCGGACAGGCGGCGTGGTCCTCCGGGGATTTCATTGTGGCAAACCTGAGTCGGGACCTTGCACCCGCCGCACCCGAAAAGGGTCAGTGCGGGATACCCACGCGACGATGCCAATCGCGGATGCGGCGCAGCCTCGCACGATCCACCGCGGCCTCGGCGTGCGCCACCCCGAGGGTCGCGGCCGCGCCCAGGACGCCGAGCACGACCCACACGGTCGCGCCGTCGATCACGGCGATCACGAGGGCGGCCGCGGTGAGTGCCGCCGTCAGTGCGGTGAATCCGCGGCTCCCCGACGCCCTCTCGCGCACCCACAACTCGTCGATGAAGTCGAGCTCGCGGTCGGACTCGAGCAGTTCCTCCTCCAACAGCGGGCAGCGCGCAGGGAGGCCCAGCACGGATCCATCCCGGAACACCGTGCGCGAGCCGGCTCCGGCGACTCGGGGGCGCAGGTGATAGCCGTAGGGGTGCACGGGGCAGGGCGCGGCCCCGTCGACGGCCTCGGGTGCGCGCGCCGGCAGGCCGCTCATGCGTCGATCCGCGAGTGGTCGAGCGAGGCGGCGCCCGCGACGATGAAGTCGCGCCGGGGGGCAACCTCGTTGCCCATGAGCAGCTCGAAGACCCGCTCGGCGGCCGCGGCGTCCGCGCTCGTGATGCGCCGCAGGGTGCGCTTGCCGGGATCCATGGTGGTCTCGGCGAGCTGGTCCGCGTCCATCTCCCCCAGTCCCTTGTAGCGCTGGATGTCGTCCTTGTACTTGCGGCCCGCGCGCTTGAGGTCGCGCAGCGTGTCCTGCAGCTCGCGCTCCGAGTAGGTGTAGAGGTACTCCTTCTCGCGCCGCGCGGAGCCCGACACCTCGACGCGGTGCAGCGGCGGGACCGCGGCGAACACGCGGCCGGCGTCGACCAGGGGGCGCATGTACCGGAAGAACAGCGTGAGCAGCAGCGTGCGAATGTGGGCGCCGTCCACGTCCGCGTCGGTCATGAGAATGATCTTCCCGTAGCGAGCCTGCTCGAGATCGAAGGTGCGTCCCGAGCCCGCGCCCACGACCTGGATGATCGACGCACACTCCACGTTGTGGAGCATGTCGGTGACAGAGGCCTTCTGGACGTTGAGGATCTTGCCACGAATCGGGAGAAGGGCCTGGTAGTCGCTCCGCCGAGCAAGCTTGGCCGTGCCCAGCGCGCTGTCCCCCTCGACGATGAACAGCTCGGACTGCTCGACGTCGTTGGAGCGGCAGTCGGCGAGCTTCGACGGCAGCGAGGAGGTCTCGAGCGCGTTCTTGCGACGCGAGATCTCCTTCTGCTTGCGCGCGGCGACGCGCGCGCGCATCTCCGCCACGACCTTCTCAAGGACGATGCTCGCCTGCGCCTTGGTGTCACGCTTGGTCGAGGTGAGGATCGCCGTGAGCTCCTGGTCGATCACCTTGGCGACGATGCCGCGCACGGGACCGGTGCCGAGCACCTCCTTGGTCTGCCCCTCGAACTGCGGCTCGGGGATGCGCACCGTGACGACGGCCGTCAGGCCAGCCATGATGTCGTCCTTCTCGATGCGCTCGACGCCGTCCTTGCCGGTGAGCTTGAGTCGACGCGCATTTGCCGCGATCTGCGTGCGCAGCGCCTTGACGAGCCCCTGCTCGAAGCCAGCGAGGTGAGTGCCGCCCTTCGGGGTCGAGATGATGTTGACGAAGGACCTGGTCTCGGTCTCGTATCCCGTGCCCCAGCGCAGCGCGACGTCGACGATGCACTCGCGCTCGACCTCCTCGGACTCCAGGTGACCGTTCGCCTTGAGCACCGGCACGGTCTCGGTGTACGTGCCGCGGCCCGTGATCTCCCACGTGTCGGTGATCGCGGTGTCCGTGGCCACGAAGTCGACGAAGTCGCGCGCGCCGCCCCCATAGCGGAACGTCTCCTCGTGAGGCTCGAGCGGGTTGCGCTCGTCGCGCACCACGAGCGACAACCCGGGCACCAGGAACGCAGTCTGGCGCGCGCGCACCAGCAGGTCCTCGTACGTGAACGTCGCGGACTTGTTGAAGATCTGGCGGTCCGCCCAATAGCGGATGCGGGTACCCGTGCGACCCTTCGCGACCTTGCCGACCACCGCGAGCTCCGAGCCCGTGACGAAGGGCACGAACTCCGCGTCGGGGGTGGCGCCCGAGGCGGGGTCCTTGAAGTAGCCGGGCTCTCCGCGCCGGAAGCCCATGTGGTGCGTCTTGCCTCCGCGGTCAACCCACACGTCGAGACGCTCGCTCAGCGCATTGACCACTGATGCGCCCACACCGTGAAGACCGCCCGATGCCGCGTACGAGCCGCCGCCGAACTTGCCTCCCGCGTGCAGTTTGGTCATGACGACCTCGATGCCGCTGAGCCCCGTCTTGGGCTCGATGTCCACCGGGATGCCGCGGCCCTGGTCGCGCACCTCGACGGAGTCGTCGGGGTGCAACACGATCTCGATCCTGTCGCCGAACCCGCCGAGGGCCTCGTCGACGGAGTTGTCGATGATCTCCCACAGGCAGTGCATGAGGCCGCGCGAGTCGGTGGTGCCGATGTACATGCCGGGGCGCTTGCGGACCGCCTCGAGGCCTTCGAGGACGGAGAGGTGCCGTGCGGAGTAGTCGTTTGCCACGGCGGCCATCCTAGTTGCGCGGTCAGACACCGCCGCCCCGGCTCACCGCGCGCCCGATGGATGATCCGCGACGCGGTGCGCGTTGGCCCTCGTCACAGTCCACGGCGAGGAGGCGCGCATGACCACAACGGAGAGGTCGATGGACGGCACGAGGACGCAGCGGATCGCGGCCGCGTGCGGCGCGGTGATCGCCGTGGTGGCCGCGGCATGGGGCTCGGGCGCTTTCGGTGGCACGCCCATCGCGCAGGCGGCCGATGGTGCGTTCGACGCCGACGCCACCCTGCTCGCCCCCGCGACCGCGGCATTCGGAGTGTGGTCGCTCATCTACGCGGGGCTGCTCGCGTTCGCCGCCGCTCAGGCGACCCCGATGCTCGGCACGCGCGAGCGCGTGCGCGGCGTCGCGTGGCCGCTCGTGGGATCGATGGCGCTCAACGCCGCGTGGATCGCCGCGGTGCAGGCGGGAGCCGTGGTGGTGTCCGTGGGGATCCTCGCGGGAATCGTCGCGACGCTGAGCGTGGCCGCCGTACGGCTGACGCGGACGGCGCCCGGCTCGGCAGTCGAGGCGCTCGTGGTCGACGTTCCGACCGGCCTCTACCTGGGGTGGGCGAGCGTCGCGACGGTCGCGAACGTGGCCGCGGCCGGCGCGTGGCTCCTGGGAACCGCTCCCGAGGCCGGCACGACCGCGGCGACGGGAGCGCTGGCTGCCGTCGGCCTCCTCGCGATCGCGATCTCGCGCGATCTCGCGGTGCGGCCCGCGCTCGCGTGGGCGACCACTGCCACTCTCGCGTGGGGACTCGCGTGGATCGCGGCGGGGCGGCTGGCTGGCGCGCCGGCCGATGCCGTGGTGGGGTGGGCCGCCGCGCTCGCGGCCGGCGCGGCGGTGCTGTCCACCGCGATCACGACCGCCGCGGCGGGCTGGCGAGCGCGCCGCGCGCGCCGTCGCTGACTACCGGCGAGGGCGCAGCCGCTGCGAGGTCATCGCGACATTGTCGTGCTTGATGAAGAAGCCCAGATCCCGGTACAGGTGAAGTCCGGCAGGGCTCGCGTGGAGCTCGACCACCTCGATGCCGCGCCGGTCGGTCTCGGCCAGCAACGCCTCCATGATTGCGCGCGCGTAACCCTTGCGCTGGTGCTGGGGCGCCGTCGACATCCACTGGATGTAGCCAGTCTCGTGTGCCTGAGCGCCCGGGCGCGCGAGGCGCGGGGCGATGTTGACGAGCCCGCACGCCGCGAGGCCGCCCTCGGGCGCGTCGATCACCATGCCGAAGAGGTCGCGACCGAGCCGCTCCTGCACCGTGCGCGTCGACTCGACCGCCCATGTGGGGGTCGGCTTCGCGCCGACGGCCTTGTACATGAGCGCTCCGAGGTGCACGATCTCGGCCGCGTCACCCGTCGTCGCGGGCCGGACCTCGACCATGTCAGCGCCAGAAGACGGCGAGCACGATGTTGACGACCGTGAGCGCCGCGACCGTGGGAACGGCCCACGCGACGCCCTCGGTGCGCTTGCGCGTCGCCTCAGCGATTCCCGCGATCGCGAGGGCCACCAGGAACTTCGCGGCCACCTTCACGTGGTCGAGGTCGGCATCGTTCGCCATCGCGACACCCACGAGAGCCAGTCCCGTGACCAGCTGCGCACGCGCACCCCACACCATGACGGTCGTGACGCGGCGCGCGTCGCTGCGTAGCTGCTCGAGCGCGGGCCCGAGGATCGCGGCGAGGCCAACGAAGTGCAGGACCAGCAGGGCGTAACGGACGGCGTCCACGGTGTCTCCTTGGATAGGGGTCGTACGCGATGACTGTAGTGGCCCGAGGGGCCACGCCGGGAAGAGGCCCGCCGGAACAGGCCCTCGCCGCCCCTACGCTGGTGCGGTGACCACGGCAGCACCCGCGCATCGGCGCTCCCCCGCACTCGGCGCGACCTTTGCGCTCACGGGGGCGCTGCTCTTCGGCATCAACGGCTCGGTGTCAAAGGTCGTGATGGCGGCTGGCATCTCGCCCGAGCAGCTCACGTTCGCGCGCGCGGCGTCGACCGCGCTCATCGCAGGGGTGGTGTTGGCGGTCACGGGCCGCGAGCATCTGCGCCTTCCCGCGCGCGACGCCGCGTTCTTCGCCGCGCTCGGCGTCGCGGGGCTCGCGATGATCCAGTGGCTGTACTCGGTGGCCATCTCGCGACTGCCGGTGGGGGTCGCGCTGCTGTTCGAATACACCGCGGTGGTGCTGGTCGCGCTCGCCGCGCTCGTGCTCTTTCGAGAACGCGTCCACCGCAGGCTGTGGTGGGCGATCGGCGGCGTGCTCGTCGGCCTCGCCGTGGTGGCCCAGGTCTGGGACACGCACCTCGACGGTCTCGGGGTCGCCGCCGCGCTCGGCGCCGCGGTCGCCTACGCGTTCTACTTCCTCGCGGGCGAGAGGGGCGTCGCGGCGCGGCCACCCATGGCGGTGGCATTCTGGGCCGCGCTCTTTGCCGCGGGGTTCTGGGGCGCGCTGTCGGGCTGGTGGCGCATCGACCCGGCGACGCTGGCGACGCGCATCTCGCTCGACGGCGCCCTGTCGGGAGTCGAGCTGCCGCTGTGGGCGCCGCTGCTGTGGATCGTCACGCTCGGCGGCTTCGCCCCCTTCGTGCTGATCTTCATGTCGCTGCGCCACGTCAACGCGACCGCGGCAGGCATCCTCGCCTCGTCGGAGGTGCTCTTCGCCTTCCTCGTCGCGTGGGTGTGGCTGGGCGAGTCGCTCTCCCCCGTGCAGGTGGCCGGGGCGAGCCTCGTGCTCGTCGCGATCGTCGTCGCGCAGACGGCGCGCGAGCGCACCCGCGCGGACGCCACGCCCGCCGTCGTGTCGCCGGAGGTGCCTCCCGAGGTCCCGTGACCCCGGCATCGTCCCCCTTCGCGTCCCCCGACGACGCGAAAGGGCCCGCCGTCACGGCGGGCCCCCTCACGATGCGTGTCAGTCCAGGTAGTCGCGCACTCGTCAGGCATATGCGCTGTGCAACCAAGCACAGCGAACGGGCCTGGTAGAAGCGCTGTGCGACGAAATATCATGGACTAGCGGCACCAAGAAGAGCCCGCCTCGGTGTTGGAGCACCGGGCGGGCGAGACGGACCACAAGGAGGGCCGCCATGCTTGAGACTACCGCCGCACCCCGACACTCGACCAGCCCTGAGCTGCTCGCCGCGACCGCGACCGATCTGCGCGACCTCGCGGCCCTCGAATGGGAGTCCCTGAACGTCCCCACCGCTGAGCGCCTCGACGTGCGCGCTGCGGGATACGCCATTGCCGCCGAGCAGGCATGGTACGACCACCGTGACGCGTTGCGCTGGTTCGCCGAACGCTTCCCACAGTTCGCCGCCTAGCGGTCCTACGTCGCCCCCTGGCGTGCTGTCAGGTGGCGGCGTAGGGCCTCTAGTCCTCGGCGCTTTCTCTACGTCTCAGCCGCTAACCGAGACGTCCCGTGAATGGAGTGTGACGGGCCTCCCGCCTCGCGCGTGCGATCGTCCTGGCCAGGGCGTGCGCGGGGTCCCGGTAGGCCTGTCTCCCCACGGTGACGGGTCTACGGGCGCTGTCCGAACAGCGGCAATGGCTCGGGGGCGGCTTGAGGGCCGGGGTGAGGGGTCGATCCGGGACAGGTGCGCGTAGCGCACACCTCGCCTTGTCAGACCGCCGCAGTAGACCAGGAAGACCAACTAGCAACGGAGGATGAAATGCCCAGGTCCAATGGAACTGTTGACCTCAGCCGAGTCAGTGAGATCATGGCGCCGAAGCTCGAGAAGGCAATCAACGCTGACGGGCGCGACCGGTCCACACTCGCCCAACTGTCGGGCATGGCGCTCAAGCGCTTCGAGCGGGTGGTCGCCGACCCTGGCAAGGCGTCCGTGCCCGAAGTCATCGACATCATGAAGGCTCTTGACCTCAAGTACGAGGACGTGTTCCCCACCGAAGCCGAGATGTCCGCCTAGAGAACTCGCGCCCTACCACCGCGGGACAACCACAACTGAATAGGGAAACCGGGCCTGTGCTCGGTTGGAGGATCCACAACGGCCCGCCCCTCATCTGAGGAGCGGGCCGTCGCCGTTGCTAACCTCAGCCCATGACCGAATGGTTTGGCGAGAACTGGCAGTGGGTTGCGCAGTTCCTTGCAATACCCCTGCTCGTATGGCTAGGAGCACGCTGGGCGGAGTGGCGGCGCAAGCGCCGTGAGGTCAAATGGCACATCCAGCTATCTCGCGTCGTGGGCGAACTGCGCGTGCAGGTCATCGCAACACGAGTTCAACCCGACCTGGCGCTCAATGTCCGGATTGAGTTTTCGGACGGCGTGACGCGCACGTCTATGGGCGGATCAACCAAGCCTGTGATGAAGCCGGGCGACAAGATCTCCGCCACCGCCAGGTGGGAGCGAACGACGAAGAAGCCGCATGCAACCTTGCGTTGGCAGGAACGCACGGACGGCACGAACAGGCGCCAGAGAGTTGGTCTCGATATGCCAGTTCCTCGCGAGGTCACCGCAGCGATCGCCACGGCAAGTGGAGATCTCGGGGCGTAGAAGTGGGGCAACAGCGGCTCGAATACACCCCGGCACGTTTTCGATTGCCACGCATGCCCAGGTACCTCGTCGCACTTGCGCTTGAGGCGGCGCCGTTCGCTGCATAGACCCGCAGCAACACGCCTTGCCCCTCACGTAGGGGACGAGCCGAGTACGCCTGTCTCCCCGTCTTCCGAGCCCTCGAACGTTGCGCGCGCGCGCAGCGCCATCGTTGAGGTGACTAGCACGGCGATGGCGCCGAGGATCAGTAGGGCTACGGTGGCGCCGGAAGCCCATATGGCCAGAGCAGAGAACACCTCCGCTTCGTCGGAGGCGCTCGCCTGTGCTGCGCGCGCGGTCACTTCGCCTGCCAGGGATTCTGCGAGTCTTGCGCTCGTCACTTCGGCGTCCGAGGTTGTGCTCCGATAGTCGGCGTTCGCAGCGTCGCTGGCAGTTGCGGCAGATTCCACTAGAGAGCTGGCGTAGTTGTAGTCGGCCACACATCTCTCGCAGCCCATATACCAGTCCCAGTACGCCTGATCTGCGCGCGACTGTGCGGCCTTCAGTTGGGCAGTCGCGGTATCGGCTGCGCTCTTCGCCTCCGTGAGAGCCGCCTTGGCTTCGGCATCGGCCTGACCGGCTGCGATCGAGCTCGCACTCGCCAGGAACAAATCGGCATCGGCACCGCTGAGCGTCTCCCGCGCCGACACAGATGCCCACCAGAGCAAGCCTGTGGCGACGATCGCCAACAGCCCGACCGAGACGGCAGACCACTTCGTCACGGTGGCAACTCGACGCGTACGCCGAATGTAGTCAGATTTCGCCGTTCCCCCAGCCATGCAGTGCAGGTTACTCCGGACCAACGTCATTGCGAACACGCGGGATCCCTGGGGTCTGCGTTTGAGCACTCAACCCCACTGCGGCATCACGGCGGCGGCCCTGATCGCTTGCGGCACCGTCTCGACAGGATCGGACCTCCAGGACCGACGGCGCGCCCGGAGCATCCCGTCGGGCAGTACCTCGACCCATGCGACGATGCGGCCCGATGCGGTCTCGAGGATCGCGGTGCGGCCGGCTCGAGCGGCGGCGTACAGGAGTAGTTGTTCACCTGGCATGACCGAATGGTCGCGGCGACGGCTGACAGGAGGGGCGTGGGCATATGGTGTGAACCAACGCATCTGAGGGGGCAATGATGGCAAGGTCTTCACGTCGACAAACGCGGATCGGGTGCCTGCCGGGATTCCTGATCATCGGGCTGTTCGTGGCAGGCATCTGGTGGTTCACGGACGCGATCACGGGCGGAAGCGATCCGCAGTCGACCACGGCCAATACGACGCCCGCCACGGTCGAGACGGGTATTGCTGACCCCGAGCCCACCGCGCCCTCGGCTGACGTGCCGTGGGAGGACTACGACACAAGTGTGCGGGAGCGCATCGACGCGATGGGCGCTGACGCCGACTGCGCGGGGCTGCAAGCCGAGTTCGACACCGCAGATGCAAACAACGGCATCACGATGGATCGCACGGGGCACAACAACGCCGACCTGATGGGGTACATCGACGAATGGATGCAGCTCGCGAGCTGCTACTAGTCCTCGAGCGCTCCCATGCGCCTCGCACGTCCACGCGCAGACTGCTCGAGGCGGACGTCGCGCGGGAGAAGCGTCATCCAGCCGTTGAGGTTGCCCAGTGCGGCGCGGGACCATTCGCGGCCCGCGTCTTGCCACCTCGAGCGCGCGCCATGGTCGTCGGGATCACCCGTGCCGCCCCATGCCGGATGCGTGGGGCCAGCGGCGACCTCGGGAGGAAGCCCTGTGGGGTCGAATGCTGCACGGCGAACGCGGGCCATCACGCACCACCCTCGAGGTCGCGAACGGTGCGCAGTCCACGCGAGTGAAGCCACGCGCGTCGTGCGGCACTCCACAGCGACCGGGACACGATGGCGGCCATGCGGGCACGACCCCAAGTAGCGGCCATCGGCTCGACGCGCTCGAGAGGCGGGGGCCAGTCGCCCGGGTGGTACTCACGCAGGCTGGCAGGCATGTCGTCGGCTGTGGGGGTCGTGGTGCGGCGTGCGCGGGCCATTATTTCCCCACCGCCTTGAGGGCACGCTCGGACGTGTGTCCAGCCCAGCGCTTCGCCGCTGACGCCTTGCCGCGCTGCTGTGCGCCAGTGGGGATTGCTTCGCCATCCTCATCAGGGAGTGCCAGCGCTGCGAGTAGCCGGTGCAACACGATCCGCTGGCCTCGCGCCTCGGTGAGTGCAGGGTTCACGACGGGCTGTCCCATGCTTCCTACGGTCATGGCGCCGTGGTCGGCGACAGCCTGGGCGAGCGCGTCGAGGTTGTCGAGGGTCCTGCACGCCTCAAGCAACAGTGGCGTCTCTGAGTCGGACAGCTCATACGCCTCGAGGGTCGCGGTCCAGAACCTCGCACCCCGCGAACCGAGGCCATCAGGGGTCTCTACGTCGGTCATTCCTTTACCTTTCGGTGGCGAAAACTGAGCATCATTTACCGTTGCCAACTCTTCCCTCCTCTCCGGCGGTCAAGCACGGGAAGGGCTCGACGGGCCTGTCCCCACCCCTTGACGGCTCCTTTACCTGAGCCTTTGCCTTCGTGGCGGGGCCGCGCGCTCGCGCCGTTGTTGACACGAGCGCGCGGCGTGGCTCACGCGGTGGTGAAGTCCTCGGCACGCACTCGCGCTCCGGTGGTGTTGGCTACTCGGGCCTGCTCCTGCTCGGTGCGCCATGCCTCGACGGCGTGGGCCTCGGTGGCGATCTGGTCGGGCAGTGCTGCGGCGGCGTCGAAGTCGACTGCTGCGACAGCGAAGCCCGGTAGTCCCTTGCCTGCGGTGCGCAGGTTCGGGATGGTGCCGCCGTACAGGGCGAGGCGGCGCATGGTGAGCGCGGTTCCTGCATGCTCGCGGTAGTCGGCCTCGGCGAGTGTCAGGGCTTCGTAGGCATCGCGGGCACGGGTGACGGCCTCGCGTGCCAGGTTCTCGGATGCGAGGGCCACGGGAATGGCGACGTCCTGCATGGCGGCGGCGAGGGCTCGACCCTGACGCTCGAGCTGGCGTGCGTCGTCGTCGTAGGCGGCCTGCACCTGTGCGATCTGCTCGACGATCTTCGGGGACTTGTCGACGACCTTGCCAGGGTCCTCGCCAGCGTCGGCGGCTGCGTGTCGTGCGGCCCGATACTCGGCGGCTGCATTCTCGGCCTTAGCGCGCAGGGCGGCACGTTCGCGGCCTCGCTGTGCCATGCGCTCGAGGGTGGCCGTGTAGGCGTCGTGGCGTGCCAGGGCGTCGGGGTGGTCGAGGTACAGCTCGCGGGGAGGCAGTCCCGAGGTGCCTGCGATGAGGCGAGGCTCGGACACGCGGTGGTCACGCTGGAAGTGCTTGAGGCTGCGGCGGGTGGTTTCGGCCATGGTCAGTTCTCCTTGGTGGTGATGCGGCGATCGTCGACGGCTGCCGCGATCAGGTCGTGTCGGCCCAGTCGGGCCAGGTCTGCAATGTCGGCGCGGGTGATCGCTCCGTGTCGGGCACGGTCGATGAGGGGGGCCTCGTCGGGCGCGTACTGCCCGAGGGTGACCGCGAGGCGTCCGGCGTCGAGCGCGTCGGTGATCTGCTCGGGTGTCATGCCGTCGAGGTCGGCCCTGGTGAGTTGGTCGGTCATTCGTGGGGCTCCGTGTCGTAGAGGTATTGGGGTGAGTTGCGCACCGCTGCCGCGTGTGGGCAGTCGGCGACTGGTGAGGGGCCGTGGATGTCGCATCGAAAGTTCGCCGGCGGGGTCCACCGCACACGCACTTCGTCTTCGCCGGGGATGGTTACGAACGCAACCAGGTCACGCCCGCTGGTCCGGATCCGGGTGGCGGCGGGCATCATGCGGGCGCCTGCTCTCCCGCGCTGACTGCTCGCCATGCAGGCGTGCGAGCGACAGCCTTGGTGTGTGGGCAGCCGGGGATGCTCTGCGGCCCACACGCCGTGCACGACCACCCCGAGGGACGCCACGCGACACGGACATTGCCGCCATGTGTTGCCACGCGCGCCGTGCCGAACAGGCCGTGCGTCTCCCGGATGTGGACTGCACTCACCTTGTCCAGTGGGCGGGTCGGCGGCTTGGTGAGCATCCCGCGGCTGACCTGTAGCGCGATAAGGTCACGTGCCAGGCCTTCCGCGAAGGATCGTCCCGGCTGCGTTGCAGCACCCTTGCGACGTCGACGCCTAAGCTCACGACGCGCCTTCGTGGGCCAGTTCGGCCCGCTATCCCTGTTCTTCGTCACGAGCGGATCTCCTTCGGTCGCGGCGCAATCGGTGCGCACTGGTGGGTCAATGTCGAGGGACTGGCGGCTGACGGGGAGCTCATGCCGTGCCCCCTGACGGAGTTGACGGAGTTGACGCTCTGGGCGGTTTCACTCCGAGGCGGCCCCACACCGTCAGGAACGCGGCATGGAAGTAGACGCGCTCGCCGGTTGAGGTCTTGCCTGTGTGGATTCCGAAGTTGCTCGAGAGCATGCGCCCGAGCCGTTGCGGAGTGAGTGCGCGTCCGTAGGAACTTGTCGCGCCCCACTGTTCGGGGCTCTCGGCGATCAGGAAGCGGACCAGGGTTTCCGATGTCAGGTGCTCGCGGCCCTCGGGCCAAACTGTCATGACGTCCTTGAGTGCGACGATGGCGGGCTTGTCGCGCACTGCGCCGTCCTCGCGCTCGAGGGACTCGCGCTCGAGGTCCCGCATGGCGAGCTCGTCGACCTTCTCGGGCCAGCCGTAGCCAACCGCCTGTGCAACCTTCTTGAGTGGCTTCCAGCGCTCGCGCGCGCGGCCCTTCACCTCGCCAGGCAACTCGCCTGATGCGCCCGCAACGGCCTCGCCGTAGTTCGCCGCCCATTCCTCGATGAGTGCCTTCAGATCCGCGGCATTCGGCTCGATCTGCTCCCAGTCGGATTCCTCAACGGTGCCGTCAAGATCGGGCATGAGCAACACGCGCAGTGTCCTTGAGCGTGTGTCGTCGGGGAGATCGGGCTGATTGCCCGCCATCGCGATAGGCGCGAACGTGCTCATCTCAGACACCTCCCACTCACTGCCCCGCACCTGCACAAGGACGGGACGTGTCGCGCCGCGCTTGTATCCCGAGTTGATGACGGCCACGAGCTCTCCGACGCCTTCCCGCTTCGGGTCGAGGTTGCGGTCGCACTCGTCAATGCAGATGGTCCGCACACCCTGATCGATGACCCTGGCGAGCAATGCGGGTGAGGACAGGCTCGCGGCCTGCATGGGCCGGAATCCAAGGCGCTGGATGTGCTCGAGCACGGTGGTCTTGCCTGAGCCTGGCATCGGCGAATCGATGAGCAGGCGGGGCGTCGTGTAAACCTTGTCGACCACGTGAGTGTGGAGGACCCACAGGGCGAGTAGTTCGATGTCGTAGTCGGATGTCGTGCGGATGTACCGCGCGAGCCATCGGACGGTTCGCGACAGAACGTCAAGGGGGGTCCCGTCCGAACCGCCCAGACCGTCCGAACCGTCAACTCCGTCAACGCTCACCGCCCGGGGCGGGAGGTCGAGCCACGCGGCGCTCACGCGACACCACCGAAGTGCTCGAGAGGCATGCATCGCCGTGCAGCCTCCTGGCGGCGCTTCAGTCCTTCGAGTAGCGCATCGAGGCAGCGGTCGCATCGGCGTGTGTTGCGGGGTGCCGGGGCGTCGCAGTCGAGGCACGGCACGGAGGGAGGCGGCTCAGGTAGGCGCTCGCCACGGGCAAGCATGCCGCTGATGGCGATGGCACCCCGAGAGGGGTCGAGGGGGACGCGATTCACCGGGCATCAGCGCTCCCGAGTGCGGCGAGCTCGACCGCGGCAGCGTCGCCCTCTGCCACGATCAGGCGAGCCGCGCGGGCCTTCGCGGACTTGAGCGCCAAGCGGGCAAAGTATGCCTTCCTAGCGTGCTCGGCGCGTCGTGCGCGCTCGTCAGGGCTGAGAGAGCGGTCCGGATCGACCTGATCCTCAAACTTCCGCATAAGAGCGGCACGCGCGGGCGCCGTACGTCGGGAGCGGTCGGCAGTGGTTGCCCAAGACTCGTGGGCGGCGATCTGAGCGGCAAGGCGTCGCTCGGCTTGCAAGGCCATCGTGATTCCTCTCGGATACACGAACACCGAGCACACAGTTACGAGCCTCTTGCTCGTTCTGTGAACTCGGTGTTTGGGCCTTGCGCCTACTTCAACCGCCCCGGTCCAGCATTCCTACGTAGCCCATTGCGGGCCTTGCAGAAGGCTGTCCCATCGGGGGCCTAGAACCTCTTTATCCGGCAATCGCATTGCGCGATGTAACTCCGGTCCATCGGACTAGGTGTCGTCGATGTTCTGGTCGGTTGAGCATCAACTCAACCTCTTGTATTTCCATGTTCGCAGACAACTGAGCGCTATGCAAACCGCGACCCACAGCGCTCACCAACCTAGATGTCACCCAGGTTCAGCGAGCGCGACTCCACTGCCGCCCGTTCGGCAGCACGCGCCTTCGTGTAACGCTGGAGCATGTCAGGGCGCGTCCATCCGGCCACCGCCATGAGTCCACCCTCAGAGCCACCCGCCGCGAGCCAGCGATGGGCGGCCGTGTGACGCAACTTGTGGGGGTGGAAGCCTGCAATCCCAGCGGCCTTCGCCCGCCCCTCGAGCGCCTTGTGAAGTGCGTCATAGGTGAAGCCGCGCTTCCGCTCCCCTAGCCAGAGGCTCGGCAAGCCCGCTAGCGCGTGACCTGCACGGCGTCGACGGTAGCGGTCGAGTGCCTGGACTGTTTGCGGGCCGATGGGCACCACGCGGCCCTTGCCCCCCTTGCCTCTCCGGACAACTACAGTGCCCGCCATGAGGTCCAGATCGTCGAGGGCGATCACGGCGCACTCCCCCGCTCGGATCCCCGTCTCAGCCATGAGGCGCACGATCGCGGTGTCGCGAATGTCGCGGAACTCCTTGCCAGCGCACGCCTGAATAAGCGCTTTGAGCTCGGCATCGCTCAGCGGCTCAACGATGGGCGCGTCGAGCTTGGGCGGCTTAAGTCCCACGAGCGGATCCGCCTCAATCTCGCCCTCGTCGGCTAGCCATCGAGTGAACCGCCGGATGCCGAGTTGGCGTGACCGCGCGGTGGCAGGTTGCTTCCCACTGTCGAGCAGGGCCGCGATGTACCCGTTCACGCTCGCGCGCGTCGGCTCCCGCGCCGCGCCTTGTTCATCGCACCAGGCAAAGAGCCCACGAACGCCATCCGTATAGGACTTGATTGTCGCCGGCGACTTGCGTTCGGCGCGCAGTGCGAGCACCCACGACTCGAGCAGGGCGCTGTATTCGATGTCAGTAGGCACGAGGCCAGTCTATCGAATATCTGGACTAGAAGCGCTGTGCGGGTGTATGGTGCTGACATCGGCCCGACAATCCAGCGATTTACCTGCTGAATAGTCGGACCGATGCACAACCGCTAGTCCAGGTAGTCGCGCAGCACCTGCGAACGGGACGGGTGGCGCAGCTTGGACATCGTCTTCGACTCGATCTGGCGGATGCGCTCGCGCGTGACGCCGAACACGCGGCCGATCTCGTCGAGCGTCTTGGGCTGGCCGTCGGTGAGACCAAAGCGCATGCCGACCACGCCAGCCTCGCGCTCGCTGAGGGTGTCCATGACCTTGCTCAGCTCCTCCTGGAGGAGGGTGAAGCCCACGGCGTCCGCGGGGACCACGGCCTCGGAGTCCTCGATGAGGTCGCCGAACTCGCTGTCGCCGTCCTCGCCAAGCGGCGTGTGGAGCGAGATGGGCTCGCGGCCGTACTTCTGGACCTCGACGACCTTCTCGGGGGTCATGTCGAGCTCGCGCGCCAGCTCCTCGGGCGTGGGCTCGCGGCCCAGGTCCTGCAGCATCTGGCGCTGAACACGCGCGAGCTTGTTGATGACCTCGACCATGTGGACGGGGATGCGAATCGTGCGCGCCTGGTCGGCCATCGCGCGGGTGATGGCCTGGCGGATCCACCACGTCGCGTACGTCGAGAACTTGTAGCCCTTGGTGTAGTCGAACTTCTCGACCGCGCGGATCAGGCCCAGGTTGCCCTCCTGGATGAGGTCGAGGAAGAGCATGCCGCGACCGGTGTAGCGCTTGGCGAGCGACACGACCAGGCGCAGGTTGGCCTCAAGAAGGTGGTTCTTGGCGTGGCGACCGTCGTTGGCGATCCACTCGAGCTCGCGGCGCAGTTTGGGAGCGAGCTTCTCACCCGACGCGAGCGTCTCCTCCGCGAACAGTCCGGCCTCGATGCGCTTGGCAAGGTCGACCTCCTGCTCGGCGTTGAGGAGCGCGACCTTTCCGATCTGCTTGAGGTAGTCCTTGACCGGGTCGGCGGTGGCGCCTGCGGTCATGACCTGCTGGACGGGAGCGTCGTCATCGGTGGCCCCGATGACGAAGCCGCGCGTGTCGGACTCGTCGTCATCCTGGGCGGCGGGCTCGGCGGCACCGTCGCCCGCGGTCGCGGGGTCGGCGTCGGGCTCGACGTCCGCCTCGACGTCGACGGCCTCGACCTCCTCGACGGCGTCGGCATCGGCGTCGGCGGCCTTCTTGGCGGCGGCGAGCTCGGCGCGCGTGGGCGCCTTCGCGGCGGTCTTCGCGGCGGCACGCGGCGCCGCCTTGCGGGTCGGGGCCTTCGGCTGCGCGGCTGCGGTCTCCTCGACCGCGTCGGACTTGGCCTTGGCGGCGCGCTTCGGCGTCGCCTTCGCGGCGCCGGTGGACTGGGAAGCGGCTGCGGTAGTCGTGGCCTTCTCCTTCTGGGTATTGCTGCCAGCATGCGGCAACGAAGCGTCGGACGTGAGGGGAGGTGCGCCAGCCGAGCGTCGGGTCTGACGCGACTGTCCGTCCCCGGCTGTGCCGTGGGCGGTGCCCGGCTGATCTGGCGACACGGCTTCCCTCTCGACCTGTCACGGAGTGGATGGTGAGGCCCGCTGATCGCCTCGCGCAAATCCATTAGATTGTAACGCCCCCATCGCCGGAAACGTTCCGCGACTCGCGTCACCGCTCCTGAGAATCGCTTGCCACGAGCGCGAGGGTGAGAAGGGCGAGCCTATACGCGGGGTCGTGCTGGAGCGCGATGGCGCACCACGCGCCGGCGGCCGCGGCCTGATCCGTCCACCACGCGATCACGCCGCGAGTCGCCGCGACCGGCGCGAGCAAGCGTCGCGGCGCCACGTCGAGCAGGGCGTCAAGTACGGCCTCCAGCCCGGCGGTGCGCGCGGCGTCGGGCGGGCGCGTGGGCCGCATCTGCGCTCCCAGTGCCGCGCCGATGCGCACGGTGTCGGCCCCGTCGAGGGCGTCGAGTGCGGCGTCCTCCGCACCGGGGATGAGCAGAAACAGCACGGCGTCGCGCACCCGCACGTCCGCGAGCCCTGCGGCGAGGCGTCCGAGCGGCGCCGGCCCCTCCACCCCGTCCGCGAGCGCGCTCCTCCACAGGTCGAGCGACGCGCGGCGCCACGCGCCCTCGTCGCCGAGCCGTCGCCTCTCCCACCGCGTCGCGGCTCGGGAGGCCAGCTTGCGCACCTGAGCGCTCGCACGCCCCGCGTCGCCTCCGGAGCCGGCCGTGCGCGCGAGGGGTCTGCTCCGCGGCGCGGGCACCGCGCGCCCGCCGGGCGGGCAGCACAACGGATCGATGCAGTGCGGGCAGAAGTAGCGTCCGTGCGCGACCACCCAGCTGTCCGCGGCCACGACCACACCCTCGAGCTCCGCGAGCACGGGCTCCACGGCGAGACGGCCCACGTCGGCATCGGACGTGTACGCGAGCACCACGGCACGGCGCGCGCCGTCGCACACAGCCTCCGTCGCGATCGCGCGCGAGATCTCCTCGGCGCCATCCGACAACAGGTCCGCGGCGTCGACCCTCATGAGAGTGCCCAGCGTGCCGCCCACGCGGACCAGGACCACGACGACGCTGTCGAGGGGCTCGAAGCCCAGCAATCCGGGGACGCGTGCGACGAGGTCGCCTGGGCTCGTGATCACTGTCATGGCCCCAGCGTCGCGCCGGGTCCCCGAGGACGCACTCGCGCCACCAGCATCTGGGGATAGCCACGATGCTCGTGCGGGCCGGGGGCATCGGTGCGGGCGCCTCGCGCCTACGCTGGGGCCCATGACGGCTGAGGACCCCCGACACGAGATCAACGACCGCGTCGCGCGCGCCCTGACGTGGGCGGAGACGGCGATGGCCCCCGCGGGACCGGCGGCGGCGGAGATTGCGGATCGCCTCACCCGCTCGGCCGAGGGCGGCAAGGCCTTCCGCGGGCGGCTCCTGCTCGCGGCCTTCGAGGCGTGTGGAGGGGTGGATCGCGACGCTGCCATCGAGCTCGCCGCGGCCGTCGAGCTCTTCCAGACGGCGGCCCTCATTCACGACGATGTCCTCGACGGCTCGGACACCCGTCGCGGGCGGCCCTCCGCTCACCGCGCCTTCGAGGCGCTCCACCGCGACGCGGGGTGGCACGGCGACCCCGCGGCCTACGGACGGTCCGGCGCGATCCTTTCGGGCGATGTCGCGCTCGTCGCCGCTCAGCGCGGCGCGACACTCGCCGCGCGCCGCGTCGGCGACGTGGTTGCCGACCTCTTCGACGAGATGGCGGTGCTGGTCACCGCCGGCCAGCACCTCGACATGCGTGTCGCGGTGTCACCGCTCGCCGCCCTGCCGGGCCTCGAGGGCGACATTCGCGCCACGATGCGCGCCAAGACGGCGTCCTATACGGCCGAGTTCCCGCTCGCGCTCGGTGCCGCCGCGGCGGGAGCCGACCCCGACATCGTCGCGGCAGTGCGGGAGGCGGGGGTTCCGCTCGGGGTGGCGTTCCAGCTCCGCGACGACATCCTGGGTGTTGCGGGATCCCCCGCGGTCACCGGCAAGCCCGTCGGCGACGACCTGCGCGAGGGCAAGCGCACCCTGCTCGTGTGGCACGCGGCCACGCGAGGCGACGATGCGCAGCGCGAGGCCGTACTGAGCGTGCTCGGCCGCGCGGACGCCACGGCGAGCGACATCGAGGCGGCGATCACCGCGATCGAAGCCTCGGGCGCCTATGCGTTCGTCGAGGCCGAGATCGCGGCTCATGCCGCCGCGGCGCGGACGGGCCTCCGTGACGCGCTCGCGCGGCCGGTGGCCGTGCTCGACCTGGTCGACGCGGCGGTCGACCGCGTCGCGTAAAGGTCCCGCCCTCGGCTAGAGCATCGCCTGAGCGATGCGGCGCACATGGGCGCGGCGACCCTCACGCAAGGCGGCGAGCGGAGACATGCCCAGCTCGGGCTCGTCCGACATCAGCCAGTCCGCGGCCTCGCCGTCGCCGAAGCCCGCGTCGCGCAGCAAGGTGAGGGTGCCCCGCAGCGTGGGAAGGACCGTGGGACCCTCCTCTCCGTCGACGATGAAGCCGGCGGGGATCTGCACGGTCTGGCGTTCGCCGCGGCGGACCGAGAGCAACTCGCCCTCGCGCACCATTTCGCGCACCTTGCTGGCCGTGGTGCCCAGCTGTTCGGCGAAGTCGGGAACGGAGAGCCACGCGGAGTCGTCAGTCATGGCTCCAGGGTACTGAGGGCCGGCTTCCTCCTTGCCACTGCCCGTGCCCTTGTCACCACGCCCGCGCCGAGATACCGTCACTTGTGTCACATCTGTCACATCCTTCACTTCCGATCTCCCATTCGGAACCGACACCCCACGGAGGCGCGCATGCCACGCATGACCCCGGCAGCGACCAGGATGACCCGACCCGCGGGACGCCTCGCGGCGGCCGCCGCGCTCGCCACCGCCTTCGGCGTCGCCGCAGCGGTGCCCGCTCAGGCAGACCAGTCGCACCGCGTGGAGCCGGGCGACACCGCGTCGCGACTCGCGCAGCGGTACGGATCGACGGTCGACGCGATCGTCGCGGCCAACAACCTCGACTCGCGCGCGACGCTCTACGCCGGCACCACGGTCGTCATCCCGTCCAAGGAGTCGTCCACGGCCGCGCGCCCCGGCAGCCACACCGTCTCGTCGGGAGAGACGCTGTCCGGGATCGCACTGCGATACGGCACCACCGTCGCGGCAATCGCTCGCGCCAACGGCATCGCGGACCCGTCGATCATTCGCGTCGGCCAGCGCCTCACCCTGCCCGGAGGCGAGGCAGGTGCCGCGGCGAGCACGAACGCGGCGCAGTCGGCGACCGTCCACACCGTCGTTGCCGGCGACACGCTGTCCGACATCGCGCAGCGCTACCGCAGCACCGTCGCCGCGATCGCGAAGGCCAACTCCCTCGCCAACGCCTCGCTCATTCACATCGGCCAGCGGCTCACGATTCCGGAGGCGGGCGCGGCGCGCGACGCACGCGCGGCCTCGACGGCCTCGACCGCCTCAACCACCTCGACCACCGCGACGAGTTCGACCGTCCACACCGTGCGCTCGGGCGACACGCTGTCCGCAATCGCCCAGCGACACGGCACCACTGTCGCCGCGATCGCGAAGGCCAACTCCCTCGCCAACGCCTCGATCATTCACGTGGGCCAGCGCCTCACGATCCCCGGCTCGAGCGGGGCTCCCACCGGCCTCGTGGGCGACACGTTCCTGGGACGCACGTATCCCAAGGACGTCGTCGCGGCGGCCAACGTCAACAAGGCCGCACTCAACGCGACGGATGTGCCCAGCCGGGCGGCGATGCAGCAGTTGATTGTGGACACCGCACGGGCGTATGGCGTCGACCCTGCCCTCGCGCAGGCGATCGCCTACCAGGAGTCGGGCTTCAACATGCGGGCCGTCTCGCCCGCGAACGCGATCGGCGCGATGCAGGTCATCCCGAGCTCGGGCGAGTGGGCTTCCGACATGGCGGGCCGCCCGATCGACCTGCTCGACCCCGAGGACAACGTGCTCGCCGGCGTGCTCATCCTCCGCTCGCTCACGCGCACCTTCGACCGCCTCGACCACGCGATCGCGGGCTACTACCAGGGGGCGGCCGCGGTGAAGCGCCACGGCCTCTACGACGACACCGTCGACTACGTCGCCGCGGTGCGCGCCCACATGGCCCGGTTCGCCTAGCATCCCCGCGCCGCGCCGCAACCGAGTCTCCTGAGCAACACCACACCGCGCCTACAATGAGCAGCGTGTCCAGCACCCTCACCGATCCCCTCCTCGGCCGCGTCATCGACGGCCGGTACGAGGTGCGCGAGCGGGTGGCAGCAGGGGGCATGGCGACCGTATATCTCGCCTTCGACCGGCGGCTTGAGCGCGACGTCGCGCTCAAGGTGATGCACCCCCACCTCGAGATTGATCCGAACTCGCGCGAGATCGTCGCGCGGTTCCGGCGCGAGGCCAAAGCCGCGGCGCGACTCACCCACCCCGGCATCGTCCGCGTGTACGACCAGGGAGTGGACGCCGACGTTTCGTACCTCACGATGGAGTACGTCGAGGGCGAGAACCTGCGCGAGCGCATGACCCACGAGGGAACACTCTCGCTCGGCGAGGCGCTCACGACGCTCGACCACGTGCTCGACGCGCTGGCCTCCGCGCACCGCCAGGGCCTGGTCCACCAGGACGTGAAGCCGGAGAACGTGCTCATCGACCCCGAGGGGCGCCCCAGGGTTGCCGACTTCGGGCTCGCGCGCGCCGTCACCGAGGTGACCGCGAGCACGTCAGGCACGATCCTCGGGACGGTCGCGTACCTGGGCCCCGAGCTCATCAGCAACGGCCACTCCGACGCGCGCACCGACGTGTACGCGGCGGGCGTCCTGCTCTACGAGATGGTCACCGGACGTCAACCGCACACCGGCGCGACGGCGATGCAGGTCGCGACCAAGCACGTCCACGAGGACATTCCCGCGCCGTCGACCGTAGTGCCGTGGCTGCCTCCCGAGATCGACGCGCTCGTCGAGTCGCTCACCGCGCGTGACCCCGATGCCAGGCCCGCCGATGCTGCGGCCGCCCTGCAGCTCGTGCGCCAGACCAGGATGGTGCTCGACGACCCGACCCTGGATCGCCGTGCCGACCCTCCGAGCGGGGCCCACCCCACGCGCGTGGATCCCGATGCCACCGCGGTGCTCGACGCGCCCGCGGCCGGCTCGACCGTGGCGCTGCCGATCGGGCTCGGCCATCCCTTCCCCGCAGTGGGCCAGCAGCTCGAGGAGATCCCCGAGGACGACCCCGAGGCCAAGGAGCCGCAGCGCACCGACCGCCGCGCGGGCTGGTGGATCGCCGCGGTGCTCATCGCCGTCCTCGCGCTCGGCGGCGGCGGCCTGTGGTGGTACAACTCGATCGGCCCCGGCGCCTACACGACCGTTCCCACCGTGGTGGGCGAGAAGGAAGCAGACGCGCTGACGGTGCTCGACGGCGCGGGACTGATCCCGAGCGTCGAGTACACGAACGACGACGAGATCCCGGAGGGGATCGTCATCAGCACGGATCCCGGCGCCCAGGGACGCATCGAGAACGGCGGCACTGTCGTGGTGACGGTGTCCGAGGGACCGCGCATGAGCGAGGTTCCGAACGTGGTCGATGCGATGCGCGACGAGGCCGAGAGCACGCTCGCCGAGCTCGGCTTCCCCCTCGGCGAGATCACCGAGACCTACTCCGACACCATCCCCGCGGGTCAGGTCATCTCGATGACCCCCGCCGCGGGAGAGACCGTGCGCCACGACACCCCCGTCGCGCTCGAGGTCTCCGGTGGGCCGGAGCCCATCACCTTCCCCGACGTCAGGGGCATGTCCGAGGCCGATGCGGTCGCGGAACTCGGTCGCTATGCGCTTGACGTGTCGATCGAGCGCGCCCGCACCGATGACGCCCCCAAGGGCGAGGTCTACCTCCAGAGCCCCGAGGCGGGCGCTGACGGCCGGCGCACCGATGCGATCACCATCACGGTCTCCGAGGGCCCGCCGCTCGTCACCGTCTCGGACTACGTGGGTCTGGGCGTCGAGGAGGCCGAGCGGGCCGCGAAGGACGACGGCCTCAAGGTCGAGCTGTACTCGAAGTGGCCGTGGAGTTCCCCCAACTCGATCGTCGACCAGTCGCTGGTGCCTGGCGCCGAGGTCGAGAAGAACACCTCGATCGTCCTCGTCTACAACTGACGCACGGCATCGTCCCCTCTCCTGCCGGCGCGGGAGAGGACGCCAATGCCCCGCCCCGGCGAACCGGGACGGGGCATGAGGGACGATGCTGGGGTTAGAAGATCTCTTCGCGCTCGGGACGGTGCTTCTTGAGCAGGTCCGCCACGAGGAACGCCATCTCCAGCGACTGCTGGTGGTTGAGTCGCGGGTCGACCTTGGTCTCGTAGCGCCGCGCGAGGCCCTCGTCGTCGATCTTCTCGGTGCCGCCGATGACCTCGGTGACGTCGTCACCGGTGAGCTCGACGTGGAGGCCGCCCGGCACGGTGCCCAGCGCCTCATGCACCTCGAAGAAGCCCGTGACCTCGTCGAGAATCGTGTCGAAGTTGCGCGTCTTGTAGCCCGATTCCGACGTGTACGTGTTGCCGTGCATCGGGTCCGTGAGCCACGTCACCGCGAGACCGGCGTCACGCACGCCCTCGACGATCGACGGCAGCGCGTCGCGCACCTTGCCCGCGCCCATCCGCGCCACGAACGTGAGGCGGCCGGCGATGTTGTCGGGGTTGAGACGCTCGGCGAGCGCGATCGCGTCGCCCGACGTCGCCGTGGGGCCGAGTTTCACCGCGAGCGGGTTGTGCACCTTCGACAGGAACTCGACATGGGCGCCGTCGAGCTGACGCGTGCGCTCCCCGATCCACAGGAAGTGGGCCGAGCAGTCGTACGGGAGGCCCGATCGCGAGTCGATGCGCGTCAGCGCACGCTCGTAGTCGAGCAGCAGCGCCTCGTGGCTCGAGAACAGCTCGACCGTCTTGAGCGCGTCGAAGTCCCCTCCCGCCGCCGCCATGAAGCGCACCGCGCGGTCGATCTCCTTCGCGAACTGCTCGTACTTTGCGTACGCGGGATTCGCGGAGAAGCCCTTGTTCCACTGGTGGACGCGGCGCAGGTCCGCGAATCCACCCTGGGTGAAGGCGCGGATGAGATTGAGCGTCGACGCGGACACGTGGTACGCGTCGAGCAGCCTCTCGGGGTTGGGGATGCGCGACTCGGGCGTGAAGGCCGACGAGTTGACGATGTCACCGCGGTAGACCGGCAGCGTGACGCCCCCGATCGTCTCGGTGTCGGCCGAGCGCGGCTTCGCGTACTGACCGGCCATGCGGCCGATCTTGACGACCGGAGTCGACGCGCCATACGTGAGGATCACGGCCATCTGCAGGATGGTCTTGATCTTGTTGCGGATGCGGTCGGCCGTGGCCTCCGCAAAGATCTCGGCACAGTCGCCGCCCTGGAGCACAAAGGCCTCGCCGCGCGACGCGGCGGCGAGCTGCTCGCGCAGCCGGTCCGCCTCGCCAGCGAACACCAGAGGGGGGACCTGCGTGAGACGGTCGGTCGTGCGGCGCAGCGCAGCGGCGTCGGGCCACTGCGGCTGCTGCTTCGCCTCCTTGGAGAGGTACGAATCCACACCCGCCGCCGTCAGGGCAGCCTCTGTCATGGTGATTAGGCCTGTCCGATCGCCGCGAGCGTGTCGACGTACCAGTCGGTGGTCGTGTCGAACGGCTTGTGGCCCGCGATGCGGGGGAAGGCGATCGCCTTGAGGCGGTCGCCGTCCTCCTCGTCGTGACCGATCACGCCGGCCTCGCCGCGCAGCGCGCACTCGACCGCGTAGTCCGTCATCGACTTGATGAGGCGCAGGTCCTCGGCGTTGGCCGCCGCGGCACGCGAGTAGTAGCCCGACTTCTGGACCATGACCTTCTCGGCACCCAGGCGCTCGGCGAACTGCTTCGCGAACCACTGGCCCGGGTTGATCTCGTCGAGACGCACGTGACCGAACGGGTCGCGGCGCACCTCCTGGCCGGAGGCCTCCATCTCCGCGATGATCTCGGGCACGCCGGCGCCCTCGGACAGGAAGATGTTGACGTTGCCGATCTCGTCCATGACGGTCCGCAGGCGTGCGGCCTCGGCGTCGAGGTCGATCTTCGCCTCGGGCACGTAGACGGCGTGGATGTCCCAGCGCTCCTTGCTGAGGCCGATTCCGGGCAGGAACTCACGGGTCTCGAGGTCCTCGCGGTACTTCATCGCGGCGGCCGCGGTGAGCCAGCCGCACGCGCGGCCCATGACCTCGTGCACGATCAGCATGCGCGGTCCCGAGCGGTGCTCGCCGATGATGTTGCGGGCGAATCCGGCGGCCTCCTCGGCCGCGGTCCATGCGCCGAGCGACTGGCGGATAGGCACCACGTCGTTGTCGATCGTCTTGGGCAGTCCCACGACGGTCAGTCCGTAGTCGTGCTGGGCGAGGTACGCCGCGAGGTCGGCTGCGGTGGTGTTGGTGTCGTCGCCGCCGATCGTGTGGAGCACGTCGACGCCGTCGGCCTTGAGCTGGTCGGCGGCCACCTGCAGCGGGTCCTGACCCTCCTGGACCAGTCCGCGCTTGACGCAGTCCGCCACGTTGGTGAGCTTGACGCGCGAGTTGCCGATCGGCGAGCCGCCGAACTCGTGGAGCAGTCCGGCCTTTGCGCGCACCTCGTCGTCGATGACGATCTTCTTGCCGAGCAGCAGGCCCCAGTAGCCGTGCTCATACGCGATGATCTCGACCTCGGGAGCGATCTCGGTGTAGCGCTCGATGAGGCCGCCCACGGCGGACGACAGGCAGGGGGCGAAGCCACCCGCGGTCAGAAGGGCAACACGGCGAACCGACATGACGAACCTTTCGATGGGTAACGTGCGGATTTCTTGGCTCATTCTAGGTGCGCGCACACGCGCGCGAGACCGGGACGGGGGACCTACTCCCCCGCCTCCTCGCGGGCCTGCTTGGCAAGCTCGCGCTTGACGATGGCGGCGTCGCGGTCGACATACTCCTGGCCCGACAGCTCCCTGATCGCCTGCATGATGCGGTCCGTTGCCTCGCGCAGGGCGGCACGGTCGGACTGGCGTCCCTGGAACTCCGCGAGGCTGATCGGGGCGCCGATGCGGGCGCCGATCGGGTGGCGCGACGGCACCTTCTGGCCGATCGGCTGGGCGATGTGCGTGTCGATCATGGCGACGGGAATGACGGGAGCGCCCGACTCGATCGCGAGTCGCGCCGCGCCGGACTTGCCACGATAGAGGCGGCCATCGGGGCTGCGCGTGCCCTCGGGGTAGATCCCCAGCAGCTCGCCGCCCTGCAGCACCTGAAGCCCTGTCCGCAGCGCGGCCTCGGACGCGCGCCCGCCTCCGCGGTGGACCGGAATCGTGCCCACGCCCTCCATGAAGGCGCGCGTCGCGAAGCCCTTGGGCCCCTTGCCGGTGAAGTACTCCTCCTTGCCCAGGAAGACCACCTTGCGCGAGATGACGAGCGGAAGCCACACCGAGTCGGAGAACGACAGATGGTTCGACGCGAGGATCGCGCCTCCCGTCTCGGGAACGTTCTCCGCACCCTCGACCCACGGCTTATAGATCGCCTTGAGCGGCGGGCCGAGCAGGACGTGCTTAAAGAGTCGGTAGTACGTGTCGCTCATGTGTTCCTCACCGGCGGGCGGAGGCGATGCGTGCGAGGTCGGCCGCACCCACGATTCCCGCGTCATTGCCCATCTGCGCGGGCACGATCGGCACGATCGGACGGTGTCCACGCGCGGGCAGGTTCTCCTCGAAGGCGTGGCGTGCCGAGCCAAGCAGGAGGTCGCCGGCCGCGATGACGCCGCCGCCGATCACGAAGAGCTCGGGGTCGAGCGCCGCGGCGAGCGAGGCACAGCCCTCGCCGATCCAACGCCCGAGCTCCGCGAGCAGCTCGATGCCGAGGTCGTCGCCCGCGACGGCGACCTGGGTCACCTGCGGGCCGGTGATCGCGGACGGGTCGCCGCCGGCGAGCTCGAGGAGCGCGGCGGCACGCACGGGACGCTCGATAGCGGCGCGGCGCGCCTCGCGCGTCAGCGCGGAACCCGACGCGTACTGCTCCCAGCAGCCGCGCAGTCCGCAGCCGCACGAGTGCCCGCCGGGCACCACGCGCAGGTGGCCGAGCTCGGCGGCGAAGCCGTACGCGCCGCGCACGAGCTTGCCGTCGACCACCATCGCCGCACCCAGACCGGTGCCGATCGTGAGCAGCACCATGTGCTGCACGTCGCGCGCGGCGCCGAAGGCGAATTCCGCCCACCCGGCCGCGTTCGCATCGTTTTCCACGACCACCGCGACATCATCGCGACCCAGCAGCGCGCGCACGTTGGCCGCGAGCGGATAGTCGCGCCACGCGATGTTGGGAGCGAACAGGACGTGCTCCTGGTCGGAGGACACGAAGCCGGCGGCCGCGAGGCCCACCGAGTGAAACTCGTGATCGACCGCGAGCTCGGCCACGGCATCGGCGATTGCGGCATCGATGCCCGCCGGGTCCTGCGGCTTGGTCTTGCGCTTGGTCTTCGCGACGATCCTGCCGTCCTCGTCCACCACACCGACCGCGATCTTGGTGCCGCCGATGTCTACGCCGATTGCATGCATGCTGTGTGTCGCCTTCCACTTCCCTGGGACTTCGTCAAGGCTATCTTGTGAGGGTCCCACCTACTGTCACTGGAGTCACGCCTCATGAGCCAGCCCGCGCGCGCGGACTACGCGCCGAACATCGCAGCACTCATCGCCGAGTCGTGGCGCCGCCACGCCGACGCGGTGGTCATGCGCTACGCCGACTCCGAGGACCGGTGGCACGACGTCACGGGAGCCGAGGCCCAGGCGCGGGTCACCGCGGTCGCCAAGGGCCTCATCGCGCGCGGCGTCGAGCCGGGTCAGAGCGTGGGGCTCATGGCCCGCACGCGCATCGAGTGGAGCATCCTCGACGTCGCGATCTGGACGGTCGGGGCGCTGCCGGTGCCGATCTACGACACCTCGTCGAGCGCGCAGATCGACTGGATCACCTCCGACGCCGAGATCTCTCTGCTCGTGGTCGAGACTGCGGCGCATGCCGAGCTGGCGCGCACGGTCGCGGGCGATTCCGAGAGCCCGGTGCGCGACATCCTCGTGATCGACGAGGGCGCGCTGGACGACCTCAGGGACGCCGGCGTGGGCATCCCCGACTCCGTGGTCGAGCAGCGGGCGGCGCTCGCGACGCTGGACAGCCCGGCCACCATCATCTACACGTCGGGCACCACCGGCCGCCCCAAGGGCGTGACGCTCACGCACTTCAACTTCGTGCGACACACCTACGGCATTCAGGACGAGCTCCACGACGTGCTCTTCGGGGAGGGCGCGAGCACGGTGCTGTTCCTCACGCTCGCGCACTCGCTTGCGCGGCTGGTGGAGGTCGCGCTACTGGCCTCGGGGACCGTGATCGGGTACTGCCCCGACGCCAAGAAGCTGGTGCCGTACTTCGCGTCCTTCAAGCCCACGCTCATCCTCGCGGTGCCGCGGGTCTTCGAAAAGGTCTACAACTCCGCCGAGCAGAAGGCCGCCGCGGGCGGCAAGGTGAAGATCTTCCGGTGGGCAGCGAAGCAGTCGATCGACTTCTCGCGCGCGCTCGCGACTCCCACCGGGCCCTCCCTCGCGCTCAAGGCGCGCCACGCGGTCGCCGACCGGCTCGTGCTGTCCAAGATTCGCGAGGTGCTGGGCGGCCGTGCGCGCCACGCGATCTCGGGGTCGGCGCCGCTCGGTGAGCGACTCGGCCACTTCTACAACGGACTGGGACTCCAGGTCCTTGAGGGATACGGGCTGACCGAGGTGACGGCCGCGTCGCACGTCAACCGCACCCGCCTGTCGAAGATCGGCTCGGTGGGCGCAGCCCTGCCCGGCTTCGAGGTGCGGATCGCCGACGACGGCGAGATCCTCATGCGCGGCGACATGCTGTTCGCCGGCTATCACCACAACGCCGAGGCCACGGCGGAGGCGATCGTCGACGGGTGGTTCCACACCGGAGACATCGGCCACCAGGACGACGAGGGCTACCTGTACATCACGGGCCGCAAGAAGGAGATCATCGTCACCGCCGGCGGCAAGAACGTCGCTCCTGCGGTGCTCGAGGACCGGCTCCGTAGTTATGCGCTCATCAGCCAGTGCGTCGTCGTGGGAGACGGCAAGCCGTTCATCGGCGCTCTGCTCACGCTCGATGCCGAGGCGCTTCCTGCCTGGTTGTCGGGCAAGGGCCTGCCGGCGATGACCGTGGCAGAGGCGGCCGCGCACCCCGTGGTGCGCGAGCACCTCGAGAAGGCGGTCGCGCGCGCCAACCGCGCGGTGTCGCGCGCCGAGTCGATCCGGCGCTGGGAGATCCTCGCCGACGACTTCACCGTCGACAACGGCTACCTCACGCCCTCGCTCAAGCTCAAGCGCGGTCAGGTGCTCCGTGACTTCGCGGATGACGTCGAGGCGCTCTACACCGAGGGCGCTCAGTAGGAGCGCTTCCCCGGTCCGTGCGTCTCAGGTCAGCTCGCGCGCGGTGGCTGCACCAGACGCAGAGGAGGAACGAGCCCTCCCTCCGCCAAGGCAGACAGCGCGCTCGACTGGTCGGCATCAAGCTCGACGCTCGACCGGTCGCTCGGCCGCACCTCGATCGTGAGAAACGACACCACACAGTCCCCGCACTCGCGTCCGCGCATCTCGCACGTTCCACAGTCGATCAGCATGGCTGCACTCCCTTCACCTCGTGCCGGTGCGTGGCGCTCGTGCGCAGCTCCGGCGGAGACCATGCGGTCACCGTGCTTGCCACGCTAGGGAGAGGGTCTGACATCACGCTGTACGGCCTGGTGAGAGGACGATGCGCGGTGATGTCTGAGCGCTGACGTACCGTCATCGCATGACGTCGCCCCCCGCCTCGATCGAGGAGCTGTTGCCCACGCAGCGGTCCTTCGAGGACATCGGCGAGCCCCTGTCGCAGACCACCTTCGTGGTGGTCGACCTCGAGACCACCGGCACGTCGCCCGGAGCCGCCGCGATCACCGAGATCGGCGCGGTCAAGACGCGCGGCGGTGAGGTGATCGGCGAGTTCCAGACTCTCGTCGATCCGGGTGCGCCCATTCCGCCCATGATCGTGGCGCTCACCGGCATCACGGATGTCATGGTGAGCGCGGCCCCGCGCATCGAGGCCGTCCTTCCCGCGTTCCTCGAGTTCCTCGGGGACGCGGTGCTCGTGGCCCACAATGCCCCGTTCGACACCGGCTTCCTGCGCGCCGCGTGCCGCGCGCACGGATACCGGTGGCCGGGCAACCAGGTGGTCGACACCGTGACGCTCGCCCGCCGCGCGACCACCAAGGAAGAGGCGCCCAATAAGAAGCTGTCGACGCTGGCGCGCGTGTTCGGCACCGCCGTCGAGCCCAACCACAGGGCCCTCGAGGACGCGCGAGCGACCTCGGAGATCCTGCACAGGATGCTCGAGCGGGTGGCCGCGTTCGGCATCACGCACCGCGAGGACCTCGAGTCGCTGCGCAATCCGATGCCCGAGCGCATCCGCAAGAAGTCGGCGATGGCGGCGGCGGTGCCCAGCAAGCCCGGCGTCTACACCTTCCGCGGGCCGCGCGGCGAGCGCCTCTACGTGGGCACCTCCAAGAACCTGCGCGCACGCGTCAAGTCCTACTTCACCACGGGAGAACAGCGCCGCTCGGTGCGCGACATGCTCGAGCTCGCGGTCGGCGTCGACACGATCGTCTGCGCGACCGAACTCGAGGCGAACGTGCGCGAGGTGCGACTCATCGCCGAGCATCGGCCCCGCTACAACCGGCGATCGGCGCGACCCGAGCGCACCTCGTGGGTGCGACTCACCGAGGAGCGCTACCCGCGGCTGAGCGTGACACGCGGGGTCGAGGGGCCGTCAGGAGCGCTCGGGCCCATGAGATCCGCCACCGACGCACGCCTGGCGATCGAGGTGCTGCAAGGGGCGATCGGCGTGCGGACCTGCACCACGAGGCTGCCGATCACCCCGCGCGCCTCCGCGCGCGCGTGCCTGCTCAAGGACCTCGGCGCCTGCGCCGCCCCGTGCGTGCGGGGGGCCGACTCGGGCTACGACGCCACGGCCCGCGCGGCTCGCGAAGCCCTCGAGAGGGACCCCACGACCGTGGTCTCGGTGGTCGAGCGCCAGATTGCCGATCATGCCGCCGGCCTTGACTACGAGCGCGCGGCCGAGCTGAGGGACGGGGTGAGCGCGGTGGTCGACGGCGCGATGCGCGCGCAGCGGCTCGGCTCGCTCGCGCGGTGTTCGATCGTCGCGGTGCGCCCCGACGGCGAATGGTGGGACGTGGTCGCCGTGCGCCGTGGAGCGCTCGTGGGTTCGGAGCGCGTGCGGGCCGGCGTGTGGGAGGCGGCAGACCGCCTTCGCGCCCTGACGTCCGACCTCGGTGTCGACTCACCGGTCCTGGTCGAGGAGCGCGAGCTCGTGTCGCGGTGGATCGAGACCCCCGGCACGCGCCTGCTCTACGTCGACGGCGAGTGGTCGAGCCCCGTCGACGGCGCGGGCCGTCACGCACGCTGGGTCGACGCGCGGCGCGCGGACCGGACCGTGACGGGCGTCCTGCGCCGCACGTGACGGAAGCGCGCCGCCACCCCCAGGCGGTGGGGATGGCGGCGCGCCGTCTTAAGGAGGAGAAGTCAGTTCAGGAATCGCCTCCTTCCATGTAGCGGTAGAGGAATGCCGCGAAGGCGTCGCGCGTCACCGGCCGCAGCGGCCGGAACGTGCCGTCCGACCAGCCGGTGCTGATGCCTGCCTCCGCGAGCCAGCTGATCTCGGTGTAGAACTCCGAGCCGGACGCGGTGACGTCGCTGAACAGCGGCGTCGCCGGCGCCTCATACCCGTCGACCTCGGCGAGACGGTAGAGGAACGCCGCCATCGCGTCGCGAGAGGTGCGACTCAGGGGACGGTAGGTGCCGTCGGAGAATCCCTGCGAGATGCCGCTCTCCCCCATCCAGCTGATCTCGGTGTAGAACTCCGTGCTCGTGGGAGTCACGTCGGAGAACACCGGGGTCGTGGGTGCCTCGTAGCCCTCGGGGGCCTCGAGGCGGTAGAGGAACGCGGCGATCGCGTCGCGGCCGATCGGGGCGTACGGACGGAAGGTGCCGTCCGAGAAGCCCGTCGTGAGACCGTTCTCCCACATCCACTGAATCGCCTCATAGTGCTCGAGGGACTCGTCGACATCGGAGAAGGGCATGCCCGCCGGCACGAGCTCGGCGACACCCCAGCGGGCGGTCGACTGGTAGCCGGCGCCGGTCGGGTCCGCCCAGTTGCGGATCGCCTGGCGAGCCCCGGCCGCGGCATCGTTCACCTGCACGTCGAGGCCGTGGAACGTGCCCTCGCCGCCGTACTCGAGGAGCGAGATCGCAACCTCGACCACGTAGCCGCCGTCGACGATGCTCGTCGCGGAGTCGACTCGGTTGGCCTGGAACGTCTCGTCGCCCGTGCCGAACGACACGACGTTCTCCGCGTTGATGCGAATCTGCGTGTCGTCGTACCGGTACGCGCCGTTCTTGGCGTTGCCCGCGTCGAGGTAGATCTCGACCGAGTCCTGGATCCACGGGTCGGAACCGGTGACATCCACCACCGGGTCCGCGATCTCCGCGTACATGTACAGGGTCTGGTCACGCCACAGCGTGTGGAACGTGCCGATCGCACCTCCGGTGCCCGACACCTCCTTGTCCGTGGTGAGGACGGCCGCGCCGTCCCACGCCGCGTCGCGCTCGCCGTCGATGACCGGCGCGTCGCCCGCCTCGGGGATCGAAGCGAACGAGAGCTCCTCGACCAGCGTGAGCGTGCCGAGGGCGCCCGGCGTGTTCCATCCGGACACCTCGCTGCCGTCCACCACGCGGACGTCGGCCTGCAGGGTGTCGTTGATCGCGGCCCCATCGAGCGGGACCTCGACCACGATGTCGTAGCCGTCGCCACGCTCGGTGACCACCGCGGGCGCGTCGCCCGTGCCGTCACGACCCACCGCGTAGGTGGCGGAACCGACCTCGATCTCGACCCCATCCGCGGCCTCGGCCACGGCATCGTCCACCGTCACGTAGGCGGTGAGGGCGTCCTCGCTCCACCGGAGCTGGAAGGCGCCGGCCGAGCCAAGGCTGTGCAGGGGCAGGCGGTCCCACTCCGGCGAGGACGTCGCCGAGTCATCGAGCGCCACGGCGCCGGCGAACACGTTGGCCGTCCGGGATCGCGGAGGCAGCGGCTCCTCGGAACCGTCGGGCTCCACGATGCCGTAGTAGGCGTACTTGGCCTGCAGGGCATCGTCGAATACGAGCGGTCCGCCACTCGAGTCCCGCCACGAGCGGGAGTCGATGAGACCCCACACGGTGACCGAGAACATCTCGCTGGCGTACGCCCTGAACACGTCGAACGCGTCCCGGAAGTAGTAGCCCTGGTCGATGAACTTGGCCTGCGACTCCGGAACGCCGGTGGTCACGTCGAACTCGGTGACGGCCTGGATGAGGCCCAGCTCCGAGGCGTCGACAATCGCCTGCTCGAGGTTCTCGACCGGCATCGCGAGGCTGACGTGGAACTGGTGGCCGATTCCATCCACGGGCGCGCCGCGGTCGAGGAGACGGTCGATCAGCGCCAGGTAGCGTCCACGCTTGCCCGCCTGCTCGGTGTTGTAGTCGTTGATGAACAGCGTCACGGGACGGTCAGCGGACGCGTCCGCATAGGTCTCGTTGAACGCCTCGTCGGCGTACTGGAAGGCCAGGTCGACAAACTCCTCGCCCAGGATCCGGTACCACTCCGAGCGGCGCATGCCGTCCGCGTACGCGGCGCTGTCATCGATGACCTCGTTGACCACGTCGAACGCGGTCACCGGGTTGTCGCCACCGAACTCTCCCCACCCGGTCGAGAGGTACTCGGCCACGTTGAAGATGTGCTCGCGCATGCGGTCGCGCAGGATCTGCTTGTCCTCCTCCGAGGTGGTCAGCGGCGTGCCGTCCTCGTGCTGGAAGAAGAACGCAGGGGTCTGGCTGTGCCACACGAGCACGTGTCCGTAGACGTCCAGGCCGTTGTCTCGCGCGAAGTCCATGACCGCGCCGATCTCGGATGCGTTCGGGGACCACTCGCCCGCGGCGTTGTACCAGGCCTCCGGCTTCATGTAGTTCTCGGCCGTGATCTGGCCGAAGTGACGGAGCGTGAGCTCGGCGGACGCACCCACGGTCTCGCGGCTGTCGATCGCGACACCCATCGGGAACGGGACGGTGTCCTTGATCGGCGTGAGGTCCTGGATCAGGGCCGGAGCCGCCGTGCGGACCTCGATGTCATCGACGTAGAAGTCCGACGTGTTGCCCGTCGCCCCTCCGTCCCAGGCCGTCTCGAAGTAGAGCAGGGCGGTGTCGAAGCTCGAGGGCGTGAAGCTCCCCGAGACCTCGGTCCACCCGGAGTTGGAGACGCCGGTGAAGGTGAGCAGGTTGTCGTAGGACGTCGTGCCGTCCGTGGTGCGGGCAAGCGAGAGGACGATGTCGTCGGTCGTTTGACCCTCGCCGAACCTCACCCACGCGGTGACGTCGTACGTGACCCCAGCGGTGAGCTCGTCCGTGATCGGGAAGCCGATTCCCGAGCCCTGGCTCGTGCGCGCGGTCACCGCCGCCGACTGCACGCCCTCGTGGGCGTCGTCGGTGGTCGTCGCCACGCTGTGGCTGCCGGCCTCGACCTCACGCGCGATCCAGCCATCGAGGCCGTCCTCGAAGCCGGTCGACAGCACCACGGTGATCCCGTCGCCGGTGTCCTCCGTCGTGGTGACGAGGATGTCGTCGACAAGGTACGTGTATGCGGTCGCGCCGCCGGAGAGATTGCCGGTGCCGATGTAGGCGCTCAGCGTCGCTGGATCCGCACCCGCGGGAACCGTGAACTGGCCCGTCACGGTCGTCCATGCCTCCGCGGACACTCCAGAGGTGTTGCCGATCCAGGTGTAGTCGGGCTTCATCACGAACCGAGCCGAGGTCGTGCCAGGCGTGCCCTCGGCGAGACGCATGCGCATCGACAGCGTGTAGGTCGTGTCGGGCTCGAAGATGCCCGTGGGGCTCTCGAGGCCCACGTAGTCGGCCGTGCGGGCGATCGACGCCACCTTGGTGTCGTCGTCGATCACCGAGAGGGTCGAGCCGTCACCGCCGGACTGCGTCCACGTTCCGGTGGTGCCGTCCTCGAAGTCGACGGAGGACACGGTGGTGGTGGCCGCCTGCGCCACGGACAGCGGCGACGCTGTCACGGCGAGGGTCACCAAGAGGGAGAGGGCCGCTATCGCGGCGGATGGTCGGATGGCATGAAGACGATGCACGTGCGCTCCTTTACGCGACGGGTCGCCGTCCCCCTGGGCCGAGCTTCCTTGCGCGCGGAGGGGACGGCGGTCTTACATCGATATCGTTATCGATAACGATGTCGCTGACGCTATCCCCCGACCGCGGCGGGCGTCAAGCATGTGACGGGGAGCCGGCAACATCGCAACGTTTCGCGCGGCACATCCGCGCGATGTGAACGTTAATCCTGGTAGGTCCGCATGTCGAGGGGTCGCCACGACGGCGGCGCGTCAGGACTGGGTGGCGACGACCCAGCGATCCAGGACGTCGGCCGCCGCGCCCGAGTCGATCGAGCGCGCCGCGTGTGCGAGCCCCGCGGTGAAACGCTCGACGAGCGTTCCACTGGCGGTTCCCTCGAGGGTGGCGTCCGCGACCAGCCCGGCGGCGGCGTTGAGGAGGACCGTGTCTCGCACCGCTCCCGCGTCTCCCGCGAGCACGCTGCGCACGACCACGGCGTTCTCGTCGGCGTCACCGCCGCGCAGATCGCCGATCGTGATGGGTGCGAGGCCGAGGTCGGCGATCGGGTCGAGCCGGAGCTCCGTCACCCCTGACCCGCGCACCTCCCACACCGTGGCCGCGCCCGTGGGCGCGAGCTCGTCGAGGCCATCGTCGCCGTGGAAGACGAGCGCCTCGCGCCCCTGCGACGCGATCACGCCCGCCAGGACGGGAGACACGCGCAGGGACGACGACCCGATGGCCGTGGCCTGAGGCTGTGCCGGGTTGGTCAGCGGGCCCAGGATGTTGAACGTGGTCGGGATCCCCAACTCCTTGCGGATGGGCATCGCGAAGCGCATCGACGGGTGGAAGACCTGGGCGAAACAGAACGTGATGCCGACCTCGGTCGCGAGCTCCTTGACGCGCTCAACAGGCAGGTCGAGCCTGACACCGAGCGCACCCAGGACATCGGCCGAGCCCGACCGCGAGGTCGCCGCGCGGTTGCCGTGCTTCACGACCGTGGGACCCGCACCCGCGATCACGATCGACGCCATCGTCGAAATGTTGACCGTGTGCGCACCGTCGCCGCCGGTGCCCACGATGTCGACCGTGCGTCCCGGCACCTCGAAGCGGATCGCGTGCGCGAGCATCGCCTCCGCGAGCCCCGCGACCTCGGCCGCCGTCTCGCGCTTGACGCGCAGCGCGGCGAGGAAGGCACCCATCGCCACCGGCGAGGCGGAGTCGGTGAGCACCGAATCCATCACGGCGGCGGTCTCCTCCGACGTCAGGTCCTCATGCTCGACCAGGCGCGCGAGGAGGTCCTGCAGCGTCGGCATCGCGTGTGCCTCAGGCGTCCGCGTCGGCGGGGACGAAGAATGCGTCGACGGCGTCGCGCACCGCGAACGGGTCGAGTGGGTGCGCGACCGCGGCATCGGCCTCGGACCACGTCGCGAGCCACGCGTCACCGGGCCGTCCCACGAGCAGCAGAATCGGCGGGCACACATACAGCTCGTGACGCATCTGGCGGGCGATTCCCATGCCGCCCACCTTCGCGGCCTCGCCGTCGAGGATCACGAGGTCGAACGTCGTCGAGTCGAGCTGAGCGGTGACCGCGGCGTGCGTCGCCGCCTCGACCCACTCGATGGGCCGGCCGTGGGTGGTGGGCCCGACGGCGAAACGCACCTTCTCGCGCACGTTGCGGTCGTCGCTGTACAAGAGGATCCGGGCCGGGCGGACGGAGACGTCGCCAGACTCGTGCTTCACCACGTCGCTCATGGCGCCCATTCTGGCATGACCGGGCGGGCACGATCCCCTGCCCACGGCCCCGGAGCGTCGCCACGTGCGGCGGAGGTCCCGGCACGGGGAACCCGTCGGACCTCGCGAGCGTTTCGCGTGTGTGAAGCGCGTGCTCCGTGCGCTTTAATGGGACCTATGTCCCACGCCACGACTGCGCCGTCGCCCATTCACGCGACCCGGCCCAATCAGGTTGCCGTCGGCACCATCGTGTGGCTGAGCTCCGAGCTGATGTTCTTCGCGGGTCTGTTCGCGATGTACTTCACGCTTCGCGCTCAGGTACCCGAGGTCTGGGCCGAGGCCACCGAGCTGCTCAACGTCCCCTTCGCGACCGCCAACACCGTGATCCTGGTGCTGTCGTCGTTCACCGCCCAGGCCGGCGTCTTCGCGGCCGAGCGCTATCAGCGCCGCCGCACCGGAAGCCTGTGGCAGGTGAAGACCTGGGGAATGCACGAGTGGTTTGTGCTCACCTTCATCATGGGCTCCGTCTTCGTCGGCGGCCAGGTGTACGAGTACGCCGTGCTGGTGTCCGAGGGCCTGACGATCTCGTCGAGCCCCTACGGCTCCGTCTTCTACCTCACCACGGGCTTCCACGGCCTCCACGTGATCGGTGGACTGCTCGCGATGCTCTTCGTGCTGGGACGCTCGTTCGCCGCCAAGAAGTTCGGCACGCACGAGGCCACGACGACCATCGTGGTCTCGTACTACTGGCACTTCGTCGATGTCGTGTGGATCGCGCTGTTCGCGGCGATCTACCTGATTCAGTAAGGGACAGCCGATGCACGCGCTCGCACGACACCGCTACCACCGGGCCGCCCCGGTGGTCCTTGTTCTCCTGCTGCTCGCCCTCATCGCCGGAGTGGCCGCCGCCGTCTCGACGGCATCGTCAGCCGAGGCCACCACCGCCACCGCCGACGACGTCGCCGAGGGTGAGAAGCTCTTCGCCGCCAACTGCGCCTCGTGCCACGGACTGGGCGCCGAGGGCCAGGACGGCGTCGCGCCGTCCCTCGTGGGCGTCGGCGCCGCCGCGGTCGACTTCCAGGTGGGCACCGGCCGCATGCCCATGCAGGCCTCGGGGCCCCAGGCCCCCGCCAAGCGCCCCCAGTTCTCCGCCGAGGAGATCTCGCAGCTCGCGGCCTTCGTCGCCTCGCTCGGCGCCGGCCCCGGAATCCCGACGGCCGAGCAGGTCGACCCCGCGCTGGGTGACCCCGCCAAGGGCATGGAGCTGTTCCGCACCAACTGCGCGATGTGCCACGGCTCGGTCGGTGGAGGCGGCGCCCTGACGCAGGGCAAGTACGCCCCCAACCTGTGGGAGACCACCCCCACGCACATCTATGAGGCCATGCTCACGGGACCGCAGTCGATGCCCGTGTTCAACGACGCGAACATCACCTCCGAGGGCAAGCGCGACATCATCGCCTTCCTCAAGGCCCAGGACGAGGGTTCGCCTGGCGGCCTGCGCCTCGGCACCATCGGCCCCGTGGCCGAGGGCATGTGGGGGTGGCTCGTCGCCCTCGGACTGATCATCGCCAGCACCGTGTGGATCGGAGCCCGTTCTTCATGAGCACCGCAGACCAGCCCGTCGGTCACGACTCGGCCGACTCCTCGACCGCGGCACAGGCCGACGAACAGACCCCGGAGATGTTCACCGATCCCGGCCTTCCCTACCACCGCCCGCGTCGCGCGGACGTCGACCCCAAGGCCGACAAGCGCGCCGAGCGTCAGGTCGCCGCCCTCTTCGGGCTGTCGATTCTGGGCACGATCATCGCGATCGGCTCCTACCTCGCTCTCGACATGACCGAGGAGATCGCCTCGATCCGATTCGTCAACATGATGATCGGACTGGGTCTCTTCCTCGCGATGATCGGAATCGGCCTGGGCGCCGTGCACTGGGCCAAGACCCTCATGCGCGACCACGAGATGGTCGAGGAGCGCCACGAGCTGCGATCCTCCGAGGAGGCCCGCGAGGGCGCCGTCCAGAACCTCAAGGACGGTGTCGAGGACTCGGGAATCGGCGGCGTGAAGCGCCGCCCGGTGCTCGTCGGCTCGCTGGTGGGCGCGATCGCGCTCGCACCCCTCGCCGTGCTGTTCCCGCAAATCGGCAACATGGGTGGCGACTGGAACACCAAGAAGTTCGCGCACACGATGTGGCGCAAGGGCACGCGCCTCGCGCGTGACCCCGACGGCACCCTCATCAAGGCCTCGGACGTCACCATCGGCTCGGCGTTCCACGTGATCCCCGATGGGCTCAACGAGCTTGAGCACCACCGCATCGAGGAGAAGGCCAAGGCCGTCGTGCTGCTGGTCCGCCTCGACCCGCGCGACCTCAAGATCCAGCCCGGACGCGAGGACTGGTCGTTCGACGGCATCGTCGCGTACTCGAAGATCTGCACGCACGTCGGCTGCCCCGTGGCGCTGTACGAGCAGCAGACGCACCACCTGCTGTGCCCGTGCCACCAGTCGACCTTCGACGTGGCCGACGGCGCCAAGGTGGTCTTCGGTCCCGCCAAGCGTCCCCTTCCGCAGCTTCCGATTGCGGTCGACGACGAGGGTTACATCGTCGCGCAGAGCGACTTCCACGAGCCGATCGGTCCGTCCTACTGGACGCGCCTCAAGCACACGTCCGACGGTCTGAACGACTCGTCCGAGGGGAGCAGCCACTAATGGGCGCGCGTCTCGATTCCGCCGCATCCGGCACCGCCAACTGGGTCGACGAGCGCACCTCGATCGGCTCGTTCGTCAAGTTCATTGCGCGCAAGGTCTTCCCCGACCACTGGTCCTTCATGCTGGGTGAGATCGCGCTGTACTCGTTCATCGTGCTGCTGATCTCGGGTGTGTTCCTCACCGCGTTCTTCGTGCCGTCGATGGGCTTCGTGACCTATGACGGCCCGCTCGAGACCATGCAGGGCGTGGAGATGTCCGAGGCCTTCGCCTCGACGCTCCACATGTCCTTCGAGGTACCCGGTGGCCTGCTCATGCGCCAGATCCACCACTGGGCAGCGCTGCTCTTCACGGCGGCAATCGTCACCCACATGGCGCGCGTGTTCTTCACGGGGGCCTTCCGCAAGCCGCGCGAGCTCAACTGGCTCGTGGGCTTCACCCTGATGATCCTGTCGCTCGCGGCCGGCTTCTCCGGCTACTCGCTTCCCGACGATGTCCTCTCCGGCAACGGCCTGCGCATCATCGAGGGCGTCACGCGCTCGATTCCGATCCTGGGCGAGTACATCTCGTACTGGATCTTTGGCGGCGAGTTCCCCGGCGAGATCATCATCCCCCGCCTGTTCACCATGCACATCCTGCTGGTGCCCGGCCTGATCCTGGGGCTGATCGCGCTTCACCTGTTCCTGGTGTTCCTGCACAAGCACACCCAGTACCCGGGCCCCGGCCGCACCCACAAGAACGTCGTGGGCCTGCCGCTGTTCCCCGTGTACACCGCGAAGGCCGGTGGATTCTTCTTCGTGGTCTTCGGCGTGATCGCGCTCGTGGCCGCGGTGTTCACCATCAACCCGGTGTGGAACTACGGACCGTACGATCCCTCCCCCGTCTCGGCGGGAACGCAGCCCGACTGGTACATCCTGTTCGTCGACGGTGCGCTGCGCCTCATGCCGGGCTGGCTCTTCGACGTCATCCCCATGGAGTGGGAGCTGTGGGGCTACACGCTGTCGTGGAACATCCTCATCCCCGCGGTGATCGTTCCCGGCCTGTTCTTCGGCTTCCTGGCGTTCTACCCGTGGATCGAGGCGTGGGCCACGGGTGACCGCGGCGAGAAGCACGTGCTCGACCGCCCGCGCAACGTGCCCGTCCGCACCGGCCTGGGCGTCGCGCTCATCATCTTCTACGTGATCCTCGTGCTCGAGGGCGCGAACGACATCATTGCGACGCTGTTCCACCTGTCGCTCAACGACCTCACGCTGTTCCTCCGCGTCGGCATCTTCGTGCTGCCAGTGCTCGGGTTCCTCATCACGCGACGCATCTGCTTCGGTCTCCAGCGCAAGGATCGCGAGCTGGTGCTCCATGGCAAGGAGACCGGGCGCATCGTCCGCCACGAGCACGGCGAGTACATCGAGGTCCACGAGCCGCTCACCGAGCACGAGCGCTGGATCCTCGTGTCGTACGACGACATCGCTCCGCTCGAGATCGCTCCCGAGTACAACGAGCGAGGCGTGCGCCGCAAGGGATACCGCTGGGATCGCTTTAAGCAGCGCCTGTCGCGCTTCTACTTCGAGCACCGGGTCTCCCCCGTCACGCCCGAGGAGCTCGAGTCGGCCTCGCACGCGCACCACTAGCACCACGCGATCCCGTCAGGGGCGTCCGGCATCGGCCGGGCGCCCCTGACGGCGTCTCCGGCCCGTGCCGGAATTCCTGGCAGGGACCGGAATGCCCGTGCCTCCACCGAGGTTGTCTCGGGTGTCCCACTTCGCTCCGAGACGTGCGTCTCGCTAGGCTCGGAGCGTTCCCGGAAACCCGGCCGTGCCGCCGTCGCGGCGCCGCGGCCCCACCTTGGAGGAAGAATGGCCGACTACACGCTGCCGGACCTCAGCTACGACTACGGAGCACTCGACCCGCACATCGCGGGCCAGATCATGGAGCTCCACCACAGCAAGCACCACGCGGCCTATGTCGCCGGAGCCAACACCGCGCTCGAGAAGATGGCGGCCGCGCGCGAGTCGGGCGACTTCGGCGCGATCGCGGGCCTCGAGAAGGCGCTCGCCTTCAACCTGGGCGGTCACACCAACCACTCCGTGTTCTGGACCAACATGTCCCCGGACGGCGGCGACAAGCCCACGGGCGAGCTGGCGGCGGCAATCGACGAGCACTTCGGCTCGTTCGACGGTTTCCGCGCCCACTTCACCAACAACGCGATGACCATCATGGGCTCCGGCTGGTCGATCCTCGCGTGGGACACGATCGGCAAGAAGCTGCTGATCGTCCAGCTCTACGACCAGCAGGGCAACGTCCCGGTCGGCCTCATCCCGCTGCTCATGCTCGACATGTGGGAGCACGCGTTCTACCTGCAGTACAAGAACGTCAAGGCCGACTACGTCAACGCCTGGTGGAACGTGGTCGACTGGGCGAACGTCCAGCAGCGCTTCGCCACCGCGTCCGCGACGCAGGGGCTCATCGTCTCCTAGGTTCACCCACGGCCTTCAGAAGGGCGGTCTCCGGGTTCGGAGGCCGCCCTTTGTGGTCTGCGGGCCCCGCCCTTTCCCCACGCCGCCTTTCCCCACGCCGCCTTTCCCCACCCCTGCACGCTATGGGACGGCCATGGTCGTTTCTCGAAGGTCTCAGCGCGCCATGGGACGCTCAGCGTCGCCGCTCACGCGATCCCGACGTACCGCGCCAGGTGCTCCCCCGTCAGCGTCGATCGCGCCTCGACCAACGCGGCGGGCGTCCCCTCGAAGACCACGCGCCCGCCGTCGTGGCCGGCGCCCGGCCCCAGGTCGATGATCCAGTCGGCGTGCGCCATCACCGCCTGGTGGTGCTCGATCACGATGACCGACTTGCCCCCGTCGACCAACCGGTCGAGCAGCGCGAGCAGCTGCGCGACGTCCGCGAGATGCAGACCGGTGGTCGGCTCGTCGAGCACGTAGACGCCGCCCGACTCGGCCATGTGGGTCGCGAGCTTGAGGCGCTGTCGCTCGCCTCCCGAAAGCGTCGTGAGTGGCTGGCCGAGCGCGAGGTATCCCAGCCCGACCTCGACCAGGTGGCCCAGCACCTTCGCAGCCGCCGGGTTCTTCGCTTCTCCCGCCGCGAACAGCGCGTGCGCCTCCTCCACCGGCATCTCGAGGACGTCGGCAATCGAGAGGCCCGCGAGACGGTACTCGAGCACGTCCTCGCTGAACCTACGCCCCTCGCAGGCCTCGCACACGCTCGCGACGGTCTCCATCACACCCAGCTCGGTGTAGATGAGCCCCGCACCCTTGCACACGGGACACGCCCCCTCCGAGTTGGCGCTGAACAGCGCGGGCTTGACCCCGTTGGCCTTCGCAAAGGCCTTGCGAATGGGATCGAGCACGCCGGTGTACGTCGCGGGGTTCGAGCGCCGCGAGCCGCGGATGGGCCGCTGGTCGACCGTCACCACGCCGGAGTCGGCCGGCAGCGCGCCATGGATGAGCGAGCTCTTCCCCGAGCCGGCCACCCCCGTCACGACCGTCAGCACACCCAGCGGGATGTCGACGTCCACGTCGCGCAGGTTGTTGAGCGAGGCACCCCGAATGGACAGCGCGCCCGCCGCGGTCCGCACCGCGTCCTTGAGCGCCGCGCGGTACCCGAGGTGCCTGCCCGTGAGCGTGTCGGAGGCGCGCAGGGCTGCGACGCTGCCCTCGAAGCACACGGTGCCTCCCGCGGTCCCCGCGCCGGGTCCCAGGTCGACCACGTGGTCCGCGATCGCGATCGCCTCGGGCTTGTGCTCGACCACGAGCACGGTGTTGCCCTTGTCACGCAGCCGCAGCAGCAGCCCGTTCATCCGCTGGATGTCGTGCGGGTGGAGCCCCACCGTGGGCTCGTCGAACACATAGGTGATGTCGGTCAGCGCGGAGCCGAGATGACGAATCATCTTGGTGCGCTGAGCCTCGCCTCCCGACAGCGTGCCCGCCGCGCGGTCGAGCGACAGGTAGCCCAGCCCGATCTCGACGAACGACTCGAGGGTCGAGCGCAGCGCGCTCACCAGCGGAGCCACGGACGGCTCGTCGAGGTCACTCATCCACTCGGCGAGGTCGGAGATCTGCATCGCTGCGAGGTCGGCGATCGACGCCCCGCGGATACGCGAGGACCGCGCCCGCTCGCTGAGTCGCGTGCCGCCACAGTCCGGGCACGTCGCGAAGGTCACCGCGCGGTCGACGAACGCACGGATGTGCGGCTGCATCGCCTCGGGGTCCTTCGACAGCACCGACTTCTGCAGCTTGGGGATGAGCCCCTCATAGGTCATGTTGATGCCAGCGATCTTGACCTTGGTGGCCTCCTTGTAGAGCAGCGCGTCGCGCTCCCGCGCCGAGTACTCCCCCACCGGCTTGTGCGCATCCAGGAACCCCGACTCGGTGTACATCCGCACGGCCCAACCGTCGGCGGTGTAGCCCGGGATAGTGATGGCCCCCTGCGCGAGCGACCTCGCACCGTCCACAATCTGGGTGATGTCGAGCTCGCTGATGCGGCCCGTGCCCTCGCACCGCACGCACATCCCGCCCGTCACGGAGTACTCGCGATGTTCGCGCGCGGTCGAGCCGTCCGTGCGGGTCACGGTGGCCGACCCCGAGCCGGAGGAGGACGCCACATTGAAACTGAACGCCTGCGGCGGGCCCACGTGCGGGTCACCTAGACGCGAGAAGAGGATGCGCAGCATCGCGTGGACGTCCGTCGCGGTGCCCACGGTCGAGCGGACGTTCGCCCCCATGGGCTCCTGGTCGACGATGATCGCGGTCGTGAGCCCCTCGAGCACGTCGACGTCCGGGCGCGACTGGCTGGGCATGAAGCCCTGAATGAACGAGCTATAGGTCTCGTTGATCATGCGCCGCGACTCCGCCGCGATGGTCTCGAACACGAGCGAGCTCTTGCCCGATCCCGACACCCCCGTGAAGACCGTGAGACGCCGCTTCGGCAGCGTGAGCGTCACGTCCTTGAGGTTGTTCTCGCGCGCGCCTTCCACGCGGATGAGGTCGTGAGAATCGGCGGCATGGGCGGGCGAGGACGTCACGGTTGCTCCCGTCGGTGGGGACGATGCGGCGCTCACCATTGTGCCCGGTGCCTGCCCCCTTGGGGAGACAGCGAAGCGGCCCGCCCCCTCACGGGGACGGGCCGCTGTCGCGCGCGGTCGCTCAGTGCGCGTGCTGCCCGCGCGAGAACTCGAACACCCAGCCGACGAGTCCGATCACGCCGACGATGGCGGCCGGAACCATGATCCACCAGCCCACGGCCATGGCCGTGAACGCCAGCGCGGCACCGAGGCCGCACACGAGCGGCCACCAGCTCCAGGGGGCGAAGACGCCCTGCTCGCCGGCGTCCTCCGAGATCTCGGCGTCCTCGCGGTCCTCGGCACGCTGACCGTGGCGCTTCTCGAGCATCTTGAAGTACACGCCGACCATGAGAAACATCGCGCCGGTGAGGTAGATGGCGAGGAAGCCCACCCACTCGGACCAGTCGGTGAAGTAGCCGTAGACGGTGCCCGCCACCAGGAAGAACGCGACGGGGATGTTGAAGAGATTGGCTTCGATGCGCATCGGTCTCTCCTTACGCGACGGGCGCGTGATCGGTGTTGTCACGCTCCGCCTGGTAGTGATCGCGCGCGGCGGCTCCCGGGTGGTGCAGATCGAACGCGGGACGCTCCGAGCGGATGCGCGGGATGGACGTGAAGTTGTGACGCGGCGGCGGGCACGAGGTCGCCCACTCGAGCGAGTTGCCGAAGCCCCACGGGTCGTTGACCGTGACCTTTGGCGCGCGGCGCGAGGTGATGTACACGTTCCACAGGAAGGGCAGCGTCGAGATCGCGGTGAGCACCGCGCCCACGGTGGATAGCTGGTTCATCCAGGTGAAGCCGTCCTCGGGCATGTAGTCGACGTAGCGCCGCGCCATGCCCCGAGCGCCCAGCCAGTGCTGGACCAGGAAGGTCATGTGGAAGCCGAAGAACAGCAGCCAGAAGTGGATCTTGCCCAGTCGCTCGTTGAGCATCTTGCCCGTGAACTTGGGCCACCAGAAGTAGAAGCCGGCGAACATCGCGAACACGACCGTGCCGAACACCACGTAGTGGAAGTGCGCGACCACAAAGTACGAGTCGGAGAGCGGGAAGTCCAGGACCGGCGAGCTCAGGATGACTCCCGTGAGACCACCGAAGAGGAAGGTCACGAGGAAGCCGATCGACCACAGCATCGGCGTCTCGAAGGTGAGCTTCCCTCGCCACATCGTGCCGATCCAGTTGAAGAACTTCACGCCGGTGGGCACCGCGATGAGCATCGTCATGAACGCGAAGAACGGCAGCAACACGGCGCCGGTCACGTACATGTGGTGCGCCCACACCGTCACCGACAGCGCGGCGATCGCGATGGTCGCGTAGACGAGGCCGTGGTAGCCGAACAGCGGCTTGCGCGAGAAGACCGGCAGGATCTCGGAGACGATGCCGAAGAAGGGCAGCGCGATGATGTACACCTCTGGATGGCCAAAGAACCAGAAGAGGTGCTGCCAGAGGATCGCTCCCCCGTTGTCCGGATTGAAGACTTGAGAGTCGAGCACGCGGTCCGAGCCGAGCGCGAAGAGCGCCGAGGCGAGCGGCGGGAAGGCGAGCAGCACGAGCATCGACGTCACGAGGATGTTCCACGTGAAGATCGGCATGCGGAACATCGTCATGCCGGGCGCGCGCATCGTGACGATCGTCGTGATGAAGTTGACCGAGCCGAGGATCGTGCCGAAGCCACCGAGCGCCAGGCCGAAGACCCACAGGTTGCCACCCACGCCGGGCGAGTACACCGCGTTCGACAGCGGCGCATACGCGAACCAGCCGAACGAGGCCGCGCCCTGAGGCGTGAAGAAGCCCGCCATCGCGATGACTCCGCCAAAGAGGTAGAGCCAGTACGCGAGCATGTTGAGACGCGGGAACGCCACGTCGGGCGCGCCGATCTGCAACGGCATGATGAAGTTCGCGAAGCCCGCGAACAGCGGTGTCGCGAACAGCAGCAGCATGATCGTGCCGTGCATCGTGAACAACTGGTTGTACTGCTCCGCGGACTGCACCACCTGGATGCCCGGCTCGAAGAGCTCGGCACGGATGAGCAGCGCGAGCAGTCCACCCACGATGAAGAAGAAGAACGACGTGATCAGGTACATGTACCCGATGGTCTTGTGGTCGGTGGAGGTGATCCACTTCACCACGATCGAGCCGGAGCGCGCGGGCGCGGTCGGGAGCGTCACGGTGCGGCGGTCGTCGCCTGCCTCGTGGGGGACGGTAGCCATCAGGACGCGGCCTCCTCGTGGGTCTCGGTGAGCTGAACCACCTGATCGCGGCTGTAGTCGTCGACGCCGATCTGCCCGGTGTAGCCCTCGTTGCGCAGCTCCTCCATGCGGGCGTCATACTCGGCGCGCGAGACGACGGCCACGTTGAAGAGCATCGAAGCGTGGTACTCGCCGCAGAGCTCGGCACACTTACCCTGGTAGATCCCCTCTTCCTGAGGAATGACCTGGAAGGTGTTGGTGCGCCCTGGCACGGCGTCGATCTTGTAGAGGAACGCGGGGATCCAGAACGAGTGGATGACGTCGCGCGAGTCGATCGTGAACTCGACGCGCTCGTCCACCGGCAGGTACAGCGTGGGGAGGGTCGCCTCGACGCCCTCCTCGCCCGTGAGGGCAGCCTGCACACCCGGGTCGTACACGTCGTCGTCGACGTAGTTGAAGTCCCAGCTCCACTGCTTACCCACCACGTTGATGTGGATGTCGGGAGTCGCCGACGTGTCCTTGATCGCCCAGATGTCCTCGGCGGTGTACTTGAACAGCACGCCGATCATCAGCAGAGGGACGATCGTGTACATCAGCTCCAGCGGAATGTTCGCCCTGGTCTGCACGGGCAGCTTGGTGTCGCCCTTGCGCTTGCGATAGACCACGACGGCCCACAGGATCAGCCCCCAGGTGATCACGCCGACCGTCAGGGCGGCGATCCAGGAGCCGTTCCAGAGGGTGATGATGCGACCCGTCTGGTTGGTGATGTCAGGGGAGCTGGGCAGCGCGCCATTCTCGATGCCGTTGGCGCATCCTGCCAGGAGGGACGTGAGTCCTACGACAGCGATGCCTGCCAGGGCTTTTCCGGGCACGCGGGGACGTGAAAGGAGGGACACACGGGCAGTCTAGCGCGCTGTACCGTGAAGGCATGCAGGTTGCGCGCATGTTCCTCGACGCCTCGGGTTCCGCTCCTTTGACGAACCGCACGCTCGAGGCGTTCCAGGCGGGTCTCGCGGACGGATGGGCGGACCCCGCAAGACTCCACGCGGAGGCGCGCCGGGCGCGTCAACTGCTCGACGGTGCGCGAGAGGCCATCGCCGAATCACTGGGCGCTCGCCCCGAGCACACGCACTTCGCTCCGACCTTTGCGATCGGCCTCGAACGCGTCATGGCGGGCATCTACGCCGCGCGCCGCGGTCGCGACCGGGTGGTGGCGACCGCGATCGAACGCGACGCGACCCTCCACTCCGCCGACTACGTCTCGGGCGGCGGGCTCACGCTCGTCGAGGTCGACGGCGCGGGCCACGTCGTCCTCGAACACCTGCGCGAGGCTCTCGACGTGCCCGACGTCGCGCTCGCCGCCGTCCAGCACGGCAACCACGAGATCGGCACGGTCCAGCGCCTGGGCGACGTCGCGGAGGTCACGACGGCTGCCGGCGTGCCGCTCGTCGTGGACGCGACGGCGAGCATCGGTCATGGGGAGGCACCCGAGGCGTGGGACGCGCTCGTCGCGAATCCCGCGGACTGGGGCGGCCCGGCCGGGGTGGGAGTCGTCGCGCTCCGCCCGCGCACCCGCTGGCTCCCCGTGTGGCCCGAGGGCGGCGACTGGGCGCCGGGCGGCGTGAGCGTGCCCGCCGCTCTCGCCGCTGCGGTCGCCCTCCAGGAACGGCGCGAGCACCTCGCCCAGACCGGCCCGCGCCTGCACGCGCTCATCGAGCGAGTGCGCCTCGAGGCCGCCTCGTGGCCAGGCGTCACGGTGGTCGGCGACCCCGACCACCGCCTCCCCCACATCGCCACGCTCTCGTGCCTCTACGTGGACGGAGAGGCGCTGCTCACGCGGCTCGATCGCCACGGCATCGCGGTCGGGTCTGGATCGGCCTGCACCACGAGCTCCCTCGAGCCCAGCCGTGTGCTCGAGAAGATCGGCGCGCGCGGACACGGCAACGTGCGGCTTGGTCTCCACCCCGGCGTGTCGGACGATGACGTCACGCGCCTTCTCGAGGTGTTGCCGCGCGTGATCGGCGACCTCCGTGCCGAGGCAGGAGCGCCCGCGCTGTCCTGACGTCGCGTCGCGCCTCGTCCGACCCCTCAGACAACACGTGACCCCAGAGACACCACAACGGGCGGCGAGGCCGTAGCCTCACCGCCCGTCGGTGCTGGTATCCCTGGGGATCAGCTGAAGGAGTCTCCGCAAGCGCAGGAACTCGCGGCGTTCGGGTTGTCAATCGTGAAACCCTGCTTCTCGATGGTGTCTGAGAAGTCAATCGTCGCGCCATCGAGGTACGGGACCGACATCTTGTCGACCACGACCCCCACGCCGTCGAAGTCGCGAACCGCGTCTCCGTCAAGCGTGCGCTCATCGAAATAGAGCTGGTAGATGAGGCCGGAACAGCCTCCGGGCTGCACCGCGAGGCGCAGCTTGAGGTCGTCGCGGCCCTCCTGCTCAAGCAGGCTCCTGACCTTCGCCGCCGCGGCATCGGTGATGACGACGCCGTGGGACGTGGTCTCGGTTGCGAGATCAGTCATAGACGCCTCCTCTCTCTCGGGTGTCTTGATAAGCGTACGCCGCGAGAGGGATATTCCGAACCCCGACGCGCGATGTGTGGATGCGTCATCTTCGTGACGCCACGCGCGGACAGTCGAGGTCGGGCTAGCGCGCGGGCGTCCAGGTGTGCGCGAGCCGGCGCACCTGGGCCGCCAGGCCCTCCTCACCACGCTCGCCCTCGTGCGCGCCGGCGATCCCTCCTGCCATGAGGTCGCGTCTGCCGACACCCAGGTGACCGGTGGCGACCACACACGGGGCGCCCCGCCTGCCCGCGAGCCACGCCGCCGCGGCGGCGGCGCCGTGGTCGAGGTCGGCCGCCCGCAGCCGAGCGACCACGGCGACCACCAGATCGGCCTCCTCAGCGGCATCGTTCAGGCCCACCATCTCCGCCACCGCGCGCGATCCCGGCACGAGCCGCGCACCCAGGGCCGCCAGCGCGTAGGCGAGGCCGCCCGCCGCTCCCGCACCCGGCTCGTCCGACAGCCGTCCCACGCCCATCAGGACCTTGCGCGATGCGACCGCGTCCGCCTCACGTGCGATAGCCGCCCACCGCTCCTCCTGTGCCTGCGCGGCCAGGGCGAGCGCGGCATCGGCCTCGCGCCCCTCCCTCACCGCGGCACTCATGCCGCGGAATCCGAGCAAGGGCCGGTCCGCACCCACGAGCGCGACGATGTCGAGACCGGCCACTGCGGCACGCGCCGCGGCGAGGCCGCCGCCCCACAGGTCGACCGCGTCGCCTGCGGGAGGCTCGTCGCCCACGGGCACGACGACCCGCGCGCTCTCCCCCGCGGCGGCGAGTCCCAGCAATGCCGAGGACAGCGCGCCCGGCTCCCATCGCGTGCCGCGCGCGGGAGCCAGCACCACGGCACCCCTCACGCGGCGGGCGATCGCGCCTCCGACGCTCCACCGCTCCCCGGTGAGCGCGTCGCCCGTGAGCGGTCCGCCGTCAGGGACCGCGCGCACGTCAAGCGCGACGTGTCCGGCGGCCTGGGTCCAGGCCTCGCGCGCGACCGCGGCGGTGCGCTCGGGGGTGAGGGATTCGGTGTCGGACAGGGGCCAACTCTGGGCGGCGACGGCAACACGCATCCCACCAGTGTGCCCGCTGCGTCATGCGACAATGTGCGAATGACCCAGACGTTCCACGAGCCCTCGCTGTCCCCCGCGCTGCTGCTCCTGGGTGAGCGACGCGATCCCCTGTCGGAGCGGGGCGTCGACTGTCCCGGCGACCTGCCGCCCGCATCGGACCCCGACCTAGTCGCGCGTGCGCGCGCCGCGAAGGAGGCGCTGGGTGACCGCGTCTTCATCCTGGGCCACCACTACCAGCGCGACGAGGTCATCCAGTTCGCGGACGTGACGGGCGACTCGTTCAAGCTCGCGCGCGATGCCGCCGCGCGTCCCGAGGCGGAGTTCATCGTGTTCTGCGGTGTGCACTTCATGGCCGAGAGCGCGGACATCCTCACGTCGGACTCCCAGGCCGTCGTGCTGCCCGACATGGCGGCCGGCTGTTCGATGGCCGACATGGCGAACATCAACCAGGTGGACGATGCCTGGGCACAGTTGGAGGAGGCAGGCATCGCCTCCCGGACGGTGCCGGTGACCTACATGAACTCGACCGCGGCCATCAAGGCCTTCTGCGGCGAGCACGGCGGGGTGGTCTGCACGTCGTCGAACGCCGAGGTCGCGCTGCGCTGGGCCTTCGACAAGGTGGGCGGCGTCGAGGGCGACGGCAAGGTCCTCTTCATGCCCGACCAGCACCTGGGACGTAACACCGCGGTCCTGCAGCTGGGGCTCTCGCTCGACGACTGCATCGTGTGGGATCCGCGCAAGCCTCTCGGCGGCAACACCCCCGAGGCGATCGAGGCCGCCCGCATGATCCTGTGGAAGGGTCACTGCAGCGTGCACGGCCGCTTCCGCAAGGAGAACGTCGACGCGATCCGCGCCAAGGTGCCCGGCGTCAACGTGCTCGTGCACCCCGAGTGCGCGCACGATGTCGTGACCGCGGCGGACTACGTCGGATCGACCGAGTACATCATCAAGACGCTCGACGCCGCCGAGCCCGGCTCCGCGTGGGTGATCGGCACGGAGCTCAACCTGGTGCGCCGCCTCGCGAACGCCCACGCCGACAAGGACGTGCACTTCCTCGAGGACACGGTGTGCTTCTGCTCGACCATGAACCGGATCGACCTCCCTCACCTGGTGTGGGCGCTCGAGTCGCTGGTCGCGGGCGAGGTGCCCAACCGGATCGTGGTCGATGACGAGACCCAGCGCCTCGCCAAGATCGCCCTCGACCGCATGCTTGCGCTACCCGCGCTGAACCCCGCCAAGGACTGACACAAGGGAGAGACAGCGGGGACGCACGTCCCCGTCACCACCATGAGCGACCACACCACGCCCGAGCCCGACGCGCCCGGCATCGAGACACCCGGCAAGAAGAACCGCCCCACGCCCAAGCGCAAGGAGCAGGAAGCCGCGCGACGTCGCCCGGTCATCGCCGACTCCAAGACCGCGCGCCGCGACCAGCGCGAGAAGCAGCGCCTCCAGCGCGAGAAGGAGTTCCAGGCGATGCGCGAGGGCGACGAGCGGAACATGCCGCTCGAGCACCGCGGTCCCGAGCGACGGTGGCTGCGCGACTACGTCGACGCCCGCACCTCCCCCGGCGAGTTCCTGCTGCCGCTGTCGATCGTGTTCGTCATCGCGTCGCTGGCGATCCCTGGCAACTCCGTGGCGGGCCTGCTGCTCATCGCGATCTTCTACATGCTGGTGCTCGCGGTCGCGATCGACACGTGGCTCATGATCCGTCGCATGAAGAAGCGGTTCGTCGCGAAGTTCGGCGCCACCAAGCTGCCGCGCGCCTGGACCTTCTACGTGATCGCGCGAGCGCTCAACATCCGCCGCTTCCGCGCGCCCAAGCCGCGTGTCGCGAGGGGCGAGTACCCGGTCTGACCCGGCGCGGGCATCGTCCTCCCCCACGGGAGGGCGCGCCTCGCGGCCGCGGCGCGCGCGCATTCCCACGTTCGCGTCGAGCCGAATCGACGTGATGAGCGGGCGAGGCACCCGCCACCGGCAATATCGTCGACACATGGTCAACTATCGATACCTGGGCAACTCCGGCCTCAAGATCACCGAACTCACCTACGGCAACTGGATCACGCACGCCTCGCAGGTCGAGAACGCGCAGGCGACCGCCTGCGTGCGCGCCGCGCTCGACGTGGGCATCACGTCCTTCGACACTGCGGACGTCTACGCCAACACGGCGGCCGAGGAGGTGCTCGGCGAGGCCCTCAAGGGCGAGCGCCGCGAGAGCCTCGAGATCTTCACCAAGGTCTTCTGGCCGACCGGGCCGGGCGGCGCGAACGACATGGGCCTGTCCCGCAAGCACATCATGGAGTCGATCCACGGCTCGCTGCGTCGCCTGCAGACGGACTACGTGGATCTCTACCAGGCGCACCGCTACGACTACGACACTCCCCTCGAGGAGACCATGAGCGCGTTCGCGGACCTGGTCCACTCGGGCAAGGTGCACTACATCGGCGTGAGCGAGTGGACGGCAGATCAAATCAGAGCCGGCGCGGCTCTCGCCAAGGAACTGCGCATCCCGTTCGTGTCCTCGCAGCCGCAGTACTCGATGCTGTGGCGTGTCATCGAGGACGAGGTGGTGCCCGCCTCGCGCGAGGTGGGAGTCTCGCAGATCGTGTGGTCGCCCGTCGCCCAGGGCATCCTCACCGGCAAGTACAAGCCGGGCCAGGCCCCGCCCGCCGGCTCACGCGCGACGGACGAGAAGTCGGGCGCGAAGTTCATCGAGCGCTTCATGCGTGAGGACATCCTCACCCGGGTTCAGCACCTCCGGCCGATCGCCGACGAGCTGGGCCTCACGATGGCGCAGCTGGCGATCGCGTGGGTGCTGCAGAACAGCAACGTCGCGGCGGCGATCATCGGCGCGTCCCGTCCCGAGCAGGTGCGTGACAACGCCAAGGCCTCGGGCGTCGAGATCCCCGCCGAGCTCATGACGCGGATCGACGAGGTCCTGGGCGACGTGGTCGAGCGTGACCCCGCCCGCACGGTCGAGGCGGGTCCGCGCTCGCGCTAACCGCACCCCTGACACACACGAAGGCCCCGGGAGTGATCCCGGGGCCTTCGCTGCATCAAAGGAGAAAACAATGCTTGCACGCCTGGCAGGTGCGTACATCGGTTCCAACGCGCGAATGCGCCCGCGCGTTCCCGGGCGCACACTGGAAGCGTGGAGCGCCTGAGGAACAGGGACGATGCCGGCGAGCGGCTCTCCCGCCTGCTCGCGCCGTTCCTCGAGGAGGCCCGCGGGGACGCTCCGCCGGTGGACGCTCCGCCGGTGGACGCTCCGCCAGTGGTGCTGGGGCTGCCGCGGGGCGGGGTTCCCGTCGCCGCGGGCATCGCCCGACGCCTCGGCCTCCCGCTCGACGTGATCGTGGTGCGCAAGCTCGGCGCGCCGGCTCACGGCGTATCGCGCGGTGCGACCGGCCCTGCCGCTCGGGGGGCGCACCGCGATTGTTGTCGACGACGGCATCGCGACCGGAGGCACGGCCCGCGCCGCTGCACTTGTCGCGCGCGCCAAAGGTGCGACCCGGGTGATCCTCGCCGCGGGAGTCGCGGCGCCGGACTCGCTCGCCGCACTCATGCGGGACGGCAGCGTCGACCATGCGCTCGCGGCCGTCATCCCCGACGCCCTCCACTCGGTCGGCGAGTGGTACGAGGACTTCGCGCAGACCCCGGATGACGAGGTGGTGCGGCTGCTGACGCTCGGGCTCGGCGACTCCTAGCCTCGACCGGCGGCGATCTCGAGAATCCTGCTCGCGGCGGGCGACAGGCGGCGCCGTGGGTCCCACACCGCGGCGAGCGGGCGGGTGAGCGACGGTCCGAGCACCGGGACGCGCACGAGCCTGCCCGCCTGCAGGTCGTCGTGCACCGCGCGCTCGCTGAGCGCGGCGACCCCGCCCCCCGCGAGCACCGTGGCGCGGATTGCCGCGGTGGTCGACAGCTCGGCGGCGGGCGCCACCACGGCGCCGGGACCCAGCGCGGCCTCGAGTGCGCGCTCGAGCGTGAGCCGCGTGCCTGAGCCGGCCTCACGGCTCAGGAGAGGGGTGCGTGCGAGCTCCTCGGCGGCGATGCCGCTGCGACGTGCCCACGTGTGACCGGGCGCGACGACGATCACCACCTCGTCGTGGGCGACCACCATCGCCGCGAGGCCCTCGGGCGCATCGGGCGTCTCGACAAAGCCCAGGTCATCGCGCCCGTCGCGCACCCGATGCTCGACCGCGGCGCTATTGACCGCGGTGAGCTCGACGTGCGCCGCGTCCGGCGTCGCGGCGTAGCGCACCAACCAGTGCGGCACGAGGTGCTCGGCGACCGTGAGACTTGCGCCCACGCGCACGCGCGCCGCACGCACGGTGCGCAGCGCCGCGACCGCGGACTCGAAGCCCTCGGACTGCTGAATCACCGCCGCCGCCCACCCGGCCACCATGACGCCGTGATCCGTGAGCACCGTCCCGCGCGTGGTGCGCGAGAACAACGACAGTCCCCAGCGTCTCTCGAGCGCGCGCATCCGTTGCGATACGGCCTGCTGAGTCACGCCCAACTCGCGGGCCGCGCCGGTGAGGCTTCCGTTGGCCTCGACCGCCACCAGCATGCGGAGCTCTTCGAGCGAGGTTGCCATTCTTCTCCGTCACAACTGTGGCTTGGGTGTCACCCGTATTCTTGCACTACCGCACCCCTGATGCGCTTGGGACGCTGGAGTCATGACCGAGCCCCGCCCGTCCACCATCGCTCCCCAGTGGTTCGCGGTCGTGATGGGAACCTCGATCATCGCGACCGCGTCGCACGCGCTCCCCGTCCGGCTGCCCGGGCTCGAGGCGCTCGCCTGGGTCGCGTGGTCCGTGGCCGGAGCGCTCCTCGTGTTGCTCAGCCTCGTGGCCGCGGTGCAGTGGAGCACCCGCCCCGGAAGCGTGCGAGCGCATCTGCTCGATCCCGAGGCTGCCCCGGGGTTCGGCGCGCTGTCCATGGCCTTCACGGCCTTCGCGGGTGCGACGCTCGCGGTCGCACAGCCCGCCCCCGGCGCGGGAGGGCTCGCGATCAGGGTTGCGGCGGCGCTGTGGATCGTCGGCACCGCGATCGGCGTCGCCACGGCCGTGTTGATCCCCGCCATCGCCTTCATGCACCACCGCGCCGCGTCCGACGCGGCATCGGGAACGTGGCTGCTGCCGGTGGTGCCGCCGATGGTGTCCGCCGCCGTGGGTGCGCTGCTGCTCCCCCACCTTCACGGGATCGCCGCACAGACCCTCGCCCTCGCGTGCTACGCGATGGTCGGCGCCGTCGGGCTGGGCGCCACCGTGCTCGTCGTGCTGCTGTGGTCGCGCCTCGCCCATCACGGCGCTGGCCCGGCGCGCACGACCCCGTCGCTGTGGCTCGTCCTGGGCCCGCTGGGCCAAGGGGTCACCGCGCTCGGGCTACTCGCCGACCACGCGAGTCCCGCTCTCGGAGTCGAGCCGCGCCTGCTGGTGATCGCTGCGGTCGGGCTCGGCGTGCCCTTCATGGGCTTCGCCCTCATGTGGCTCGCGATCACCGCGACCATGACCGCCGCCGCGGCACGCCGAGGGCTGCCGTTCTCGCTCGGGTGGTGGGCCTTCACGTTCCCCGTCGGCACCTTGGTGACCGGGGCATCGTCCCTCGCCCTGCACACGGGAGCGGCGGCCGCGACGTGGCTCGCGGCCGGCCTGTTCGTGCTGCTGCTGGCCGGCTGGGCCGTCGCCGCGACGGGGACGGTGCGCGGCCTTCGAGTCGTCGCTGCCCCGGCTCTCCGGGCCGCGCGAACTAGCGGCGCGTGAGGTCTCGATTGAGGCGCGCGACCCACCACGGTCCGCGGTACACGAAGGCCGTGTAGACCTGCAGCAAGGTCGCACCCGCCGCGAGCATGCGCCGAGCATCCTGCTCGGAGGAGATGCCACCCACCCCGATGAGGCACAGGTCGGGACCCACGCGGCCACGCAGGCGCGCGATGATCTCGAGGGCACGCGGCAGCAGCACGGGGCCGGACAATCCGCCGGGGCCGCGGTCGTGGGCGATGGTCGTGTTGGCGGCGACGATGCCGTCGAGGCCGAGTTCGAGCGCGAGATCCGCCGCGGCGTCGACGTCCTCGTCCGCGAGGTCGGGAGCGATCTTCACGAGCAGCGGCACGTGCCGGTCGGGTACGGCGGCGTCCGCCGCGGCCCGCGTCGCCGCGAGGATGGGGCGTAGAGTCTCGACCGACTGCAGGTCGCGCAGTCCGGGTGTGTTGGGCGAGGACACGTTGACCACCAGGTAGTCGGCGTAGCTCGCGAGCAGTCGCGCGGACATCGCATAGTCGTCCGCGGCGCGCTCGGCGGGCGTGTCCTTGTTCTTGCCCAGGTTGACGCCGAGCACCACGCGACGGCCCGCGCGGGTGGACCGCAGCGCCGCGAGTCGCTCGGCCATCGCGCCGGCTCCCGCGTTGTTGAAGCCCATGCGGTTGCGCAAGCCGTCGACGTCGCGCTCGCGCCACGACCGCGGCTTGTCGTTGCCCGGCTGACCCACGGGCGTGACGGTGCCGACCTCGACAAAGCCGAATCCGGCGGCCGCGAGTCCCGCGACCGCCTCGGCATCCTTATCCATGCCTGCCGCGAGCCCGACCGGAGCGGGAAACCGAAGGCCGAGCGCCTCGACCGCACCCGCGGGATCGGGGCGGGCCACGAGGCCCAGCCGCCGCATCGTCCGGAAGGCCCAGCCACCCCGCGCGAAGGCGAGGACCCCGAAGCGGTGGGCGGCCTCCGCGTCAAGGCGCGCGAGGATCAGGCGGTAGAGGGGACCGTACACGGGTCCCAAACTACCGGGGCTAGGCTCGACGGCATGACCTCACTCACCTCTACACAGGAATCCGTCGCGTCCCTCGAGGCCGACGCTCTCATCGTGGGCTGGACCGCCGAAGGACTCGCGGCTCACCCCCTTCTCCCCGCGGACGCCGCGGCGTCGATCACCGCCGGCGCCGAGGCGCTCGACGCATCGGCCAAGGCCGGCACCGTCGTCGTGGTGCCGGGCACCGCGGTGGCGGCACGCCGCGTCGTGGTGGTCGGGATCGGCTCCGGCGCGGCGGGCGACCTCCGTCTCGCCGCGGGCGAGGCCGCGCGGCGCGTGGGCAAGAAACCGTCCACGGTCGTGGTCGCGCTACCCGCAGAGGGCGACGAGCACGCCATCGCCGCCGCCGAGGGTGCCGTCCTGGGCGCCTACGCCTTCACGGACTACAAGTCGGATGAGGACGCGGCGACCGACACCGCGTGGATCATCGCCGGCGCCTCGGACGCGGCGATCCAGCGCGCCCAGATCACCGTCGCAGCGATTGCCGGCGTGCGCGACCTGGTCAACACTCCCCCGCTCGACCTCTACCCCGGTTCCTTCGCGGAGATCGCGGAGCAGCTGGGCGCCCAGGCGGGCGTCGAGGTGCGCGTGTGGGACGCGAACCAGCTCGCGCAGGAGGGGTTCGGCGGCATCCTCGCGGTCGGCATGGGATCCTCCCGCCTGCCGCGCCTGGTGCGCGTCGCGTATGCGCCCGAGGGCGCCTCGCAGACGGTCGCGCTCGTGGGCAAGGGCATCACGTTCGACACCGGTGGCATCTCGCTCAAGCCGCCGAAGTCGATGGAGACCATGAAGTCCGACATGACGGGAGCCGCGACCGTGCTGCACACCGTGATCGCGGCGGCGCGTGCCGGACTCCAGGTCGGCGTGACCGGCTGGCTGTGCCTCGCGGAGAACATGCCGTCGGGTACCGCTCAGCGTCCGTCCGACGTCATCCGCATCTACGGCGGCCGCACGGTCGAGGTGCTCAACACCGATGCCGAGGGACGCCTCGTGATGGCGGACGGCCTGGTCAAGGCGCGCGAGGAGAACCCCGACGTGCTGCTGGACGTCGCGACCCTCACGGGCGCGCAGGGCGTCGCGCTCGGCACCCGCACGTCGGGCGTCATGGGCACCCCCGAGATCCGCGACGAGGTCGTCGCGCGCGCCGACGAGGCGAACGAGGCGATGTGGCCGATGCCGCTGCCCGAGCACCTCCGCGAGCACCTCGACTCCAAGGTCGCCGACCTGCAGAACATCGGCATCCCGGAGGGCGGCATGCTGTCCGCCGGGCTGTTCCTGCGCGAGTTCGTGGGTGACACCCCGTGGGCCCACCTCGACATCGCGCGTCCCGCGTACAACGAGGGCAAGCCGTGGGGCGAGAACCCCGCCGGCTCGACCGGCCACTCGGTGCGCACGCTGCTGCGCTTCCTCGAGGCCCGCGCTTCGGCGTAGGCTCCCGCGCTTCGCGCGCAACGGCGGCTCGCGCGCGACCGCTGCGCCCCGTGAGGTGCTCAGTGCCCGATTCGATCGATTTCGGGCACTGAGCACCTCATTGCGCGTTGTGGGGTGGAGAGATCGAGGCCCACGCTGGCGCTCGTCCTCGAGGCTCACGCCTCCGCCTCGTCTCGCGCCACTCGCCCGCCGCCGCAGCGCCCTGTGAGGTGCTCAGTGCCCGATCTGACCGTTTTTGGGCACTGAGCACCTCACAGCGAGTCGAGGGCGGGCGCGGCGCAGAGTGCGCAGGACGAGGCGATGCGGCGGGGCGGCCTCGCGTGTGACCTTCGCCGGTAAATGGCGGTGTTCTGTCGATGCTCCGTGGCGGCTTTAGTTGGTGGTACCGATGACAAGCGTGGTCTGGCCGTCCGTGGTCGAGAGTCCTGCCGCCGATGCGAGGGCGGCAGTGCCATCGTCAGCAGCTGAGGTGTCCTCGTCGACGTAGCCAGATCTCCAGGGGAATGGTCGTCAGTGGCGGTACCGCGGCGATGATCGAGAGAGCAGTGACCCGCCATGGCCACCGCAGGGTGATGGCGGTGATGAGCGCTATGGCGAGGTAGATGAGGAACATGCCGCCGTGCAGGGCGCCGAAGATGCTGACACCGACGTCGGTTGTGCCCGTCACGTACTTGAGGAACATCCCCGCGAGCAGACCAGCCCAGGTGAAGGCTTCGAGAAAGGCCGCGACGATGGAGACTCTTGCCACAAGCGGAAGTCCATAACGCTGCTGGGTGCTTGCGCTCATTGGTTCGCCTCGTTGCTCGGGAGTTCGTCTGCGTCCGCGACGGAGCGGGCGAGGTGCTCTGCCAGCGCGGCGCGCAGCTGGTGGGGTAGTGGGATCGCGCCGACGGATTCGCTGAGCCAAAGACCGTCGGCAGCGAGGTAGGCGACCATCTTCTGCAGTGCCCGAGGGTCGGTCGGGTCGATGCTGGCGGGGTCGGGGACCCAGCGAGTGATGACTCGTTTCCACGGCTTGCTGAGCTCGCTGTGGGTGCTCGCTTCGAGCATAAGCAGTAACTCCGCGCCGGTGGCGCCGCGGGCGCTGACTCGGGCATAGGCGGCGAGTCGCTCATCCTGCGATGCCTCATCCGGGTCCTTGCCCAGTGCGTGGATCATCTCCTCGTCCCAGTGCTGGGCTTGATGTTCGTGCAGCGCGAGCATCATGGCGTCCTTCGAGGGGAAGTGGTGGAGCAGCCCGCCTTTGGTGAGTCCGGAGGCGGCGGCGACGGATTCGTACGTGAGCGCCGTGACGCCGTCGGTCTCGACAACGCTGAGGGCGGCCTTGAGGATCGTGTCCCGTTTACTGGTCCGCATGGGCGGTCCTTTCTCGGTCAGTGCTCGGAGTGCAGCTGTGACTGGGTGCCAGGCAGGTACCGGCGCAGAAGCACTCCGGTGATGACTGCGCCCACCGCGAGAACGACTGCGACGACCAGCATCACAACGAGGTAGGCGGAGTCGAAAGCCGTCGCCGCCGCCTGGAGGATCTCTGCGTCACCCTGCGCAGCAGCCTGTGCCTCAGCGATGCTGTTGCCAGCCGCGTCCGGGGCGCCGTCGGGTAGAACGACGCGTGCGCCGTAGATAGCCGTGAGCAGGCTCCCGAGCACGGACACTGCAATGAGGCTGCCGAACTCGTAGGAGACTTCTTCGATCGAGGCGGCCATGCCTGCTCGGCGCACCGGCACGTTCCCGATAATCGCGGTGGAGGCGACCGCCAAGGCGGCTCCGATACCAGCTCCGGTCAACAGCAGTCCGAGGATCAGCACGCCGAAGGACGACTGGAATCCGATGACCGTCACCACGACGCCGCCGGTGGCGAAGGCGAGACCGCCGGTGATGAGCGCGAGCAGTCCGGTGCGGTGCAGGAACGCGCCCCCCAGGAGCGCTGTCGGCAACGTGCCCACGGCGATCGCGGCGACCAAGAGCCCAGCTTCCAGCGGGCTGAATCCGGCGACCTGCTGGAATCGCTGCGTGGTGACGAGCTGGATGCCCCCGATCGCGAACATCGCGAACGACGCGGCCAGCACTCCGGCAGTGAACGCCGGGTTGCCGAAGATGGAGAACTCCAACAGAGGTTGCTCCATACCTCGCTGACGGCGCACGAACAGCCAGAACCCGATGGCAGCAACGAGCAGCGCAACAATGATGGTCGTTGCCGAGGGCGGCGCGTGGCCGATCTCTTTGATGGCCATCACCGTTCCGACAAGCCCGATCATCACCAAGATCGAGGAGATGGCATCCCATCGCTTCGAGGGATCCGGGTCGTTGGCCAGGCGGATCAGCCAGGTAGCGACCAGCGCCAGCACCACAACGGGCACGTTGATCAAGAACACCGAGCCCCACCAGAAGAACTCAAGGAGTGTGCCGCCAATAATCGGGCCGAGGGCGAACCCGATGACCGACATACTTCCCCAGACCGCGATGGCGATATTGCGCTCACGCTCGACCGTGAAAGTGGTGCGGATCAGCGCCAGGGTGGCCGGCATCATCGCTGCCGCACCGACAGCGAGCACAGCACGCGCAGCGATCAGGACCTCGGGTGACGGAGCGAACGCTGCCAGCAGGGAAGCCAGTCCGAAGATCACCAGACCGACAACAAACATCCGCGTGTGGCCGATGCGATCCCCCAGGGTTCCGCTGCCCAGCAACAGCCCCGCCATCACCAGGGGGTAGGCATTGATGATCCAGAGGTTCTGTGTGTTCGAAGCCTGCAGTTCCTCAGTCAGCGTCGGCAGGGCCGTGTAGAGAATCGAGTTATCCAAGGTGATCAGCAGCAGACCTGCTCCAACCGTCACCAGCAGCGACCAGCGTCGCCTCTTCGTCATCGCGGACATGCGCGTCTTCCCCTCGTCGTGAACGACATAACTGTACCGGATGGATGGTGTAGTTAAGTCGACGGAGGGAGAGACTCACGGCGCGCGCTATGCATGGCGTGCGGGCGGCGAAGCTTGGAAGGTTTTAGAGCGAAGGCGCGGCACTTCGATGCAGGCAAAACCGGACGAGCTGGTGCCTCAGTTGGGTACAGGTTTATGAGACTTTCAGCGGGTGGTCGGCCTCAGGTTCGCTTCCTGCGTGAACGCGCTCTCGGGATTGTCTTGCGAAGTCGTCTCGACGGAAAGTGCCTCAAGGCGGTGACTTCCAGGACTTTCTGCACCATGCTGGGGGTATGAGGCTTCTGGGATATACGCGGGTGAGCACGGCGACGCAGGACGCGCAGCTGCAAGTCGATGCGCTGGTGGAGGGCGGGGTGCAGAAGCGGGACGTGTTCTCCGATGTGACCTCGGGTAGCCGGACCGCGATCGAGCGACCGGGGATGAAACGTCTGCTGGACTACGCCGAGGACGGCGACACGGTGGTGGTGTGGCGCATCGACCGGCTGGGCCGGTCCCTGCTCGACGTCCTGAATACGGTCACGCTGCTGCGCGGCCAGGGCGTGAAGATCAGATCGGTCTCGGACGGGATCGACCCGGAGACGACATCGGGCCGGATGATGCTGGGCATGCTCGCGACCTTGGCCGAGTATGAGCGCGAGCTGATCACCGAACGCGTCAATGCGGGGATCGCCGCGGCGAAGCAGAACGGCACCCGCTTCGGCCGACCCCCGGTCGACCCGGCCGTGATCGCGGAGAAGCTCGAAATCGCGGGCGATGCCCGCGCGAAGGGCCGCACCGCCGAGGACGCCGCCCGACTCGTCGGCTGGTCCCGGGCGACGCTCTATCGCCATCGGCAGGCGGCCCGTGCCCGCGAGGCCGTCGCCGAGCAGGTGTGAGGTGGACGGGCCGGCGCGGTGGCGCATCCTGCGGCTGCACGTCGAGGACGGTATCCCGCTGAGCGCCCTGGCCCGGGAGACCGGGATCAGCCTGCGCACCCTGGAGCGCTGGCACGCCCGCTACCGTGCCGACGGGTACGCGGGCCTGGAGACAGGCCAGCGCTCGGACGCCGGCGCCCACCATCTGCCCAGGGAGCTCGTGCGGTTGATCGAGGGCCTGGCGCTCAGCAAGCCCCGGCCCGCGATCGCCACGATCCACCGCAAGGTCACCGACATCTGCGGTACCCGAGGGTGGCCGGTGCCTTCCTACGGGGTGGTCCGCTCGATCGCGGGTGCCCTCGATCCGGGCATGGTCACCCTAGCCCTGGAGGGCGCGGCGTCCTACCGGGACAAGCACGAACTGGTGCTGCGCCGGCACGCCGAACAACCGAATGCGATGTGGCAAAGTGACCACACGCTGCTCGACATTCTCGTGGTGGGCACCGACGGCAAACCAGTCCGCCCCTGGCTGACGACGATCCTCGATGACTGCTCCCGCGCGATCTGCGGCTACACCGTCTTCCTGGGTGCGCCGTCCGCGATGAACACCGCCCTGGCGCTGCGGCAGGCTATCTGGCACAAGAGCGACCCCGCGTGGCCGATGTGCGGGCTGCCGGACGTGCTCTATGTCGACCACGGCAGTGACTTCATCAGCCGCCACCTCGCCGGCACCGCTGTTGACCTGCACATCCGGCTGATCCACTCCACCGTCGCCCGTCCCCAGGGCCGGGGCAAGATCGAGCGGTTCTTCGGCACCGTCAACACCGAGCTTCTCGCTGACCTGCCCGGCCACATCACCGAGGGCCATCCCGCGCCGACGCCGAAGCTGTCCCTGGCCGAGCTCGACAGCGCGGTGGAGGGGTTCGTGGCCACCTACAACGACCGGACCCACAGCGAGCTCGGTGCCTCGCCGCGCACCGCGTGGATCGCCGAGGGCTGGCTGCCGCGCATGCCCGAGAGCCTGGAAGACCTCGACGGGCTGCTGCTCACGGTCGCCCAGTCCCGGGTGGTGCGCCGTGATGGCATCCGCTTCCAGGGGCTGCGCTACGTCTCCCCGACGCTGGCCGGCTACGTCGGACGGCCGGTGGTGATCCGCTACGACCCGCGCGATATCACTGAGATCCGCGTGTTCGACCACGACGAGTTCCTGTGCAAGGCCGTCAACCAGGACCATCACGACGAGAAGATCAGTCTCAAGGAGATCCAGGCTGCCCGCAACGCGCGCCGTCGCGCCCTGCGCCAAGGCATCAATGAACGCATTGCCGTCGTAGCCGCGCACACCACTGAGACGCCATCGACAGCCGAGCCGCCAGCCCCAGCACCGAAGCGGAAGCTGAAAGTCTACAAGGAGGACTTGAGGTGAGCCAGCGCTTCATCGTGACCAAAGAGCACCGCCGCTTCACCGAGTTCGCCGACGCTGTCCGCCGCGGCCACACCATCGGTCTGTGCTTCGGACCGGCCGGGGTGGGCAAGACACTCTCCGCGCGCCGCTACGCCCACTGGGAGAAGGCCTATGACCTGCTGACCTATTGGGGTCCGCGCGCCGACAGCGACGCCAAGATCTACGCCGCCCTCGCTCGGAGTCGTACCGTGCTCTACACCCCCAGCGTGCTCACCACCCCACGGGTGCTGAAGGATGAACTCGACCAGGCGATCACCCGCACCAATATCTGCATCGAGCAGCATCTGGAGGCAGTCGGTCAGATCACCCCGCAGACGTGGGGCCGACGGCACGGCAGGAACCACGTGCAGCTGGTCATCGTCGATGAGTCCGAACGGCTCCGCCCCACCGCGCTGGAGCTGCTGCGCGATCGCTACGACCGCGACAACATCGCCTTGATCCTGATCGGCATGCCCGGCCTGGAGAAGCAGTTCAGCCACTACCCGCAGTTCTACAGTCGTGTCGGCTTCGCCCACCAATACCGGCCCCTGGGCACGGACGAGCTGCTGTTCGTCCTCCAGCGCCACTGGCGCTCCCTGGGCAAGACCCTCGACCCCGAGGACTTCACCGACGCGCAAGCCATCGCTTCCATCACCCGCATCACCCGCGGGAACTTCCGACTGCTGGAGCGGCTCTTCCCGCAGATCGAGCGCGTCCTGAAGATCAACGAGCTCGACACCATCACCAACGACGTCATCGAAGCCGCCGCCAGCACCCTCGTCATCGGCACCACCTGAACAAAGACCGCCACTGAGCATCGACAGAACACCGCCATTTAACAGCGAAAGTCACAGGCCTCGCGGAACCGGCGCGGGGACGATGCCGGGGCCGGGTTCAGCCGTTGCGGTGCTTCTCGTTCCACTCGCGCATGCGGCTGGGGTAACCCGAGAGGTTGACGTCAAACGCGGGCACGCCGAACTGCTTGGCGAGCTTGCGCGCGGTCGCCTCATCGGGAACGCGCCGCCGCGTCCACTCGCCGGTGTCCGCGACCATGACCATGGTGGTCTGCGTCACGCGCGTCGGAGGTTCGATGAATGCCTCGCAGCCGGAGTGCGACTCGACGAACGCCGCGAAGTGCGCGACCGTCTCGCTCTTGGCGTCCTTGCCGGCTGCGGGGGCGGCCGTCGACTGCTTCGAACGCGACTTCCAGGAGAACAGACCCATGCGCTCAGCGTAGCCATGGCGCGCGGTTCGCGGGCGAGGCCCGCCGTGGCAAGATGGGCCGTACAGACATCCCTACAAGGAGATCCCATAGTGTCCGAGTCCACCCCACGCTCGTTTGATGTTCTGATTCTCGGTGGCGGTTCCGGTGGCTATGCCGCCGCACTGCGCGCCTCCCAGCTCGGCCTCACGGTCGGCCTGGTCGAGGAGTCGAAGGTGGGCGGCACGTGCCTCCACAACGGCTGCATCCCCACCAAGGCCCTCCTGCACGCGGCGGAGCTCGCCGACAACGCACGCGAGGGCGCCAACTACGGCGTCAACACCACGCTCCACGGCATCGACATGCTCAAGGTGAACTCCTACAAGCAGGGCGTCATTGACCGCCTCTACCGCGGACTCACTGGCCTGGTGAAGTCGCGCAAGGTCACCGTGATCGAGGGCCACGGACGCCTGGTGGGCCAGGACACCATCGAGGTGAACGGCGAGCGTTACACCGGCACGAACATCGTCCTTGCCTCGGGCTCGTACGCACGCTCGCTGCCCGGTCTCGAGATCGGCGGCCGCGTCATCACCTCGGACCAGGCCCTCCAGATGGAGTGGGTCCCGCAGCGCGCGATCGTCCTCGGCGGCGGCGTGATCGGCGTCGAGTTCGCCTCCGTGTGGAAGTCCTTCGGCTCCGAGGTGACGATCGTCGAGGCGCTCCCTCACCTCGCCCCGAACGAGGATGAGTCCCTGTCGAAGGGCCTCGAGCGCTCGTTCCGCAAGCGCGGCATCGACTTCAAGCTCGGCGCGCGCTTCCAGGGTGTCGAGCAGTCCGATGCCGGCGTCAAGGTGACGCTTGAGGACGGCAGCACTCTTGAGGCCGACATCCTGCTCGTCGCGGTGGGTCGCGGCCCCCGCACCGCCGAACTCGGCTACGAGGAGCAGGGCGTGCGTATGGACCGCGGCTTCGTCCTGACGGACGAGCGCCTCCACACCGGCGTCGCGAACATCTACGCGGTCGGCGACATCGTCCCCGGCCTCCAGCTCGCGCACCGCGGCTTCCAGCAGGGCATCTTCGTGGCCGAGGAGATCGCGGGCCTCGCGCCGCAGGCGATCGTCGAGGCCAATATCCCGCGCGTCACGTACTGCGACCCCGAGCTCGCATCGGTGGGCCTCACGGAGGCCAAGGCGATCGAGACGTACGGCGCGGACAAGGTCAAGGCGCTCGAGTACAACCTGGGCGGCAACGGCAAGAGCCAGATCCTCGGCACCACGGGCTTCATCAAGCTCGTGCGCGTGGTCGACGGCCCCGTGGTCGGCGTGCACATGATCGGCGCGCGCGTCGGCGAGCAGATCGGCGAGGCGCAGCTCATCGTGAGCTGGGACGCCCACCCCGAGGATGTCGCACCCCTGGTCCATGCCCACCCCACGCAGAACGAGGCGCTGGGCGAGGCGCACCTGGCGCTCGCCGGCAAGCCCCTGCACGCGCACGACTGATCCGTCACGAACGAGGGAGTTCCCACCATGAGCAATGACGTCACCCTTCCCGCGCTCGGCGAATCCGTCACCGAGGGCACCGTCACCCGCTGGCTGAAGTCCGTCGGCGACACCATCGAGGTCGACGAGCCGCTGGTCGAGGTCTCGACCGACAAGGTCGACACCGAGATCCCGTCGCCGTTCGCCGGCACGATCCTCGAGATCCTGGTGCCCGAGGACGAGGTCGCCGAGGTCGGCACCGTCCTCGCACGCATCGGCGATGCCGGCGAGTCACCCGCGGCGAGCCCGGCACCCGCCGCCGCGTCCGCGCCTGCCCCCGCCGCGACGCCCGTCGAGGCCGCGCCCGCTCCGCAGTCGGCGCCCGCACCGCAGTCCGCACCGGCTCCCGCCGAGCCCGCGCAGTCCGCTCCCTCGCCCGCCCCCGCAGGCGGAGGCCGCGACGTGACCCTTCCCGCCCTCGGCGAGTCGGTCACCGAGGGCACCGTCACCCGCTGGCTGAAGGCCGTGGGCGACTCGGTCGATGCGGACGAGCCTCTGCTCGAGGTGTCCACCGACAAGGTCGACACCGAGATCCCCGCTCCGTTCGCCGGTGTCCTCACCGAGATCGTGGTCGGCGAGGACGAGGTCGCCGAGGTCGGCGCCGTGCTCGCGCGCATCGGCGAGCCGGGCTCCGCGCCCGCCGCGGCACCGGCCCCCGCTCAGGTGAGCCAGCCCGCCGCCCAGGCACCCGCGGCCCCCGAGCCGCAGGCGGCACCCGAGCCCGAGGCCCCGGCTCCCCCGGCGCCTCCCGCCGCGCCGTCCGCGCCTGCCGCGGCATCGGTCCCGGCCCCGGCCGCGCCGTCCGCCCCGGTTGCACCCTCCGCACCGGCCGCGCCGTCCGCCCCCGCGTCGGCATCGGCCGCCTCGACGGGCTCTGGATACGTCACGCCGATCGTGCGCAAGCTCGCTGCCGAGAAGGGCGTCGACCTGGCGTCCCTCACGGGCACCGGAGTGGGCGGGCGCATCCGCAAGGAGGACGTCTTGTCGGCGGCCACCGCGCCTGCTCCTGCGGCGTCGTCGGCCCCCGCCGCTGCCGCCCCCGCGGCCCCGAAGAAGGCCGCGGCCGACGTCGAGGTCTCGGAGCTGCGCGGCCAGACGGTCAAGATGACCCGCATCCGCAAGATCACGGCCGACAAGATGATGGAGTCGCTGCACGGCATGGCGCAGCTCACCTCCGTGGTCGAGGTCGACTGCACCAAGATCTGGGCGCTGCGCGCAAAGTCGAAGAACGCGTTCTCCGAGAAGCACGGCGTGAACCTCACGTTCCTGCCGTTCTTCACGCGGGCCGTCGCGATTGCGCTCCAGGAGCACGCGTTCCTCAACGCCTCGGTGGTCGACGGCAGCATCGTCTACCACCCCGCCGTGAACCTCTCGCTCGCGGTCGACACGCCTAAGGGACTCATGCTCCCGACGCTCAAGGACGCCGACTCGAAGAGCATCGTCGAGCACGCCAAGGGGATCGTCGACCTCGCTGGCAAGGCCCGCAACGGCGGCCTCGGCGCGGACGAGATCTCGGGCGGCACGTTCTCGGTGACCAACACGGGCTCCGGCGGCACGCTGTTCGACACGCCGATCGTCCCGGCGCCGCAGGTGGGCATCCTGGCGACGTGCGCGATCGTCAAGAAGCCCGTGGTGGTCAAGGGTCCCGATGGCGAGGACGTCATCTCGATCCGCCCCATGTGCTACCTGCCGCTCAGCTACGACCACAGGATCGTCGACGGCGCGGATGCGGCTCGCTTCCTCCAGACCGTCAAGGCGATCATCGAGGCCGGCGAGTTCGAGTCCGAGCTGGGCCTCTAGGCACTCATGCGCGTCGTGATCTCCGGCTCCTCGGGGCTGATCGGCACGGCGCTCCGCACGTCCCTGCGCGAGGGCGGCCACGATGTGGTCGCCCTCGTGCGGCGTTCGGCCGCCGGTCCTCACGAGTCCCGCTGGGATCCCCGGGCCGGCGAGATCGACGTCAACCTGCTGTGCTCCGCCGATGCCGTCGTCAACCTGGCCGGCGCGTCGATCGGTGACAAGCGACTGACGTCCTCCTATGCCAAGGTCGTGCGTCAGTCGCGTCTCGACGCCACCTCGACGATCGTCGAGGCCCTGGTCGGCGGCTTCGATGGCGTGCTCATCCAGGGCTCCGCGATGGGCTTCTACGGCTCGCGCGGCGAGGAGGACCTGAACGAACGCTCGGGTCCGGGCGACACCCTGCTCGCGAGCATCGTCAGGGACTGGGAGGCCGCGGCCCAGCCCGCGCGCGATGCCGGGATCCGCACGGTGACCGTGCGCACCGGGCTCGTGCTCGCCCCGCACGGCGGCTTCGCCGAGCGGCTCCTGCCTCTTGTCACGCGCGGGCTGCTCGGCTCGCTCGGCAGCGGCGACGCGTGGCACTCGTGGATCTCGCTCGAGGACCACATCCGCGCGCTGCGCTTCCTCATCGACTCGGATCACCACGGCGAGGCCAACGCGATCGCCCCCCACCCCGCGCGCGACGCCGCTCTCCTGCGCGCGCTGTCCGAGGCGGCGGGCAAGCGGCCCGGCTTCCGGGTGCCCGCCTTCGTGCTCGAGGCGGCGATCGGTCCCGCGGTCGAGGACCTGCTCTCTTCGCAGAAGGCGACGCCAGGAGTGCTCACCCGGTTGGGCTTCGAGTGGCATCACCCGACCATCGAGGACGCCGCACGGTGGGTCATGGCGGGTGTCACGGAGGGTCGCTGACCTCCGCGACCCTCCAGACGGTCCCCGACCACTCGAGCGCGAGCAGCGCCGTCTGCGTGTGCGCCGGCACCGCGACGCTGTGCCCGTCGGGGTCGCTGCGCGCGTGTGGCGAGACCTCGTAGGTGACGGCCACCAAGGCACGCCTCGGCGCACCGTTGTCTCCCTCGACCGCGTCGCCCACCTCGACCTGCACCGCCCCGCGCTCGGCGATGACAAGCCCCTCGAACACCGTCCCCTCCTCGAGTGACCGCGCCTCGCGCGAGGCGGTCGCCCACGCGCCGCTGCCCGGCACCGTCATCGCGACCAACGCCTCGCCGTCGCCCACGGCGAGCGCCTCGCCTCGCGCCGTGGTCAGGGCGACGGCCGCCGCGACGGGCGCCGGAGGACTGAGCACCGGCGCCGGATCCGCCGGCACGGAGTCGGCGGCTAGTTCAGCGCCGCGCGCGGACGGCTCGCTCGCCGCGAGGTCGGGTCCCCACGCGATCCATGCGATCGCCGCCACGCAGGCAAGGGCGATCACCAAGGTGCGCACCGGTCGACGCACGAGTCTCCACGCCCACGCGCGAGGATCGCGCTCGGTGCGCGCGGGAGGCGGCGTGCCCTGGCGAGGGACGTCGGCCTCGGGGCGCCACCTCACCGGCGCCGCGCAGCGCGACAGCCCCGCCGCGACGGCCGCCGCCGTGGGGCGCGCGTCAGGATCCTGTGCGAGGAGAGGCACCATCCACGCCTCCGCCTGCGTGCGGATCGTGTCCCCCGCCACGGCGAGCGCGACCGCCCCGAGCGCATAGACGTCCGCCGCGGGAGATGGCCCTCCTCGCGCGCGCTCGGGAGCGGCGAAGCCCGGCGTGCCCCTCTCGCGGCCCAGCGCGGCCCCCACCAGATCGATCAGCACCGGCCGCACACCCACGATCACGTTGGCCGGCGACACGTCACCGTGGCTGAAGCCTGCTCGATGCAGCGCGGCGAGGGCATCGGCGAGGGACGCGACGAGCCACACCCACTCTCCCAACGCCTCGACCGGCCCCGCGCCGGAGAGCGCAACCCCGGCGACGCGGGGAGAGCACGCGACCACGGCATCGTCCTCGCGGGCGACATCCAGCGGGACGCACACGCCCGGGTGCGCGACCGACGCCAGGTCCGCCACGCGCTCCCGCGCCAGGCGCTCGTCCCTGTCGCCCCGCCCCACCACGCGCGAGACGCGATCCAGCGCGAGGGGTGCGACGCGGGCGGGTGCGGACGGCATGAGTCCACCGTCGCACCGTGAGACGCGTCGGGGCCCGTTCTCCACAGGGAGAACGGGCCCCGCCGGCCGGTGGCGCTAGTCGCGAATCTTCCGCGACGGCCACCACGCACGGCGGCCGATATCGCCGATCAGCCCGGGGATGAGCAGCGACCGCACCACGAAGGTGTCGATCAGCACGCCCGCCGCGACGATGAACGCGAGCTGGGCGAGGAAGATCAGCGGGATCACGCCCAGCGCCGCAAATGTCGCGGCGAGCACGATTCCGGCCGACGTGATGACGCCTCCGGTCACGGCGAGGGCGCGCCTGATGCCCTCGCGCGAGCCGTGGAGGAGCGACTCCTCCCGTGCACGCGACATGAGGAAGATCGAGTAGTCCACACCCAGCGCCACCAGGAACACAAACGCGAGCAGCGGGACCGCCGCATCGGTGCCGGGGAAGTCGAAGACGTGGTTGAAGACGATCGCGGACAGGCCCATGGTCGCCGCGAAGCTCAACACGTTCGCGAGGATGATGAGCACCGGCGCGAGCACGGACCTCAGCAACAGCATGAGGACCAGCAGGATGACCACAAGGATCGTGGGCAGGATCACGCGCAGGTCGCGCTCGGACGTCAGGCGCGTGTCGAGCGCCTCCGCCGCCTGACCGCCGACCAACGCACCGGGGTTGACGTCGTGGGCGACGGTGCGTACCTCGGCAGCGATATCGGTCGCCGCGGAGGACGATGCCGCGACGCGCGTGATCGCGTTGACCTCGACGCGACCGTCGATGACCAGCGGGTCCTCCTCAACCGCGCCGGGGGGCGCGCCCGCCGCGACCGCGGGGGTCAGCACGTACACGGTCTCGACGCCCTCGACCGCGGAGACGGCCTCGACCATCTCTGCGGCGGACTCCTCGGGGGTGATGATGCGCATGGGCGACGTCGCACCCGCGTCGAAGTGCTCCTCGAGGAGTTCGAAGCCGCTCACGGAGTCGGTCTGCTGCGTGAAGACGTCCCGCTCGCCCAGCCCGCCGGACTGGAACGTGGGCAGGAAGGCCGCGAGGATCGCGAGGCCCAGCGCGGCGGCAACCCACACGCGTCGCGGGTGGCGGTCGACGCCGCGCGAGACGCGGCCCCACACGCCAGAACGCCTCTCGACCTCCTCGACGGTGTCGGCCGTGGCGGTCGCCTCGTCACCGCGGTAGCGGGGCATCGCGGGCCAGAAGACGCCGCGCGCGTGCTTGCCGCCGATCAGCAGCAACGCGGGCAGCAGCGTGAGGGCCGCGAAGAACGATGCCGCGATGCCGATCGCGCCGGCGGGGCCGAGCGCGGAGTTCGACTTGAGGTCGCTCAGCAGCAGCACGAGCAGGCCGAGCACGACCGTGCCGGCCGATGCGGCGATGGGTTCGAGCGAGCGCTTCCATGCGGTGGCGAGCGCCGTGTAGGGCGATTCGGTGCGCAGCAGCTCCTCCCGATAGCGCGCGACGAGCAGCAGCGCGTAGTCGGTGGTGGCGCCCACCACGAGGATGAACATGATGCCCTGGCTCTGGCCGTTGAGCGTGATGACGTCCGCATTCGCGAGGGCGTACACCGCGATGATCGCTCCCGTGAGCGCGATCATCGAGGTCGACAAGACCAGGAACGGCAGCACGGGGCTGCGGTAGACGATCAGCAGGATAACGAGCACGACGCCGAGCGCCACGAGCAGCAGGATGCCGTCGATGCCGGCAAACGCGGCGGTGAGATCAGCGACCAGGCCGGCGGGGCCGGTGACGTATCCCGTGAGGCCCGTGTCGGCCTCCTCCCACGCCGCGCGCATCGTCTCCACAAAGACCTGTGCGAAGGACTCCTCACCCACCTGGGAGTCGAAGACCTCGGCGTCGATCGCGAAGGACACGAGGATCGCCTCGCCGTCCTCCGAGGGGATCGCCTGCGGGCCCTCCCCGCCGGGGCCGGTGAGCGTGACCTCGCCCACGGCGCGACCCTCGGGGTCGCCCTCGAGCGGCGCGCTCATGACCTCGTCCACAAAGGACTGCACGGTCGCGAGATCCTCGGCGCCGCCCTCGACGGCGAGAAGCGCGGGGACGGACGATGCGGGGGCGAACTCCGCGTGCGCCCTGGCGGCCGCGGTGGACTCCGCGCTCGAGGGCAGGAAGGCGGCCGAGTCGTTCTCCTGAACCTCGGAGAGCTTGCCGAAGGTCTGGCCGCCGGCACCTCCCACGGCGAGCCAAGCGACGATCACCACGAGGACGAGGATGGGGCGCAACCAGGGGCGCATGTTCGCGTGCATGACATGCACGAAGTCGAATGGCCCCCGGGGTATTCCCGCGGATTCGAAGAGTTACGCTTCTGTGATGCAGATCGTCCCCCTCGAGCTCGGTTCGCGCCTCATTCCGTACCACGAGGCGTGGGACCGTCAACGGGAGATTCACGCTCGGGTGGCGGCCGGAGAACGCGAGGACACGGTGCTGCTGGTCGAGCACGAGAGCGTCTACACGGCAGGCCGCCGCACGGCCACGTGGGACCGGCCCGTCGACGGAACGCCGGTGGTCGACGTCGATCGCGGGGGACGCATCACGTGGCACGGTCCGGGTCAGCTCGTGGGCTATCCGATCATCCGGCTCGCGGAGCCCGTCGATGTGGTGAAATACGTGCGCCGTCTCGAGCAGGCGGTGATGGACGCGTGCGCGGCCTTCGGCCTGGAGACGATGCGCGTCGAGGATCGCTCGGGCGTGTGGCTTCCCGCGTCGGGCGGGAAGAGGGAGCGCAAGATCTGTGCGATCGGCGTGCGCGTCGCGAAGGGCGTCACGATGCACGGCTTCGCGCTCAACTGCGCGCCCGATCTCGCATCGTTCGACCGGATCGTGCCGTGCGGGATCTCCGATGCCGACGTCACGTCCCTCGGGGCCGAGCTCGGCAGGGACGTCACGCTTGCCGAGGCCGCGGAGCCCACCGTGCGATTCCTGGAAAGCGCCCTGACGGACGTAAGGTGGGCCACGGCGCACACCAGCGTCCCCGACCCCCTCCCCACGAAGGAGCCCGTGTGACCATCGCACCCGAGGGCCGCAAGATGTTGCGTGTCGAGGCCCGCAACTCGGCCGTTCCGATCGAGCGCAAGCCCGAGTGGATCCGCACCAAGGCGACCATGGGTCCCGAGTACACGGACCTCAAGGGGCTCGTGAAGTCCGGCGGCCTGCACACGGTGTGCGAGGAGGCCGGGTGCCCCAACATCTTCGAGTGCTGGGAGGACCGCGAGGCCACGTTCCTCATCGGCGGTGACCAGTGCACCCGTCGCTGCGACTTCTGCCAGATCGACACCGGCAAGCCCGCGGCCTTCGACGCCGACGAGCCGCGCCGCGTCGCGGAGTCCGTGCGCCAGATGGGCCTCAAGTACTCGACCATCACGGGAGTCGCGCGCGACGACCTCGACGACGGCGGTGCGTGGCTCTACGCGGAGACCGTCCGCCAGATCCACGGCCTCGACCTGGGCGTGGGCGTCGAGCTGCTCATCCCCGACTTCAACGCCGAGCCCGACCAGCTCGCCGAGGTCTTCTCCTCGCGTCCCGAGGTGCTCGCCCACAACCTCGAGACCGTCCCCCGCGTGTTCAAGCGCATCCGCCCAGGCTTCCGCTACGACCGCTCGCTGTCCGTGCTCACCGCCGCGCAGGACGCCGGGCTGGTCACCAAGTCGAACCTCATCCTGGGCATGGGCGAGACGTTCGACGAGGCGATCGAGGCGCTGCGGGACCTTCATGCCGCGGGATGCGACCTCATCACGATCACGCAGTATCTGCGTCCGAGCCCCCGCCACCACCCCGTGGACCGGTGGGTCAAGCCGCAGGAGTTTGTCGAGCTCTCCGACGCCGCGACCGAGATGGGCTTCCTGGGCGTGATGTCCGGTCCCCTGGTGCGCTCGTCGTACCGCGCGGGCCGGCTGTGGGGGCAGGCGATGAAGCGCAAGGGACGGCCCATCCCGGCCGCCCTCGCTCACCTGGGCGAGGAGACCGAGTCGCGCCAGGAGGCCTCGGCACTGCTCAAGGCGCGCCCCGAACTCGGCTAGCACGCGGTCTCGGGACCCCGCGGCCCTGCGACTAGACTGTGCGCATCATGGCTAAGGACAAGACCCGCCCCAAGAAGCAGCGCTGGTACCACCTGGTCGCCCAGGCCTACAAGGTCACGGCGCCCCACGACAAGCTGCTGCTGCCCGGCATCCTCGTCATCGCGATCGGCGCGACCGGAATCGGCGTGCTGGTCGGCATCCTCATCGGCGGCATCGCCGCGATGATCTATGCCTCGCTGTTCGGCGTGATGACGGCGCTCCTGGGAGCGATGTTCTACCTCACGCGTCGCTTCGAGCGGAACGCCTACCTGCGCATGGAGGGCCAGACCGGAGCGTCGCTCGCCGTCGCGCAGGCCATCCGGTCCGGCTGGAAGTTCGAGGAGAACCCCGTCACGATGGATCCCCGCGGCAAGGCCGTGGTGTTCCAGGGCGTGGGTCGCGGCGGAATCGTGCTCCTCGCGGAGGGCGGCGCGGCCGCCCACAAGCCCGCCACTCAGGCGCAGAAGCGCATCGAGAAGCTCGTGCCCGGAGTGCCCGTCACCATCATCTACGTGGGGCGCGGCGAGGGCGAGGTGCCCCTGACGGGGCTCACCAAGGCGATTCGCCGCACGCCCAAGGCCCTCAAGCGCACGGACCGTGGCACCGTCGAGGCGCGACTGCGCGCGATCGGCGCGACGCGTCCGCCGCTGCCCAAGGGAATCGACCCCGTGCGCGCGCGTCCCGACCGCAAGGGCATGCGCGGGCGCTGAGTGCGCCCAGCGTCTCAGCCCAGCTTCACCCGCACGCCCTGCTCGGACGCACTGAAGCGCACGTCGCTCATGTCGCGCACGCGCGCGAGGCCCACCGTGGCATCGGTGTCGAGCGTGCCCACGACCACCACGGTCGCCCCAGCCGCGAGGGCCGCCCTCACCCCGGCATCGGCGTCCTCGAAGACCACGCACTCGCGAGGGTCGGCGCCCAGCGCCTGCGCGCCGCGCCGGTAGGGCTCGGGGTCAGGCTTGCCGCGCGCCACGTCCTCGGCGGCGATCATGACGTCGATCGCGGGGAAGCCCAGGCGCGCGAGGCGGCGCAGGGCCGGCTCGCGCAGCGCGGAGGTGACCACGGCCCAGCGCCCCGCGGGCAGCGTGCGCACCGCGGCGACCGCCCCGGGGATCTCGACGTCCGCGTCGAAGCGCTCGGCCTCCCACTGCGCGATCTGCGCGAACCATGGCTCGATGTCGGCGTGCTCGCCCAGGAAGCGTCGCAGCGTCGCGCGCGCGGGCACGCCGTGGACGGTCGCCAGCACCTCGGCGACGTCGAAGCCGGCCTGGCGGGCGAAGTCTCCCCACACCGTGTCGACGGTGGCGGTCGAGTCGATGAGGGTGCCGTCCATGTCGAGCAGCACGGCCGCCGCGTCGAGCGTGGTCATGAGTCGCCTCCCAGGCGTGTGATGCGGGTGTGGGCCACACGATCGTGAAGGCCGCGCCCGTCCGGCCCCCACACCACTGCGGGGATGACGAGTGCGAGCAGCACCGTGCGGATTGCCGCCTTGATGAGGCCCACCGCGGGAGCGCCGTCCTCGCGCACCACGCGCAGTCCCACGATCCGGTGGCCGATCGTGCTGCCCAGCGTGGCGACCAGCAGCAGGTGCTGGGCCGCCCACACCCCGAGCGTCGCGAAGGAGGACCCCGACAGCAGCGCGCGCTCGACCGCGCTCACCGCCTCGACCGGGTAGTCGGGGTCGGGAAAGAATGCCGACGAGATGAGCAGGCTCAGCACCCAGTCGATGCCGATGCCCGCGAGCCGGCGCGGGATCCGGGCGGACGGGGCGGCCGGCGTGTCCGGTGAGGAGGGGTCGGGCACAGGGTTGTCGGGCGCGGTGGTGTCGGGCGGCGTCACGAGACCCAAGGTTATCCGGCTGGGCGGTGCCCACTCCCCTGCCCAGGGACACGCGTCCACGCGTGCAAGCGGCCACAGTTAACACTTTGGAAACATGACGTGTACGTGGCGGCAACGGAGCCCCCTTAGGGTGTGAGGTGCCAGTCCAGGCCTGTCCATCTGTTCAAGGAGTACCGGATGTTCAAAGACGCCAACGAGGCGATCGAGTACGTGAAGAACGAGGGCGTCGAGTTCGTCGACATCCGCTTCTGCGACCTGCCCGGTCAGATGCACCACTTCAACATTCCCGCGTCGCAGTTCACCGAGGACGTGTTCACCGAGGGCGCCATGTTCGACGGCTCGTCGATCCGTGGCTTCCAGGCGATCAACGAGTCCGACATGAAGCTGCTGCCGGACGTCGCGACCGCATTCGTCGACCCGTTCCGCAAGGCGAAGACGCTGGTCATCAACTTCTCGATCGTGGACCCGTTCACGAACGAGCCCTACTCGCGTGACCCCCGCAACATCGCGGCCAAGGCCGTCGAGTACCTGAAGTCGACCGGAATCGGCGACACCGCCTTCTTCGCCCCCGAGGCGGAGTTCTTCATCTTCGACTCCGTGCGCTTCGACACGAACCAGCACGAGGGTTACTACCACATCGAGTCCTCCGAGGGCTGGTGGAACACCGGCGTCGAGACCGAGGCAGACGGCTCCGCCAACCGCGGCTACAAGACGCGCTACAAGGGCGGCTACTTCCCCGTCTCCCCCGGCGACCAGTTCGCTGACCTCCGCGACGAGATGTGCAAGGTCCTCGAGGAGGTGGGCCTGAAGCTCGAGCGTGCGCACCACGAGGTGGGCACCGCCGGTCAGCAGGAGATCAACTACCGCTTCAACACGCTGTTGCACGCGGGCGACGACATCCAGAAGTTCAAGTACGTCGTCAAGAACGTCGCATGGCGCGCGGGCAAGACCGTGACCTTCATGCCCAAGCCGCTGTTTGGTGACAACGGCTCCGGCATGCACGTCCACCAGTCGATCTGGAAGAACGGCGAGCCGCTCTTCTACGACGAGTCCGGCTACGGCGGCCTGTCCGACATCGCCCGCTGGTACATCGGCGGCATCCTCAAGCACGCGCCGTCGCTGCTCGCGTTCACCAACCCGACCGTCAACTCGTACCACCGCCTCGTGCCGGGCTACGAGGCGCCGGTCAACCTGGTGTACTCGGCTCGCAACCGCTCCGCCGCAGTCCGCATCCCGATCACCGGTTCGAACGCCAAGGCCAAGCGCATCGAGTTCCGCGCCCCCGACCCGTCGTCGAACCCGTACCTCGCGTTCGCGGCACTGCTCATGGCGGGCCTCGACGGCATCAAGAACCGCATCGAGCCCCCTGCCCCGGTGGACAAGGACCTCTACGAGCTCCCCCCGGAGGAGCACGCTCAGATCCAGCAGGTCCCGGCCTCGCTCCCCGAGGTGCTCGACGCCCTCGAGGCGGACCACGGCTTCCTCACCGAGGGTGGCGTGTTCACCGAGGACCTCATCGAGATGTGGATCGACCTCAAGCGCACGCAGGAGATCGACCCGCTGCGCTTCCGTCCGCACCCGCACGAGTTCGAGCTCTACTACGACTGCTAAGTAGCGCTTCAAGGAAGCCCCCGGCACCTCACCAGGTGTCGGGGGCTTCTGCGCGTTCCGGCACCGGGCATCGATGCCTTGCAATGGTTCAGCGTCAGCGCACGGACCTAACCGTGTGCTCGAGTGCTTCTCGGACAAGCGAGGACACGACGCTCGGCACCCCCACGCCTCAGCTCGCCGCGACCTCGACGCGGCACATGAGCGGCCCCTCGAACGGCAGCAGCCGCACGTCGACACTGTCCGCACCCGCGCCCCGCGCGAGACCCCGCAGCATCGCGGCATGAACCCCGCACACGACATCCGGGCGGTCGTGAGCGAGTGCGGCGAGGGGGCACGCCCCGATCTCGACGTGCACGGCGCCCGCGGAGGCACCCAGGTCCCCCGCTCCCCGCGCCTCCTCAAGCACGCGCGGCTCCATCCCCATCGACTCCAGCTCCCGCGAGACCAGCCCGACCACCGCGGTGACCCCGCCGACGGAACCGGCCGCCCGCCCAAGATCCTCGCCCCAGCGTGAGCCCTCTCGCTCGACGGCCGCGGCGGCCTCCTCGGGCCCGGTTCCGTAGTGAGAGAGGACGATGCGCAGCACCCGATCGCGCAGGTCGTGGGCCTCCGCTCCGGTCGCGGTGAAGGTGGCAGGCATTGCGGCCGCACCCGGCGACGGGACCGCCGCGTACAGCGCCCGCGGACGCCCCCGGCCCGTCCGCGGTCCGGGGAGGCGTTCCACGAGCCCCTCGGCGACCAGGACGTCGAGATGTTCGCGCGCGGTGTTGGGGTGCAGGCCAACTGCCGCGGCGAGGTCGTCGACTCCGACACCGACTCCGCCGGGTGCCGCACGCCGCCTCAGCTCGAGCATCAGCGCCGCGCGACGGGCGGGACCGCGCGCGAGCCGCGGCGCGACCGCACTCGTCTCCGAAACGCCGCCCGCGCCGGACATCAGCAGCAGCTGACGCGCGACACCGCCACGCGCCACAGCTCGGGGCCCGCCTGGAGGTAGTCGACCTGGAAGTCGCCAGCGACCTCCGCCTCGATCTCGTTGACCAGCCGCGCAGGGTCGTGAGGGGCGGCGATCACCACGGACTCGCCGGGCACCAGCGACGTCACCATGCCGATGACGCGCGCGTGCCTCACCTCGCGAGGGATCGCGCGCACGTCGATGTCGGTGTCGAGAGGCGCCGTGCTAAGCGACGGAATGGCGGACGGCGCGCCGTCGAGCAGCGAGTCGGCGGAGACGGTCTGAGCGCCGCCGCCACCGCCGCAGCCTCCTCCTCCGCATCCGCAGGCGTGACCGGTCTCGGCGGCGGCGGTGGTGCTGGTGATGTCTGACATGGGATCTCCTGTGGTTGAGGGTGGACGGGACTATTCGGTGACCGCGAAGGCGCCCGCGGCGCCTCGCTCGGCGTCGACCATGATGTGCGAGACGAAGGGGTAGCGGCCCGGCTCCGGAAAGCTCAGCTCGACAAATCCGCCCTGGCCCGGCTGGAGCGCGAGCGCCTGCGCGCCACCGGCGGCGCCGGGATCCCCGGGGCCACCCAACTGGTACGCGCCCTCGAAGTACACGGTGTCGAACTGCGAACCGACCACGTGAAAGGAACTCGCCCGGTTGGGCCCCACATCCACGACCCACACGCGCACGCGCTCGCCCACCGCTGCCTCGAGCGGGTGGTCCTTGTATTGCGTCGCGTGGCCGTTGAAGACCACCAGGTCGGGCGCCTCCGCCGCGATCTTGTCCGCGTCGGCGAAGCCGCCCTGATCGCCCAGGTAGTACTCGGACTGCACGAGCACATACTCGCGGTCCACGGGCTCCAGGTCGGGGGGATCGATGATGACCGCCCCCGCCATGCCGTTCGCGATGTGCAGCGACATGGGCATGGTCGAGCAGTGATACATCCACGCCCCGGCACGCTCCGCCACGAAGCGATATGTGAGGCTCTCGCCCGGCTCGATGGTCCTCATGACGTCGTCGGGCGCGATCCAGCTCGCGTGGAAGTCGATCGAGTGACCCATGTCCCCGTTGTTGACCAGCGTCACCTCGAAGACGTCGCCCACCTTGCCCCGCAGCGTGGGTGCGGGCACACCGCCGCCGAAGGTCCACAGCTCCTGCGTCACGCCGGGGGCCACCTCGGTCATGACGTTCTCGACTTCGAGGGTGACACGATGGACGGTCGCGTCCGGTGCGGGCTCGAGCGTCGCGTCGAACGGCGATCCCGACATGGGTGCCTGGAGATCGATGGTTGCATGCTCGCCTTCGCCGTGCACGCCCGACGGGGTCGGCGCGGCAGTCGCCTCGGCCACCGGGGCATCGTCCCCACCCGTGACCACCACGGCGAGGGTCATGCCCATCTGGCGGTGACCCGCGATCGAGCACCAGCCGTCGAGGGAGCGACCCACCACGCCCACGTCGAGCACGGCGGACTCCCCCGGCGCGATCCTGCCGCTCGCCTGCCCGCTGTCGAGGACCAGATCATGCGAGGTCGTGTCGGTATTGACCACCTCGATCACCAGCCGGTCGCCCGCCTCGATCTCGATGATCGAGGGCGTGAAGCGCATGTCGCGCGCCTCGACGCGCACCTCGACGGTGCGGCCGGTCGCGGTGACCTCCGCGGCCGCGGACTCTCCGACGCCCGCGGACGCGGGATCGGCGGCCACGGCCGCGGCGGTGCCCAGCAGCAGCGCGCACGCCGCGACCAGCGCGGCACCCCGGCCGCGCACGGTCGGCAGTTGCGCGGCCATCTGCACGGGGACGATGCGCGGGTTCCCGTCCGCGGGCGCCTCGCGCCGGGTGCGGAAGGACACGCGCACGGCGCGTCCGATCGCGGCGAGGGTCCACACCGCCGCAGCGAGCGCGAACATCGAGCCCGCCACGCGCACGAGGCTGGGCGTGGGCAGCACCCACAGCGCGACTCCCCCGTTGAGCAGCACGAACCTCGCGAGGGCACGGCGCTCGACGGCGTCGCGCGCGGCACGCACCGCGTGGGGTCCGCCACCCAGCACCATGGGCAACAGGTGAGTGAGGGCGCCCAGCAGCACCTGCGCGGCGCCGCCGGCCACGAGCGCGGCCACCACGCCGCCCATGCGCTGACGGGACTCCTCCCAGTCACCCGCGGTGGCGACAAAGGCGGCCCACGTCAGGGTCGCGCTCGCCATCCAGGTGACGGACGCCGCGAGATGCCACGCGGCGACGGTGCCTGGCACGCGGGAGCCGGAGACGCGAGGAGAGGCCGCGCGCAGCATCGGCACGGCGGAGAGCGCGATGCCTGCCGTCACGACGAGCACCGCAGCCGCGTAGGCCACGCGCGCCCCGACCACAAGCGCCGCGCCCGAGAGGACCACACCGGATCCCATGAGAACCAGCCCGGCGCGCCCGAACCGCACGCCGCCCTCGGGGATGCGCACCGCGAGCACGGTGGGCCACAGCGTGATGAGCGTGGCCATCACCGTGAGACCCACCCACCCCAGGATCATGAGCGTGACGTGGGCGAGGTAGAGCCGCGCCGCGATCGCGTCCGTCGCGGGTCCGCGCGCCAGCAGCACGCCGCACACGACTCCGCCGACCAGGCTGGCTCCCGCGGCGACATACGCCCAGGTGCTCCAGCCCAGCCGGTTCGACAGGGCGCCGCGTGCCGCGAGCGCGATCTCGACCGCATGCCACGCGACGGCGATGCCCACGACCGCCCCGCCCGCCACGACCGCGCGCGGCGACGGCGCAACCATGCCCGCGATCACCGCGACGGCACCCACCGTGTGGGCGGCGAGCCGCGCCACCTGACCCCGCCGCCCGGTCGGCAGCGAGCGCCGACGCAGGGCCTCGGCAAAGTGCGCGCTCCACACGAGGATCGCGGCGGACACCCCGCCCAGCATGAGGAGGTGCACCATGAGCCACTCGGACGCCGGCAGGACGCGATGCGCGGCGGCCGCCACGGCGGCGGCGACCAGCCACGCGGCCACGAGAGCATTGGCGCGCAGATGCCAGCGGGCCCTCATGACGCCACCTCCACGAGTCGCTCATCGACGACGGGAGCGAGTTGCGCGCGTCGCGTGCGGCGCGCGTCGCGTGCCGCCACCACCACGGAGCCCACCGCCGTCGCCGCGAAGCCAAGCACGGCCGCCACGTTGAGCACGCCGCCCCACGTCAGGGCCGCCTCGACCCCATACGCGTCGCCCGCAAGCAGCCGCAGCACCAACGATGCGTGAAGCAGCACCAGCGGGACGTACATGATCCGGCGGTACGGCAGGGCGACGCGGAGCACGGCCGGCAGAATAATGGGCGCGTGGGCCATGATCATCGACATCGTGAAGCCCAGGAACACGGCATGGATGACGGCGTCGTACGCGGCACCGTCGGGGACCCCGCCCGCGAGCCACACGGCACCCGCGACGGCCATCCACGCGTAGCCGGCCAGCATCGCGGCCGCGGCAAATCGCGGTAGTCCCGACGCGCGCACCATGCGCCGTGCGACGTCACCCGTCACGAGCACCGTACACAGCACGAGCACCGCGACGCCCAGCAGCGCAGTCCCCAGGTCCCCCGCGACGGTCGCCGCGATCACTCCCGCGCACACGGTCCCGCTCGCGAGCAGGCCGCGCGCGCCGATACTGGGGTTCTCGAGCCGCGCGAGCTCCGCCCGCTCTCCCGCGATGGTGAGCAGGACGAATCCGGCGAGCCACGGCAGCACGGTGGCCACGGGCGCTCCCGCGGTCCACAGGAGCGCGGCAGCGGCGGCCAGCGCGGCTCCCAGGACCTGCGTGGCGAGCTCGGGGCTCTCCTGTCGTTGCCACAGCGCGGCATACACCGCGAGGAGCATCATCGCGCCCGCGGTCAGCAGCGCCCCGCCCACACGAGGGTCAGCAGGCGTGAGCAGTGCGAGTCCCCCGAGCCCCAGCAGCGCGGGTGACGCCAGGGCCCACACGCGGCCGAGCGCGACGGCGCGTTCAAGGGAGATCACGGTGCCCACGAAGCCGAGCGTCATGAGGATGCCGTGCGCGGCGGCGAGTCGCTCGCCGTCGAAGGAGAGCACGCCGAGCAGGGCAAGGGCGCCGATGCTGCCCGCGACCAGCGCGATGCCGCCGGGTATCAGCAGCGCCAGCCGGGTCACCTTTTTCACGGGTTCAGCGTAAGAATTCCGCTGGCCCCCGGTGCGGGACCTATGTCCTTGACGCCGCCGCGGCTCGGGTCAGGATCGCGGCCACCGCCGACTCGCGCGGGACGGCGAGCGGCGCGCTCCACGCGCCCGCACGCAGCGCAATCACCGTCACGTCCGGGTAGTCGGGGTGCGCGGCGGCGTCGACGCCGTCGACCGCCCCCAGCGCCACCGTCAGGCGCGAGGCCGAGTGCACGGGCGTGGACCCCCGCACGAGCGCCTCATGCCTGCCCAGCACCTCGAGAGCGACCGAGTCGCCCGCGAGCACGCAGCCCTGCGCGACCATGGGCGACAGCGCATGCGACACGCGCCGCAACGCGCCGCGCATTCCCGTGCCGCCTGGCGCGACCCTCGCGCGGGCATGGCAGGCCCATGCACGCACGTCGGGGTGGGCGGCGCTCACCTCGCGGAGGTCGGCTCCCAAGGCGAGGTCGCCGCCCGCGTCGAGCGCCGCGAGACTCACCGCCCCAGGGGGCGCGGCATCGGCCAGCGTGCGACCGACCGAGCCGCGCCCCCACCGCACGAACTCCGCGCGCAGCGCGCCGGTGAGGAGACCGACGCTCGCGCGAGCAGAGCCGTTGAACCGCATCGTCAGCTCTCCGCCATCGTCCGTGGCGATGGACAGCCACCCCTCGAGCAGATTGACCGTGTCCCGCACCGCGACGATCCTCGCGAGCGGGATGTCCGCATGGTCGTAGCCGCCCCCCGCGCCCGGCTGGGCCCCGCGTGGGAGGTCGCGACCGCGACGGGACAGGACCGTGAGCGAGTCACGACCGAGCACGAGCAGGTGGTCGTAGAGGTCCATGTCGGGTGAAGCGTCGCGGCGCGCCACGTTGCGGGGCACCTTGAGCACGAGCCTCGCGGCAGCCAGGTCGACTCCATGCGGCCGGAACAGGCGCGGCACGTCCGCCTCCGTCTCGACCCGGTCGATCCACGGTCCGAAGCGGTCGTACTCGCTCACCGGGCGCTCAGGATTCGCCACGATCGCCCCCTTCGCGGGTCGACGTGCCGTCCCGGCCGATGCTGTCCAGGACGTCGGTGAATGCGGCCAGTGCCGTCGCGGGCACCCGATCCACAATCCTCGCCCGCGCGCTCGCGACGTGCAGCGGATCCACCTCCGCGAGCCGGTCGCGGCCTGCCTGTGTGAGACGCGCCTCGTGTCCGCGCCCGTCCGCCGCGCTCCGGCGGCGCTCCACGAATCCCTTCGCCTCGAGGGACTTCACGACCCGAGTCACCGCCCCGAGCGTCAGCGCCGTGAGGCGGGCGAGTTCGCCCATGCGCAGCGAGTGGGCCGGGGACTCGGACAGGTGTCTGAGGGTCACGTACTCGGTGAAGGACACGCCGGCCGCCGCTCCCAGGTCCGCCTGGAAGGCCCGGGGCACCACCACCAGCACCCGCACGAGAGCGCGCAAGAAGTCCTCCTCCTCCCGGCTCAGCGGTGCGGGGGCGGGGTCGTCCGCGTGTGCGCGGTCGGGCTGCGATGCCGTCATGAGATTACTTTAGGGCTAAAGCAAACCCGTGCCGTGCATCGTCCCTCCACCCGACCGCGCCGCACCCGTCAGAGACCTACCCGAACGTGAACGAGTAGACCTCGACCCCGCCCGTGACCTCGACGTCGAGGACGCGCGCGCCGCCGTCCACCCCCGCGGCGGCCGCGCCGACCCCGAGTCCCTGCACGGCCAGTCCGTTGCCCAGGTCGATGCGCGCGGATTGGGCGCCTCCCGTGAGGAAGATCACGGGAAGCACGGGCAGGATGCACGGCGAGATTCCGGTGATGAGCCCACCCAACAGGCCGATGATCGCGAGTGTCATGACGAGTCCCTTCGTGTGCCGGCGGTTCGGCACCACAACGGGTTCGGCCACAGCGGCTCTCCGGATTGCCGCGACGCGCACCGCCGAAAAGTCACCCCATCCGGCCGCCGATGCCGGGCGAACCTCCCGTGACGCCGCACCCGCGGCAGGCGCCCACCCGGGCGCTGGCAGCAGGATCCGCCGGGCGGATCCCGAGAACGGAGGCAGAGATGTCCACCACGATCAAGCACGCAGGAGCGATCACCCTGGCGATGGCGGGAGCACTGCTGCTCTCCGCCTGCGCAGGCGGCGATGCGGACACGGACGACGTGTCGACGATGCCCGCCGAGCCGACCATGGCGGCCGAGCCGAGCCCGTCGGCCACCGCCGGCGACGCGATGGAGGAGGACGCGATGGGCATGGACCCCTACGCCAACCTCGTGGGCGCGGCCTGCATGGACTACGACGAGCAGGTTCCCGACGGCGCGGGCTCGATCCAGGGCATGTCCCAGGACCCCGTCGCGGTCGCCGCGTCGAGCAACCCGTTGCTCACCACCCTGGTGGCGGCGGTCAGCGGCCAGTTGAACCCCGACGTCAACTTGGTCGACACCCTCAACGGCGACGAGTTCACGGTCTTCGCCCCCGTCGACGACGCGTTCGCGCAGATCGACGCCGACACGATCGCCACTCTCGAGACCGACGCCGACCTCCTCACGTCGATCCTCACGTATCACGTGATCCCCGGCCAGATCGAGCCGGACGCGATCGCGGGCACCCACACCACGGTCAACGGCGCGGAGCTCACGGTGACGGGCAGTGGCGACGCGATCATGGTCGGCGACGGTGCGACCGTGCTGTGCGGAGGCGTCCAGACCGCGAACGCCACGGTGTACTTGGTCGACTCGGTGCTCATGCCCCCGGCCTAAGCCGCAAACGCTCACGGCCCGCCGCACGCCAGGAACAGACCTGGGAGGTGCGGCGGGCCGTGTCGCGTGCGCTGCCGGAGGGAGGGTGCCTACGCGACGCCGGGCAGCGCGAGCGTGTGGTCGGTGTGCTCGACCTTGGTCAGCAGGTAGCGAGCGTTGGACTCGGCGAGGTGGACCCCGGTCGGCACGCGCTCCTCGACGTCGATGCCCAGCAGCTCGAGCTGTGCGGCCTTGTCGGGGTTGTTGCTGAGCAGCCGGATGCGCCCGGCGCCCACGGCGTGCAGCATCTGAGCCGCCGGCTCGTAGTCGCGCTCGTCCTCGCCCCTGCCGAGCGCGACGTTGGCCTCGTACGTGTCCAGGCCGGTGTCCTGGAGCGCATACGCGTCGAGCTTGGCGTACAGGCCGATCCCGCGACCCTCTTGGCGCAGGTACAGAAGGATTCCGCCCGCCTCGGCGATGCGCTCCACGGCCTCGCGCAGCTGCGGTCCGCAGTCGCATCGCTCCGAGCCGAGCACGTCCCCGGTGAGGCACTCGGAGTGCGGGCGCACGAGCGGAGCGGGACCGCCCGAGGCGGAGCGCTCGAGGGCGCCCTCCCAGTCGCCCAGGCCGATCGCGAGGTGCTCGCGCCCGTCGGCCAGGCCCGTGAAGGTCATGACGCGAGCGGTGGTCGCGTAGCCGTCGGCGAAGCGCAGCGGCACCGTGACGGCGGTGCGCACCTGCGCGCGCGTGGGCTCGAGCGGGTGCTCGCGGCCCGCCGCGGTCGAGGCGTCAATGCTGCGCACGCGGGAGCGCAAGAGGGGGCAGGTCACGGCCACGGCTGGTCCTTCCGTCGAGGGTGCGCTCGCGCGCAGGTAGCAGTGCCGACACACGTATGCGCGCGCATATTTCCGCCTGAATGAGAACGATGCGGTCACGGCTTGGTCACGTTCGCGCCGCACGCGCGCCACGGGTTTGCTCGCGACCCATGCAACCGCTTACATTGGTGGCCATCTCCCGCGGAGCTCAACGGTGCGCGCGCGGGCTTCCTCGCGTCCGAGATCCGGCGCGGGATCGATCGAGAGGACACCGTGGCCACGAACGTCGCCGGCTCCACCATCACTGCTCAGGAGTGGTGGCGCTCCTCCGTGATCTACCAGATCTACCCGCGCTCCTTCGCGGATTCCACGGGCACCGGCGTGGGCGACCTGCCTGGGATCACGGCGCGCCTGGACGCCCTGGCGGAACTGGGCGTGGACGCGATCTGGCTGTCGCCGTTCTACCGTTCGCCTCAGCGCGACGCGGGCTACGACGTCTCTGACTTCCGCGACGTCGACCCCCTCTTCGGCACCCTCGACGACTTCGATGCCATGGTCGCCCGCGCGCATGAACTCGGTCTGCGCGTGATCGCGGACATCGTGCCCAACCACACGAGCGACGAGCACGCGTGGTTCCAGGCCGCACTCGCCGCCGCTCCGGGCTCCCCCGAGCGCGCGCGGTACATGTTCCGCGACGGCCGCGGCGCGTCCGGCGAGCTGCCCCCCAACAACTGGGAGTCCGTGTTCGGCGGCCCCGCGTGGACGCGCGTGACGGAGCCTGACGGCAACCCCGGCCAGTGGTACCTCCACCTCTTCGACACCTCGCAGCCCGACCTCAACTGGGAGCTGGAGGAGGTGCGCGCCGAGTTCGACGACGTCCTGCGCTTCTGGCTCGACAGGGGCGTCGACGGCTTCCGCGTCGACGTGGCTCACGGCCTCATCAAGGCCGAGGGACTGCCCGACTTCGTGCAGGACGAGGACGAGGCGTCGATGGGCGGCGGCGCGGCGGAGGCCTCGCCGTACTGGGCGCAGGACGGCGTGCACGAGGTGTGGCGCCGGTGGCGACGCATCACGGACTCGTACCCCGGCGATCGCATCCTGGTCGCCGAGGCCTGGATCTACCCGCTCGAGCTGATGGCGCGGTGGGTGCGTCCCGACGAGATGCACCAGACGTTCAACTTCGGCTACATGGAGGCGCACTGGGACACCGCTCAGCTGCGTTCCGTGATCGACGACTCGCTCGCGACGTTCGGTGCGGTGGGAGCCCCGAGCACGTGGGTGCTGTCGAACCACGACATCGTCCGTCACGCGACGCGCCTCTCGCTGGGTGCGGACACCCCCCAGGGCCACGGCGTCGGCCCCGACAGCCCCGGCCTTCCCGACGTGGACGAGGGCATCCGCCGCGCGCGCGCCGCCTCTCTCCTCATGCTGTCGCTGCCCGGCGGCGCCTACATGTATCAGGGTGAGGAGCTTGGCTTGCCCGAGGCGGTCGACATTCCGGGAGAGGCGCGTCAGGACCCCACGTGGCACCGCACGCAGGGCGAGCGCTACGGCAGGGACGGCTGCCGCGTGCCGCTGCCGTGGGAGGCGGACTCCCCCGCGTTCGGCTTCTCGACCACCGGCGACTCGTGGCTCCCACAGCCCCGCGAGTGGCGAGCGCTCGCGCGTGACGCGCAGCGAGGCGTCGAGGGCTCGACGCTCGAGATGTATCGCGCGGCCCTGCGCGTGCGCCGCGAGAGTGGGCTCGGCACGGGCACGGTGACGTGGCGCGAGGCGCCCGAGGGCGTCCTCATCCTCGACAACGGGACCGTCCGCATCATCGCCAATGTCTCCGGCGACCCGGTCACCGTCGAGGGCGAGGTGCTCGTGGCGTCGTCCCCTCTCGACGGCGCGACCCTGCCCGCCGACACGACCGTGTGGGTCCGACTGCCCGAGTAGGATGCGAGGGCGCGCGGCGGCGCGCACACGTCGAGAGGAGCCGAGGGTGGCGACGATCCAGCGGGTCGCGGAACTGGCGGGCGTCTCGACGGCGACCGTCTCGCGCGCCCTCGCGGGCAAGTCGACGGTCTCAGCCGCTACGCGCCAGCGGGTCGAGGATGCCGCGCGGCAACTGGGCTACGTCGCCTCCGCGACGGCATCGTCGCTCGCCTCCGGCCGCACCCGCAACGTGGGCATGGTGATGCCCTTCCTGGGCAGCTGGTACTACGCGAGCGTTCTCAAGGGCGCGCACCGCGCGCTCGCCGACGCGGGCTACGACCTCACGCTCTATCACCTCGAGGACACGACGCGGCATCCGCGCAGGCGACAGCGCCTGTTCGAGGAGTTCCTCATGCGCAAGCGCGTGGACGCGTTCATCGCGGTCTCGCTCGAGCTCACCGCCGAGGAACTCACGCGCATCCACGACCTGGGCAAGCCCATGGTGGGTCTCGGCGGTCCGCTCGAGGACGTCACGACGCTCAGCATCGACGACCGCGCCGTCGCCGAGCTCGCGACCTCGCACCTCACCTCGCTGGGCCACCGCCGCATCGCGTACATCGGCGGCTCCGAGGGCTTCGACCTCGACTTCCACATGCCCGCCCACCGGCGCCAGGGCTACGAGGACGCGCTCATCGCCGTGGGGGTCACCCCGGATCCCGCGATGCGCCTCGCGGCCGACTTCACGATCCAGGGCGGCCACCAGGCGACGCTGCAGATCCTGGGCGACCCTCGCCTGCGCCCCACCGCGATCTTCGCGGCATCGGACGAGATGGCGATCGGCGCGGTCCTCGCGGCGCGCTCGCTCGGCCTGCGCGTCCCCGAGGACCTGTCGGTGGTCGGCATCGACGGACACGAGTTGGGCGCGTTCTTCGAGCTCACCACGGTGGACCAGCATCCCGTCGAACAAGGCCGGCTCGCGGCGCTCGCGCTGCTCGCCGAGCTGCGCCAGGACACGGCGGCCGAGGGTCATGCCAACCGCGCACTCCCGTACAACCTGCACGTGCGCAAGTCCACGGCCGTCCCGCCGGTGCGACGGCGTGACTGAACCCGACGTCCTCGTCATCGGGCCCACGAGCGAGAACACGATCGTCGAGCTCGACGCCCTTCCCTCCCCCGTCCCCCACACCGTGATGGCGCGCTCGACGCGCGAGGCGATGGGCGGCACCTCCGCGGGCAAGGCGCTCCACCTCACCGACCTCGGGGTACGCACGCTGCTGCTCACCACGCGTGGGGACGATGCCCTGGGCGAGGACCTCATGGACCGTCTCGCGGGGTGCGGGGTCGATGTGCAGGCGGTGCGCACCACCGGGCCGAGCGAGCGTCACCTCAATCTCATGACGCCGCGCGGAGAGCGACTGTCGATCTACCTGCACGGCGCGGGCGCCGTCGATCCGGAGGAGATGAGAGGAGCGCGGGCGACCGCGCGCAAGGCGCTCGGGCACGCTCGTGCCGTGTTCCTCGACCTCGCCGAGCTCTCGCGCGCGCTCATTCCCGAGGTTTCGGCGATGGGCCGCGAGGTGTGGGTCGACGCCCACGACCACGACGGCGTCGGCGGCTACGCGCTGCCGTTCCTCGAGGTCGCCGACGCCGTCATCATCAACGACGACGCGGTCGAGGACGCCGAGTCGTTCCTGCGCGCCGCGATCCAGCGCGGCGCGCGCCTCGCGATCTGCACGCTCGGTTCCCGCGGCGCGATCGCCGTGGGGGCGGACGGTTCCTTCGCTCGTGCCGACGCCCCGCGCGTGACCGTGGTCGATCCCAACGGGGCGGGCGATGCGTTCGCGGCGGGGGTGATGGGCTTCGCGCTGCGCCATGGTGGGGCCGCGGCGCTCGTGGGCGACGCGCTGTGGGAGGCGCTCGAGGCAGGCGCCGCGCAGGCGGCGCGCGCGGTCACGAGCCCCGAACTGTCGCCTCTGCTCGAGACCCCGCGCCGCTGACGTCCCGCGCGGCGCCTCGCCTGCGGTCGATCACGAGCGCGACGATCGCCGCCACGAGCGTGACGATTCCCACCTGCATCATGAGGTCCGTGAGCCCGGCGAGGCCCGAGTCCGACAGGAACGTCGACACGAACGCGCCGAGTCCGCCGGATTCGCCTCCTGGCATCGCGGAGGCCAGCGCGCGCGGCGCGACCGCACCCACCGCGAAGGCGACGGCGAGCGCGCCCACCGCGAGTCCCAGCACGCTCCAGCCCGCATAGCGCGCACGCCTGCGCGACAGCGCCATGCCGACCGCGAGCAGCGCGGCGCCAATCCACGCGAGCCAGTCACCGGCGAAGCGAATACCCGCGTACGCGGTGCGCACCTGATCGAACGTGGCGGCATCCACCACCTCGACCTCGACCGGCGCGATCTCGAGGTCGGGAGCGAACGCGCCGACCACGGGGACCTCGTCGAGGCGCGCGTTGAGCTCGGCCCCGATGTCGACTCCCACGGTGAACGGGGCCGTGGCCCGCTCGCGCGCGGTCAGCTCGTCGACCAGCCGCGTCTCGACGCGCGTGATGCCGGCCGCCACCGCGGTGCGCACCTGGTCAGAGGACAACACCTGGGCGGCCAAGCTCTCGAGCGGCCCCTGGAGTGCGGCGATCGCGAGGTCGCCCGCGCGCGAATCCGTGAGCTCCTGTCCCTGGGCGACCGCCGCCCTGGCGATCGCCTGCGAGGCCTGGGCCACGACATCGGCGTCCGCGAGGGCGGCCGTCGCGACGGTGCGCGCGGCCTCCCCCGACGTCACCGCGCGGTCGACCCGTCCGGCGACGAGTCCCAGCAGCACGCAGAGGATGCCCACCACCGCGGCGAGGGCCGCGAACGCCGGCCGCACGCGCGTCATCGTGGTGACCGAGGACGGCGCACCAGGGCGATCATGAGAGCGACACTACCGACACCCGCCGCCGCCGCGCCCACCGTGATGAGTCGCTCCTGCAGCACCGGCACGGTCTCCGCGGTGACGATGGCCGACAGCGCGGTGCCGGCAGGACCGTCCGCGCCGCCCGGGAGGGCCCCGGCGATCGTCTCGAGCCCCCACACCTCGAGCGCGATCCATGCCGCTCCCGCGAGCACCGCCACGGCAAGACCCGCCTTGGCCAGGAACCACCGCGTGCGCGGCGACACGATCAGGCCCAGGAGGAACAGGCCGAGGCCCACCCACAGCCCCCATCGGTGCGCGAACTGCGCGACGTCGTACGCGCGCCGCGTGTCCTCGAAGCGCTCCTCGCTCATCACCGTGACGGGCACGGGGGCGAGCTCGAGCTGCGGCGCCGCGGCGCCCACGACGGGCAGGGTCGCGATCTGACCGTTGACGTAGCCGCTCGCGTCCACCGTGATGACGAGCGGCGCCGGCGCGCGGTCCTCGGCGGTGAGTTCACGCGCGAACTGAACCCGCGCATCGTCCACCTGCGCCAGCAGCGCCTGCCGGAACTCGGGCGTGCGCGCCGCACCCGCCACCAGCTCCCGCAGCGGCGCGTCGAGGCCCACCACCGCGAGGTCGAGGCCCGCGTCCGCGAGCCCCTCCACGGCGGCATCGCCCAGGCTGGCGCCGATCGCCTCGACCACCGCGGGCTCCTCGAGCGCCGCGGTCGCGATGGTGCGCACGGCCGTGCCGTCCTCGACGGCACTCACCACGACCCCGCTCACGGCCCACAGCGCGATCGACACCGCCCCAGCCACGATCAGCAGCGCGGAGACGAGCGTGCGCAGGATCTTCATCGCCGGGACTCGTCCCAACCGAAGAACAGCCGCTCGGTCACGGCGCGCGCGAGCCTGGCCGCGCGCGAGTAGCGCTCGTCGAGCTCCGCGCCCGTCACCCTCATCCCAAGGATCTCGGCCAGCACGCCCAGCTCGCGCACGTCGCCTGGCAGCACGTCCGTGTCGCGTGCGTTGCCCCGCAGCGCGAGCGCGCCGCGCAGGTTGGTCGCGAGCACCCACGCGTCACGCAGAGTCTCGGCGTCGCCATCAGTGATCAGCCCCAGGCGGGTGCCCGCGGACAGCGCCTCGAGCGTCACGGTCGTGCGCAGCTCCGCGTGCGCGTGCCCGTGGCGCAACTGCATGAGCTGGACCACCCACTCGACGTCGGAGAGTCCCCCCGGCCCGAGCTTGAGGTGGCGGCGGGGGTCGATCCCACGCGGCAGGCGCTCGGCCTCCATGCGCGCCTTGAGCGTGCGCATCTGCTTGAGCGCGCTCGCAGGCAGAGCCGTCGGGTACCGCACGCCGTCGACCATCGCGACGAACGCGGCGGACAGGTCGGTGTCCCCCGCCACGGGTCGCGCGCGCAGCAGCGCCTGCGCCTCCCACGGGTCCGACCACCGCTTGTAGTAGTCCGTCGCCGAGGCGAGCGAGCGCGCGAGGGGTCCGCCGCGCCCCTCGGGGCGGAGGTCGGCATCGATGGAGAGGGGCGGCTGCGGTCCCACGCGCTGCAGGATCGAACGCAGCTCCTGGGCCAGCTGAACGGCGATTGCCTGGCCGTCGGGCGAGTCCCCGTCCCACACGAACTGGACGTCGGCATCGGACAGGTAGCCCATCTCGAGGCCGCCGTAGCGCCCCATCGCGACCACGGAGAAGCGAATCGGCAGCGCCTCGAGTCCCCTCGCATCCGCGACCACGCGCGTCGCGATGCGTAAACCGCCCTCGATGAGCATGTCAGCGGTGTGCGACACCGCCATCGCGGCATCGGCGGCATTGACCATGCCCAACACGTCCGCCGCCGCGATGCGCGCGAGCTCGCGCCTGCGCAGCCCGCGCAGCGCGACGGCCGCCTGCACCGGATCGTTCGAGCGACGCAGGATCGCGTCGGCCTCTCCCCACAGGCGCGCATAGTCGCGCGGCTCGAGGTCCTCGTCGCGGTCGAGCCACGTGACGGCCTCTCCGGAGGCGAGCAGGGCCTTCGCGACGTAGGGCGACGTCGATAGCACGCGCGCGAGGCGCTGCGCCGCGGTGCCGGAGTCGCGCAGCAGCTTGAGGTACCACTGCGTGTCGCTGAGCTGCTCGGAGAGCTGGCGGAACGCGAGCAGACCCGCGTCGGGGTCGGCACCTTGCGCAAACCAGCCGATCATCGCGGGCATGAGTTGGCGGCGGATTGCCGCGGACCTCGACATCCCCTCGGTGAGCGCGCTGATGTGCCGGTACGCACCCGCGGGATCGACGAACCCGACGGCCCCGAGGCGCGCCCGCGCGGCGGCATCGTCCAGCCGTGCCTCGTCCGCGCTGAGCCTCGCGACCACGGGCAGGATGGGCCGGTAGAACATCTCCAGATGCATCGCGCGCACGTCCCTGCGGATGTCCGCCCAGACCTCGTCCATGTACTCGACCGTCGCGAAACCCGAGGCGCGGGCCAGGACGCGGCGGTCCTGATCCGCGGCCGGCATGAGGTGGGTGCGGGTGAGCTTGCGCAGTTGCAGCCGATGCTCCCACACCCTCAGCTGGCGATACGAGCGGTCCATGGTGGCGGCCTGGGGACGGCCCACATAGCCGCCCGCGCGCAGACGCGCGAGGGCGTCGAGCGTGCCGCGCACGCGCAGCGACTCGTCCGCGCGGCCGTGGACGAGCTGCAGGAGCTGAATCGTGAACTCGACGTCGCGAAGTCCGCCGGGGCCGAGTTTGATCTGCCTGCCCGCCTCCTGCAGCGGCACGTGCTCCTCGACGCGGCGGCGCATCGCCTGCGCCGACTCGACAAACCCCTCGCGTTCGACCGCATTCCACACGAGCGGCCGGGTCTGCTCGACGTAGCGCTCGCCCACCTCGCGGTCTCCCGCGACCGCGCGGGCCTTGAGCAACGCCTGGAACTCCCAGGTCTGCGCCCAGCGCTCGTAGTACGCCAGATGCGAGGCGAGGTTGCGGACCAGCGGCCCGTCGCGGCCCTCGGGACGCAGATTGGGGTCGACCTCCCACAGCGCGGGCTCGACCCCCATGCTCGAGCAGGCCCTCGCCGCCGCGACCGCGAGGCGGGTCGCGACGCGCAGCGAGCGGTCGTCCTCGACGCCCTCCGCGGGTTCCGCGACGTAGATGACGTCCACGTCGGAGACGTAGTTGAGTTCGCGCGCGCCGCACTTGCCCATCGCGATGATCGCGAGGCGGGTGGCGGCGTGATCGGGCTCGTCGTGACGCGCGATCGCGAGGCCCGCCTCGAGAGCGGCGCCTGCGAGGTCCGCCAGCGCGGCACTCACGTCGGGCATGAGCGTGGCCGGCGACCGGGCAAAGAGGTCCTCGGCCGCGATGCGCAGCAGCGCGCGCCGGTACGCGACACGCATGGCCGCATGGCCGGCCGCGCCGCCCACGGACGCCACCGGGGCATCGGCCTCGGGATCGGCCCCGACGGCGGCGAGCAGGTCGCCCCTCACGTCGACCGCGGCGAGCTCCTCACCCACCGGCCAGCGCTCGAAGTCGGCGATCAGCTCGGGATGGCGGACAAGGAAGTCACCGAGTGCGAGCGAACCACCCAGCAGCACGCCCAGCCGCGCGCCTGCGGCGGTGCCCGCGAGACGTACCAGCACGTCGAGGTGGCCGGCGTCCCTCGCCGACTCCGCGAGCCGCAGCAACTGCAGCAGGCCGGCATCGGGATCCGCGAGGTAGGACACGGCGGTCGCGGGGTCGTCGAACTCGATTCCGGTGACGGCGAGGATCTCGCCGATCAACCCTTCCGCACGCGAGGGATCCGCGACGCCCGCGCGCCGCAGCAGCGTGGTGAGGGAGACCTCCCGTGCGCCCACGCCTACAGGACGGAGAGGTAGGTGTCGAGCTCGTAGGGCGTCACCTGGGCGCGGTACGACTCCCACTCGGCGCGCTTGTTGCGCAGCACGAAGTCGAACACCCTCTCCCCCAGCGTCGACGCGACCAGCTCCGACCGCTCCATCTCCACGATCGCCTCGGCGAGCGAGGTGGGCAGCGGCTCGTAGCCCATCGCGCGGCGCTCGGCGTTCGACAGCTCCCACACGTCGTCCTCGGCACCCTCGGGCAGCTCGAGACCCTCCTCGATGCCCTTGAGCCCGGCGGCGAGCAGCACCGCGAAGGCCAGGTACGGGTTCGCGGCGGAGTCCATCGCGCGGTACTCGACGCGCGTCGACTGGCTCTTGCCCGGCTTGTGCACGGGCACCCTGACCAGGGCCGAGCGGTTATTCGACCCCCAGCACACGTACGAGGGCGCCTCGGCGCCGCCCCACAGCCGCTTGTACGAGTTGACGTACTGGTTGGTGATCGCGGTGATCTCCGGGGCGTGGCGCAGCAGTCCGGCCATGAACTGGCGCGCCACCTGGGAGAGCCCCAGCTCCGCGCCGGACTCGTGGAACGCGTTGCGGTCGCCCTCGAAGAGGCTCAGGTGCGTGTGCATGCCCGATCCCGGCGCCTCGAACAGCGGCTTGGGCATGAAGGAGGCGAAGACGCCCTGCTCGAGCGCGACCTCCTTGATGACCGTGCGGAACGTCATGATGTTGTCCGCGGTGGTGAGCGCGTCCGCGTAGCGCAGGTCGATCTCGTTCTGACCCGGGCCGGCCTCGTGGTGGCTGAACTCGACCGAGATACCCATGTTTTCGAGCATCGTGATGGCCTCGCGGCGGAAGTTGTGGGCGGTGCCGCGCGGCACGTTGTCAAAGTAGCCCGCGCGGTCGACGGGCACCGGCTGCTCGCCCCGCTCGAACTGCTTAAAGAGGTAGAACTCGATCTCGGGGTGCGTGTAGAAGCTGAAGCCCTGCGAGGACGCCTTGTCGAGCGTGCGCTTGAGCACCTGGCGAGGGTCGGACATCGCGGGCTCGCCGTCGGGGGTGAAGATGTCGCAGAACATGCGTGCGGCGCCCTGACGCTCGCCGCGCCACGGCAGGATCTGGAACGTCGCCGGATCGGGCTTGGCGATCATGTCTGCCTCGTACACGCGCGTCAGGCCCTCGACGGCGGAGCCGTCGAACCCGATTCCCTCGGCGAACGCGTTCTCGAGCTCGGCGGGCGCGATCGCCACCGACTTGAGGATCCCGAGAACATCGGTGAACCAGAGGCGAATGAAGCGAATGTCGCGCTCCTCGACGCTGCGAAGCACAAATTCCTGCTGCTTGTCCATGGCGCCTATCCTGCCTCATCAACGTGACGAACGTGTGTCCTGGTCCCGCGCGCCGCGCGCCCTAGGCTTGGCGCATGGTCAACGCTCGCATCGCTCTCGCCCAGGTCAACCCCTGCGTGGGCGACATCGCAGGTAACACCGCTCTTGTGCTCGACACGTGTCGCGCGGCACACGCCCAGGGCGCGAGCGTGATCGCGTTCCCCGAAATGGTCGTCACGGGCTACCCGATCGAGGACCTCGCGCTGCGCGAGAGCTTCCAGCGCGCAGCCGCGGCCGCGGTCGAGCAGATCGCGGCCACGCTCGCGGCCGAGGGTCACGGCGATCTCATGGTGATCCTCGGCACGCTCGGGGTGTCCCGCTCCGGGCTGCCCTTCAACCAGGCCGTGGTGCTCTCCGGCGGCGCTGTGACGGCGCGCTACAACAAGCACCACCTTCCCAACTACGGCGTCTTCGACGAGCGCCGGATCTTCGCCGCCGGTGAGGACGCGTGCATCGTCTCCGCGGGCGACTCCCGCATCGGGATAGTGATCTGCGAGGACATCTGGCAGGACGGCGGGCCGGTCGCCCAGCTCACCGGGTCCGGGATCGACCTGCTGCTCGTGCTCAACGGGTCGCCGTTCGAGGAGGGCAAGGGTCGCGTCCGCACGGAGCTCGCGCGCCGCCGTGCCGCCGAGGTCGGCGCGCCGCTCGCGTACGTCAACCTGTGGGGTGGCCAGGACGACCTCGTCTTCGACGGCCACACGTTCGTCGTGGGCGCCGACGGGACATGGCTCGCCAACGCCCCCGGCTTCGAGGACGCGCTGCTGATGTGGGACCTGCCCGCCGCGGGCGCGCCGGCCTCGCGCGGCGACGTGGTCGACTTCGCGTCGGACGACGAGCAGGTGTACCGCGCGTGCGTGACCGGACTGCGCGACTACGTGCGAAAGAACGGCTTCCGGTCGATCGTGCTGGGCGTGTCCGGCGGGATCGACTCCGCACTGACGGCCGCAATCGCGGCCGACGCGATCGGCGGGGAGAACGTGGTGGGCGTGTCCATGCCGTCCTCCTTCTCCTCCCAGCACTCACGGGACGATGCCGCGGACCTGTGCGCGCGCATCGGCGCGGACTACCGCGTGCAGCCCATCGCACCGCTGGTCGAGGCCTTCCAGGCGCAGCTCCCGCTCGACGGCGTCGCGGAGGAAAACCTGCAGGCGCGACTGCGCGGCGTGATCCTCATGGGCGTGTCCAATGCCGAGGGCCACCTGGTGATCGCCCCGGGCAACAAGTCCGAGCTCGCGACCGGCTACGCGACCATCTACGACGCGGGGAGCATCGGCGGCTTCGCGCCGCTCAAGGACGTCGACAAGACGCGCGTGTGGGACCTGGCGCGGTGGCGCAACGCCCTCGCAGCATCGCGTGGCGAGACCCCGCCGATCCCCGAGAACTCGATCACCAAGCCGCCCTCGGCCGAGCTCCGTCCGGGCCAGACGGACCAGGACTCGCTGCCCCCGTACGAGCTCCTCGACGAGGTCCTCGACGCGTATGTCGAGCACGCCGAGGGCCGCGCGGAGTTGCTGGCGCGCGGCTTCGACCCCGCCGTCGTGGACCGCGTGCTCGCGCTCGTGGACCGGGCCGAGTGGAAGCGACGCCAGTACCCGCTGGGCCCCAAGGTCACCGCGCTCGCGTTTGGGCGCGACCGCCGCCTACCCGTCACTAACCGCTGGCGCGAACCGTCCCAGTAGTCCGCGCGTGAGAAGGTGGAGCCATGAGCCGCAAGAAGGTCAGGATCCACCACTTCAAGGAGATGAAGCAGCGAGGCGAGAAGATCGCCATGCTGACCGCGTACGACTTCCCCACCGCACGGGCCTTCGACGCCGGCGGCGCCGACATGCTGCTCGTGGGCGACTCGCTGGGCGACAACATGCTGGGCCTCGAGTCCACGGTGCCGCTCACTCTCGACGAGATGATCCCGTTCGCGCGGGCCGTCGTTCGCGGTGCCGAGCACGCCTTCGTGGTCGCCGATCTCCCCTTCGGGTCGTACGAGATCTCGCCCGAGCAGGCCGTCGAGTCGTCGATTCGCATGATGAAGCTGTCGGGCGCGCAGGCGATCAAGTTCGAGGGCGGGCGCCGCATCGCTCGCCAGGTCAAGGCCGTGACCGATGCCGGCATCCCGTTCTGCGGCCACCTGGGCTTCACTCCGCAGAGCGAGAACGCGCTGGGCGGACGCCGCATCCAGGGTCGCGGCGAGCACGGGGTCGAGGAGCTGGTCGCCGATGCGCTCGCGTTGCAGGAGGCCGGAGCCTTCGCGGTGGTGCTCGAGATGGTGATCGCGCCAGCAGCTAGGGCCGTAACCGAGGCGCTCGAGATCCCCACGATCGGGATCGGGGCCGGGCCGGACACGGACGGCCAGGTGCTCGTGTGGCTCGACATGGCCGGCGTGGGCGACTGGCACCCGAGCTTCTCGAAGCAGTTTGGGGCCGTGGGCAAGGCGATGACCGATGCCGCGGCCGGCTACGTGGGCGAGGTCAAGTCCGTGACCTTCCCTGGTCCGGAGCACACGTTCGAGAGCTGAGGCTCTGCCCTTTCGTTCCCCTGCCGCAAGTCACACATCTGAGGCCGGGTGCGCGGCGATTCGTGCTCAGACACGGACCCACGTGGCGCCAGATGTGTGACTTACGAAAGCGCGCGGGGGGCGGCGTGGTCGCGGGGCCGAGGCGCGGCCGTGGCTACGAGTCGTCTCCCCAGTCGTCATCGTCGTCCCACGTGTCGTTGCGGGCCTTGGCGATCTCAAGCGCACCCGCGGCCTCCTCGGCGGTCGGGTACGGACCCATCAGGTGCTCCCAGGAGCTGACCCGGCCCTTCTCGACCATTCGCGTGCGCGTGTTGAAGTAGTACTCGACCGGCTGATCATCGTCGTTGGACATGGGCATCGCCTCCGTGAATAGACTGCCAGGCATGAGCCCCGTCCGCGAAAGCATCTCCAAGGGCACCGTGTCCCCCCTCCGCGAGGTCCCCGCCGGGATCGCCCGGCCCGAGTACGTGGGCAAGAAGCGCGCGACGCTGTGGAACGGCGGTGACGTTCACGACGCCGAGACCATCGACCGCATCAGGGTGAGCGCGAAGATCGCCGCGCAGGCCCTCGCGGAGGTCGGCCGCCACGTCGTGCCCGGCGTCACCACCGACGAGCTCGACAGGATCGGCCACGAGTTCGTGCTCGACCACGGCGCATACCCCTCGACCCTGGGCTATCCGGGAGCCGCGGGCCGCCCGGCGTTCCCCAAGGCACTGTGCACCTCGGTCAACGAGGTCATCTGCCACGGCATCCCCGACTCGACCGTGATCGAGGAGGGCGACATCGTCAAGGTCGACATCACCGCCTTCAAGGGCGGCGTGCACGGCGACAACTGCGGCTCGTTCATCGCGGGCGAGGGTTCCGCCGACGCCACCAGGCTGGTCGAGGTCACCCACGAGGCGATGATGCGCGGCATCAAGGCCGCCCAGCCGGGCCGCGCGGTCAACGTGATCGGGCGCGTGATCGAGAAGTACGCGACGCGACACGGCTTCGAGTCCGTGCGCAACTACACGGGCCACGGGGTGGGACCCGCCTTCCATACCGGCCTCGTGATCCCCCACTACGACGCGGCTCCGCATCACGCCGACATCATCGAGCCCGGCATGGTCTTCACCGTCGAGCCGATGCTGTGCATGGGTTCCGAGGAGAACCACGAGTGGGACGACGGCTGGACGGTCGTCACCAGCGACGGCTCGTGGGTCGCGCAGTTCGAGCACACGATCGTCATCACGGAGACCGGACCGGAGGTTCTCACGCTGCCATGAGCAAGCACATCGCCATCGGAGTCGATATCGGAGGAACGGGCATCAAGGCCGCGCCCGTCGACCTCAGGACGGGTGAGTTCCTCGAGGAGCGCTACCGCATCCCCACGCCCCAGCCCTCGACGCCCGACGCGATCGCGCGCACGGTCGCCAAGGTCATCACCAAGTTCAACCCGCCCACCAAGGTCCCGATCGGCGTGGCCTTTCCCGGGGTGGTGCAGCACGGGATCGTCAAGACGGCCGCGAACGTCGACGACAGCTGGATCGGCACGGACCTTCGCGCGATCATCAGGGACTATGCGGGCCACGACGTCCACGTGCTCAACGATGCGGACGCCGCGGGCTACGGCGAGTTCAAGTACGGCGCGGCACACGGCCGGTCGGGCTCGATCCTCATGACGACCCTCGGCACCGGAATCGGCACCGCGATGATCGTCGACGGCACCCTGGTACCCAACCTCGAGCTCGGCCACATCATGATCGACGGTCACGATGCCGAGGACCGTGCGGCGGAGTCGGCACGCGACCGCCACGGCTACGACTGGGAGCAGTGGATCGAGCAGCTGCAGAAGTACTACTCCGAGATGGAGCGGCTCCTCTGGCCGGACCTCATCATCGTGGGCGGCGGCGTCTCCAAGTCGCACCACATGTTCCTGCCCAAGCTGCGCCTGCGCGCGCCCATCATCCCTGCCGAGCTGCTCAACGGCGCCGGAATCGTCGGCGCCGCCGCCGCGGCAGCGGTGTCGACGCGGCGGGAGAAGGACGAGTCCAAGGCCGCCGAGAAGTCCGCCAAGGACGCGGCCAAGAAGGCTGCGAAGGCCGCGGCCAAGGCCGCCCAGGCGACGCCCCCCGCCGCCGGCGCCTGAGACGACCCGACCCGACCCAGGCATCGTCCCCATGTCCTTCTCTGCCACCCCAGTCCTCGAGCATGCGCTCGCGCGTCTCGAGCCGCTGTCCCAGTCCCACCGCGACGACCTTGCCGATGCCGTGACGCCCGGCGAGCTGTGGCGCACCTGGTACACGCGCATTCCCTCGCCCGATGAGATGGTCGCGGAGATCGAGGCGCGGCTCGCGGCGCAGGCCCGCGGCGAGGTCGCGCCGTGGGCCGTGGTCGACGCCGCGACCGGACGCGCGGTGGGCATGACCACCTACCTGCATCTCGATGAACACCACCGCCGGCTCGAGATCGGCAGCACGTGGCTCGGCCGCGACGCGCACGGCACGGGCATCAACCCCGCGATGAAGCTCCTTCTCCTCGAGCGGGCGTTCGACGTGCTCGGGTGCATCGCGGTCGAGCTCCGCACGCACTGGCACAACCACCAGTCCCGCGCCGCGATCGCGCGGCTGGGCGCCCACCAGGACGGCGTGCTGCGCCAGCATCAGGTGTGGCACGACGGCACGCTGCGCGACACCGTGGTTTTTTCGATCCTCGACCGCGAGTGGCCCGCCGTGCGCTCCGGGCTCGAGGCACGCCTCGCGACCCGAATGGCGGGTCTCGAGGTTCGCTGACGCCGGAGCCGCGGAATACCGCAGGCTCCCCTCCCCTTGTCTCCTACGAGACGCAAGGGAGGACAAGCATGAGCAAGCCGTACCTCAAGTTGGCGATCGCGCTCACCGCGAGCTTCATCGTGATGTTCGCGTTCAGCCTGATTCAGTCCGACCAGTGGAGCCACGCCTACCCGAACCTCAGCAACCTCTACATCAGCCTCATCGGCGTGAGCGCGATGGGGGTCATCATGCTCGTCGTGATGTGGGGGATGTACCCGTCCCGACGCCTCAACATCGGGCTGCTGGTGGGGTTCACCGGCCTCTTCGTCACGGGGATCCTCTTCGCACGCACCGAGGCATTCGTGGGCAACGATGCGTTCCTCTACTCGATGATTCCCCACCACTCGCGCGCGATTCTGGTGTGCGAGGAGGCGAGCATCACCGACCCCGAGATCGAGCGTCTGTGCGACCAGATCATCGAGGCCCAACGCGACGAGATCGCCCAGATGCAGCGCATGCTCGACGAGTAGGAGGGCACCGCGAGCGGCGCGCATCGCGGCAGGACTCGTGGGCGTGCGCGCGACCGTGGTCTCGCGCGACCTGGGCAACTCCCCCGCCGGCTTCCTCACCGCGACCGACCTCGCGGGCGTGGCCGCGGAGCTGGGCGCCGAGTTCGGCTTCGAGGTCGAGTCCTTCGACCGCGAGCAGCTCACCCGGATGGGCTACGGCGGGCTGCTGGGCGTCAACGCCGGCAGCGCCGAGGAGCCGCGCATGATCGTGCTGCGTTACACGCCCAAGGGCGAGTCGACCGGCCACCTGGGGCTCGTCGGCAAGGGCATCATGTACGACTCGGGAGGCATCAGCCTCAAGCCGTCCGACCCGATGCACCTGCTCATGAAGATCGACATGGGCGGCGCCGCGGCGGTGTTGGGCGCGTTCACGGCGCTGAGGGACCAGGGCGCGACCGCGACGGTCACCGGCTGGCTCATGTGCACCGACAACATGCCGTCGGGCACCGCGACCAAGCTGGGCGACGTGCTCATCGCGCACAACGGCACGACGGTCGAGGTGAAGAACACCGATGCCGAGGGCCGCTTGGTCATGATGGACGCCCTCGCGCTCGCGGTCGAGGAGGGCGTGGACGGGATCGTGGACATCGCGAACCTGGGCGGACCCCACGCGGGCGCCACCACGGCGGCGCTGTTCCTGGCGGAGTTCGTGGGTGACACCCCGTGGGCGCACGTCGACATCGCCGGCACGATGCAGGCCGAGGCCGACGGCTCGTGGCGCTCGGTCGGGGCGACCGGCTTCGGCGCGCGGCTCCTCGCGGGCGTCGCGAGGGTCTTCACCGCGTCGTAGCGGCGCTCCTCACGCGCCGCTACTCGCAGACGGTGCCGTCGGAATCTCCGTCGCGGTAGTACCCGTATTCGACGTCCTCGCCGCGCACGTACGGCCCGTATCCGGCGGCCTTCGCGGCCGTGCACGTCCCCATGTCGGGGTCGGGCTCGGAGACGGGGTCCGCCGAGGCGTCGGTGTCGGAGGACGGCTCCGCGGGCGCCGATGGTGCCCGACCGACGTTGTCCGCGAGGACCGGCTGGTCGCCCGGTGCGGGCAGCGGCTCTCCCGGGCACGTCCCGAGCACGCGCAGCATCGCGTCGAGCTCGGCCTGCGTGACCCAGACGCCGTACTTGGCCTTCACCGCCACCTGCCTCGCGACATACGTGCAGCGGAAGTCCCTGTTCGGGGGTAGCCACGTCGCGGCGTCGCCGTCGCCCTTGGCCCTGTTCTGTCCGGCGTCGACCGGCTCGAGGTTGAGCGGATCGTTGGCGAATGCGACGCGCTGGGCGAACTCCCAGGTCGCGGCGCCCTTCTGCCACGCGTCGGACAGCGCCACCAGGTGATCGATGTCGACCTCGCTGTCTCCCCCACGCACGAAGCGCAGGGTCGCGCCGGTGAAGGGGTCCTCGAGCGTGCCCTCGAGCACGCGGCACGGCCCCGACATGACGGTCTCGCTCAGGCGCAACCCGAGCATGTCGTTGCGGGTGTCGCACCCGTTGCGGTCCACGTCCACCCAGCCGTCCCCGAACTGCTCGCGCGAGTAGCCGGTCTTTGGGGCGCGCCCCTTCACGGTGAGCTCGAGCGCGGCGGCCTCCGCCGTCCCCGCCGACGGACCCGCGGTGGGCGTGGGCGCAGCGGGGGTCGGCGTGGCGGAGACGGGCACGGTGGGCGTGGCGGGCGACGCCGACGGGGAGGCCACCGCCCGGGTCGGGCCCGGCTGCGCCCCCACCGCCAGAGTCGCGGGCTGCGCACACGCGGACAGCGCCATCGCCCCCGCGATCACGAGCGCGGCCACGGCGGGCACGCCACGGCGCGCGCGAACCAGGGGTGTCCTCAGCATCAGGAGAACGTATCGAGCCGCGCGTCCAAGCGGGACGCGCCACACCGTCAGCCCGGCGAGTCGGCTCCGTCCGCGGCGAGCCTGCGCAGCGTCGCACGCAGCGAGTCGACGGTCGCGTCGCCGAGCTCGTCCCGCCACGCGTGCTCGGCGGACCGCATCATCTCGGTTGCCTTGGCGCACAGTGCGGCGCCGTCGGCCGTGAGCGTCACCAGGGTTGCCCGCCGGTCCGTGGGATCCGGCTCAAGGGCCACCATCCCCGCGCGCTCGAGATCCCTCACGAGCGCGGCGACGGACTGGCAAGTGTGGCCGATGCGCGCGGCGAGGTCCGCGACGCGGCTGCCGTGGGCATCGAGGGAGGCGATCACGGGGACGTGAGCGACGCGCACCCCCGAGGTGCCGTCGGGGTCCAGCGCGGCCAGCGCCCGCGCGTTGACCGCGCTCGAGGCCGCCATGAGCAGGCGCGCGATGTCCTGGTCGATCGCCGCGGCGAACGCCGCCAGCTCCGCCTCGTACGTCATGCGCCCTCCCGCCTCGTCCACGGCCCTTCACCACGGGGAATACGCAGGCGCCCTGCCCTGTTATGCAGGCTGCCTGCTCATCTCACGAACAGAGAACCGATGTCCACCCTATCCGCGCCCCTCACCGCCGGGGCCACGCTGCCGACCCTCACCCTGGTGAGCCCGACGGGCGAGCCCACGAGCCTCGACGCCTTCGCGGCATCGTCCCCACGGTCCTCTATCTCATGCGCACCGCGACGTGCCCGGTGTGCCACCAGCACCTTCGCCACCTCACCCGGATGGCGGCGGCGGGCGAGATCGGTGTCCCGCTCGTGATAGTGCCGGGAGACGCCTCCGAGGCCGCCTCCGTCGAGCGGCGTCATCCCGCGCTTGCCGGTCGGATCGTCGCGTCGGAGACCGCCCATGCTGCCCTCGGGCTGTTCGTGCGCATGGGCCTGCAGCAGTCAGGCACCTACGTGGTGGACGGCGGCAGGGTGCTCTACGCCCGGTACGCGACGGTACCGCTGGGCAGCTTCGACTCCGCCGAGACGGTCGCCGCGGTGCGCGGCGAGCGCTCCTAGGGGTAGCGCCGGGTCAGCACGTCGACGGGGTCGTCCGCCTGGGCAGCATCGCCAGGCGGCGCCCCCGTGTGCACCAGCTCGGGATCGACGATCGACAGCGTGAACACGCCAGGGCCCGAGCAGTACAGGACGACCAGCAAGAACCAGCCGCCCTCGACGAGCAGCCGCGACTCGGTGAGCGCCTGGAGCGCGAGAGCCGCGGTGAGCACGGCCCAGCCCAGCGGGATGTAGGTGTCGCCAAAGCCGGCGCGCTCGACGAGTCGCCACGCGCTTCCGAAGGACAGCACCACCATCACCAGGAGCAGCACGGCCCCGATGACGCCCAACTGGAACCATGCGTCGAGGAACGCGTTGTGCGCATGCGTCGCCATGACGCCCACGCGGTCGACGATCCCGCGGTAGGGCTCTTCCCAGATGGGCCAGTACCCCACGTAGCCCCAGCCCTCGGGGCGCTGCCACGCGTGAGCCACGACCTCGTCCCAGATGCGCGTGCGGTTCGAGGCGTCGGGGCTGCGGTCGAACATCGCGAAGATCTCGGCGCGGTACTTGAGCGTGAGCACCGCGACCAGCGCGGTGCACGCCAGCACCGCGAAGGACAGCCGCCGCTTGAGTGACGGCCGCGCGCGGCGGATCAGCAGCGCAGCGATCCCCAGTCCCGCGAGGTAGATCCCGGCGACCGTGACCGTCGCGGACTCCGTGAGCAGGTGCACGAGCAGCGCGAGCGCGAGCGTGACGTACCCGTCGACGGGGCGCACGCGGCGCTCCAGCAGCAGGATCACCGCCACGATCGCAGCGAACAGCGCGATCGCCGCGAAGGGGTTGCGGTTGCCCACGAACCCCTGGATGGGTCCGCCCTCGAACAGCAGCCCCTGGGACCACTTGATGGGCTGACCCGCGGCATCGACCTTGGCGACGCTCGACAGGTCCGTCGCGAGCGGTGCGAGCGGGCCGCGGATCACGATCGCCACGAACAGCTCGAAGAGCACTCCGACCACGAGGCTCGCCTGGAGCCCGCGGTACAAGGCGGCCATAAACTGGCCGCGGCTGGTGCCGCGCGCGACCAGCACCGCGATCACGGTGGTGATCGCGAGCACCCCGGCCGCGAGCGCCGTGACCACACGCGTCTGGGACCACAGCACGGACAGCGCGGCAAGCGAGGTGAACATCGCAACCAGCGGCGGCACGTTGACCCGGCGTACGAACCCGCGATACGACACGAGCACGACCCCGACGGTCGCGATGACCAGCAGGGTGTAGAGCGGAATGCCCAGCAGATAGCGCAGCCCCTGGCCGGAGAAGAGCAGGAACACGGTCCAGGCCGCGACCCAGGCGCGCGGGCGCGGATGCTTGCTGCGCTCCCACAGCTCGGCGAGACGGGTCGACACCATCGGTCCGCTCACTCTCCTTCCCCGGGCGACGTGCCCGGCGACGGCCGGCAAGGCGGGCGTGACGCACGGCCTCAGGGGCTCCCCACTCAGCGAGACCGGCGCTCCATCGTACGGGCGCACCCCCGCATACCCGCGCGACCGCACCCCGGTCGTGACCCAGTCGTGACCTCAAGGGGCCCCGCTGCCAGGGGTCTCGTGGGCCACCCGGAGCGGGTGATACTGGCACCATGGCCGCCACCTCCCGACCGATCGCGCGGGCGCGCGAGCGACTGGGCAGCGCGCTGTTCGCTCGCGTCGGCGGCCAGGACGGCCCCGCCATCCGCTCGCGCGTCCACGACACCCCCGGCCCGCGGTGGTTTCCTCCCGGCGCCGCGATCCGTCGCGTGCACGGCGACGCGTCGATGTACGTGGGCGGCCTGCGCGCGCTACTCCTGCAATCCCTCCACCCCCTCGCGATGGCAGGGGTCGCGGGCCACTCGGGCTATCGCGGGGACCCGTGGGGACGGCTCGCGCGCACCGCGACCTTCCTCGCCTTCACCACGTTCGGCACCCAGGACGATGCGGCGGAGACGGTCGCACGGATCCGCGCGATCCACGCGCGGGTGCGGGGGAAGGCGCCCGACGGGCGCCCCTACCGCGCGGACGATCCGCACCTCCTCACGTGGGTGCACGTCGCCGAGGCCGATTCGTTCCTCGCCGCGCACCAGCGCTACGGCGCGCGCCCGCTGTCCCCCGCCGGTGCGGACGAGTACGTCGCGCAGTCCGCCCGGGTCGCGCGCGAGCTGGGCGCGACGGACGTCCCCGTGACCGTCGCGGAACTCCACGCTGCGATCGTGCGCTACCGCCCCGAGCTCGCGGCGACGCCCGCGGCGCTCGACGCCGCGCGCTTCCTGTTGCACGAGCCGCCGCTGGGCCGCGGAGCGCGGCTCGGCTATGCGCCGCTCGCCTCCGGCGCCGTCGCCCTCCTCCCCCGCTGGGCGCGCACGGAGCTCGGCCTCGACGGCCGCGTCACCCGCGCCGTCGGTCCGCTCGCCGGCGGCCTCGCGACCCGCGCGATTCGGTGGGGAACGCAGGACATGCGACCCACGAGCCACGTCGACTGACGCCGCGCATCGTCCCCTGCCTCGGGCATCGTTCCCGCCTCCCGCCGTTTCGTGCGAGGCTCGACCCATGACAGTGACACCCGCCTCCCCCGCACCCGCCGTCCACGCCAAGCCCGCCCGCGCGGTCCTCGACGCCCTCGAGAGCACGCCCTCGGGACTCACCGCCGAGGAGGCCGCCCGCCGCCTCGAGTCGCACGGGCCCAATCGGCTGCCCGCCCCCGAGCGTCCCAGCGTGCTGCGGCGCATCCTGGGCCACTTCCAGGACGTGCTCATCTACATCCTGCTCGCGGCGGCGGTGCTCAAGGCGCTCCTGGGCGACTGGATCGACTTCGGGGTGATCCTCGCGGTGGCCGTCATCAACGCCGCGGTCGGCTTCATCCAAGAGGGCCAGGCGGAGAAGGCGCTCGACGGGATCCGTCAGATGCTGTCGCTCGACGCGCAGGCGTGCCGCGACGGCGAGTGGGCCATGGTCGATGCCGAGGACCTGGTCCCCGGCGACGTGGTGCGGCTGCGCTCGGGCGCGCGCGTGCCCGCCGACTTGCGCATTCTCGAGGCCACCAACCTTCAGGTCGACGAGGCCGCCCTCACGGGAGAGTCGGTGCCCTCGGTCAAGCAGGTCGATCCCGTCGAGCACGACGCGGGCGTGGGCGACCGCGCGTCGATGCTGTACTCGGGGACCATCGTCTCCGCGGGAAGCGGGATCGGCGTAGTCGCCGCGACCGGCTCGGGTACCGAGATCGGGCGCATCCAGCAGATGGTGTCCGAGGCCGACCAGCTCGACACCCCCCTCGCACGCCAGCTCGCGCAGTTCGGGACGATGCTCGCGTGGGGCATCCTCGGGATGGCCGTCTTCATGCTCGTGGTGGGCTACGTGGTGCATCAGTTCGCGTGGGCGGACCTGATCTCGGCCGCGATCGGATTCGCGGTCGCCGCGGTGCCGGAGGGGCTGCCCGCGCTGGTCACCGTGACGCTCGCCCTCGGGGTCCAGCAGATGGCGCGGCGTCACGCGATCACGCGCAAGCTCACCGCGGTCGAGACGCTGGGGTCGGTCACCACGATCTGCTCCGACAAAACCGGCACGCTCACCACGAACGAGATGGTCGTGCGCCACGTCGCAACCGCCACCGCGACGTACGACGTCGAGGGCAAGGGCTACGCGCCCGAGGGCCGCATTCTGCTCGACGGCGAGGTCGCGACCCTCGCCGCGCACGACGACCTCGCGGCACTCGTCGCCGCCGCGGCATCGTGCAACGACGCCCGCGTGGTCGAGGAGGACGGCCGCTGGCGCGTGGTCGGCCAGCCCACCGAGGGCGCCGTGGTCTCGCTCGCGCTCAAGGCCGGCGCGGACACGGCGGGTGTCGAGCGCCTCGCGGTGCTGCCCTTCGAGTCGGACACCAAGTACATGGCGACGCTCGACCTGGTGCCCGGCGAGGGCCCCCACACGGGCCGCATGGTGCGCGCGATGGGCGCGCCCGACCGCCTCCTCGAGCGCTGCGCCCTCCAGCGCACCGCCGACGGCACCCTCGAGCCGCTCGACCACGCGTACTGGGACGGCGTCATCCACTCCCTCGCGCAGCAGGGGCTGCGCACTCTCGCCGCGGCGGAGCGGCCCGCGGAGCACGAGGACGACATCCTGGACCACGAGCACGTCGAGGAGGGGCTGGTCTTCCTGGGCGTGTTCGGGATCATCGACCCGCCCCGGCCCGAGGCCGTCGCGGCGATCGCCGAGTGCCACCGCGCGGGCATTCGCGTGAAGATGATCACCGGCGACCACGTGGGCACCGCGACGGCGATCGCGCGCGACCTGGGGCTCGCCCCCGCGCAGGGCGAGGTGCGTGCGCTCACGGGCGCGGAACTCGAGGCGATGTCGGACGCCGACCTCGAGGCCGTGGTGCGAGACGTGGACGTCTACGCGCGCACCAGCCCCGAGCACAAGATCAGGATCGTGCGGGCGCTGCAACGCCACGACGAGGTGGTCGCGATGACGGGAGACGGCGTGAACGATGCCCCCGCACTCACGCGCGCCGACGTGGGCATCGCGATGGGCATCAAGGGCACCGAGGCCACCAAGGAGGCCGCCGACATCGTGCTCGCCGACGACAACTTCGCGACCATCGAGCGTGCGGTCGAGGAGGGACGCCGGATCTACGACAACATCCGCAAGTCGGTCGTGTTCCTGCTGCCCACCAACGGCGCCCAGTCGCTCGTGGTGCTCGTCGCGATCTTGGTGGGATTCACGCTGCCGCTCGCGCCGGTGCAGATCCTGTGGGTCAACCTGGTCACCGGTGTCACCCTGTCCCTCGCGCTCGCATACGAGCGGGCCGAGCCGGGCATCATGGACCGGCCGCCGCGAGGCAGCGCGGGGTCGGTGCTGTCACGTTCCGCACTCCTGCACGTGGTGATCGCATCGCTCATCATCGGCGGCGCGACCCTCGCGGTGTCGTTCATCGTGCGCGGATGGGGAGTGAGCGCGGAAACCGCGCAGACCACCACGGTGACGATCCTCGTGCTCGGTCAGCTCGCGTACCTCTTCAACAGCCGCTTCCTCAGCCGGTCCAGCCTCACGCTCGGCGTGCTGCGTGGCAACCGCGCGCTGTGGGTCGCCGCGGGCTCGTTCCTCGCCTTCCAGCTCCTCTTCACGTACGCGCCGTTCATGCACGTCGCGTTCCAGTCCACGCCCATCGGGCTGCGCGAATGGGGTCTCGCCGCGGCGTTCGCCGTGGTGGTCTTCCTCGCGGTCGAGGCGATGAAGGCGGTCACGCGGGCCCGCCACCGCGCGCGAGACCGCGCCTAGCCCACCCCGCCCACGACGGAGCCCGGCTCGAGCGTGCCCGCGGCGATGTCCGCCCAGAACTGATCGATCGTGTCGGGATCGAGCAGGACGGTCGAGCCCACGCCGTCGACCCGGTAGCCCATGTCGGCGATCGGCGGCGTGCCCGTGATCGCGTCGTCACCGCGCGCGGCGTTGAAGTCGAGCGCGACGCGGGCCAGATCAAGGGCGCCGGTGCCGTCGCTCACCCGGAACGCGTCAAGGCCGGCGTCGACTGTCGGCACGAGCGTGAACGGGTTGAGCACGGTCGACGGGTTGAGGAGAGTGTCCGCCACCGCGGACACCAGCTGCTGCTGACGCTGCGCCCTGCCGATGTCCCCCAGGGGGTCGGAGTACCGCATGCGCGCGAAGGCGAGCGCGTCCGCTCCCCCGGCGACGTGACAGCCCGCCTCCCACTGCATGCCCGAGCGCCAGTCGTCGACGTCCTCGTCATAGCAAAGCTCGACCCCGCCGATCGCGTCGACCAGTCCCCCGACTCCGGTGAACCCGACCTCGAGATACGTGTCGATCGTCAGCCCCGTGTGCTGCTCGACCGTCGCCACCAGCAGCTGCGGTCCGCCGAACGAGAAGGAGGCATTGATCTTGTTGTCGCCGTAGCCGGGAATCTGGACCAGGGAGTCGCGCGGAATCGAGATGAGCGCGGTCGGCCCGTCCTCGGGCCGGTGCAGCACCATGATCGTGTCGGTGCGCTCGCCCTCCGTCGGGTCGTTGCTGTCGAAGCCCTCGCGCGAGTCGGAGCCCACGATCAGCGTGGTGCTGCCCGCCGTGTTCGCGGCGCCGCTGAGCGCGTCGACGTGGGTGATGCGCGACTCGACCCAGATCCAGAACACCACCAGCGCGGCGAGCAGAAGCACCAGGAGAGTGACGAGCGTGCGGCGTACCGGGTGACGGCGCCGCGTGCGCGCCGGAGACTGGCGAGGGGACGATGCCGGGGCCGGGCGGGCGGGCGCCTGCTGCGGCCGCTGGGGTGAGGCCTGGGGACGCTGCGCGGGTGCGGGAGGCTGCGTGTGCTGGGAGCGTGACGCGGCGGCGGGCGCGGGCCTCACGCTCTCGCGGCGGACCGGCTGGGCGGGCCGCGCGACCCCGGGACGCTCGCGGTCGCCCCGCGGCGGGACCGACGGCGGGAGGCGGCGCGGCTCATCATTCACCCCGCGAGGGTATCTCGCGTTCGCGCGGGAACCACAGCGACGCCACGCGCGTCAGGAAGACTAGGGACGGCATCGGCCGTCAGCGCCACGACGACAAGGACACTCATGCCCGACCCGGATCCCGCCTCCTCTCAGGCCATCTCGCTGCTCAGCACCGGCGCGGGCTCGGTGACCTCCGAGCAGCTGCGGGACCTCAGCCAGGAACTGCAGCGTTTCCTGCTGCAGTACGAGTTCGGGCTGCGCGAGATCGAGACCAAGCTGTCCATCCTGCGTGACGAGTTCCTCTCGCTGCACGACTACAACCCGATCGAGCACATCTCGAGCCGCGTCAAGGCGCCCGAGAGCCTGGTCGACAAGCTGCGCCGCAAGGGCCTCACGTTCGAGCTCGCGACGGTCCGCGAGCAGATCACCGACATCGCCGGCGTGCGCGTCACGTGCGCGTTCTCGACGGACGTCTACCGGCTCTTCGACCTGCTCACGCAGCAGGACGACGTCACGGTGCGCAGTGTCAAGGACTACATCGCGCACCCCAAGCCCAACGGCTACCAGAGCCTGCATGCGGTGATCGAGATCCCCGTGTTCCTGTCCTCGGAGCGCGTGTCGGTCCCCGTCGAGGTGCAGTTTCGGACCATCGCGATGGACTTCTGGGCGAGCCTCGAGCACAAGATTTACTACAAGTACTCGGCGGCGGTGCCCGACGGACTGCTCGACGAGCTGAAGTCCGCGGCCGCCACCGCGACCGAGCTCGACGCGCGCATGGAGCGCCTGCACCGTCAGCTCCACGGCGACCGGTCGTGACGGCCTCGATGACGCTCCCCGCGGGCGAGCCGCCGGCGGGACCGTTCGAGTGCGGTACGGTCGCGTCCCTCGCGACGATGCTGGGGCTCGCAGGGCGGGCACCCGGACGGCCGTGGGTGGTCGCCGTCGACGGGCGAGGCGGAGCGGGCAAGTCGACGCTCGCGCGCCTGCTGGCCGCGGAGCTGGGACCCGCGGCCGTGGTGCACACGGATGATCTCGCGTGGCACGAGCCGTTCTTCGGGTGGGGCGGGCTGCTGCGAGTGGGCGTGCTCGAGCCCCTGCACCGCGGCGAGGCGGTCGACTTCCGCCCGCCGCAGTGGGTGGCGCGAGGCCGCGAGGGGTCGATCGCGGTGCCGGCGGGACTGCGCGCCGTCGTGGTCGAGGGTGCGGGTGCTCGTCAGCAGGAGTACGCGGACCTCGTCGATGCGACGGTGTGGGTGCAGGCGGACGTGGTGGAGGCCGAACGGCGCGGCGTCGCGCGCGACGTCGCCGAGGGCACCAATGGCGACGAGGATGAGGCACGGGCGTTCTGGCGCGAGTGGACGTCGCACGAGACTCCGTTCTTTGCCTCCCAACGACCGTGGGAGCACGCGCTCGCGGTGGTCGCGGGGACGCCTGTGCCTCGGTTCAACGGTCTCGGTGAGGGTGAGCTGGCGATCGCGCGGGGTCCCCTGCGAGGCTAACGGTGCCCTGATCGGGCATCGGGTGACCAACACCTCACGGGATCGCAGGCACGCGCAGCACGCTCGTTGCTAGGGTGCTGGAAACGAGCAAAGCACGGCACGACCGTCATCGATCTCCCGGTGAACGGGCGCGCGGTCCGGCCCGGAGGAGGATCTCGTGAGACTCGATCCCGCACTCCATCACCTGCCAATGCCCGCAGCCCTCACGAGCGCGGTGGGCAAGACGCCGTGGATCGTCGCTGAAGCCAACGCCGCCTTCGTGCAAGCGGTGGGCGAGACACGCGACGTCCGCGGGGCTGACCTTCGCACCCTGCTCGACGCGCCTCTGGGCGGGGTCACCGCTGACGAGGCACGGGACGTGGTTGAGCTTCCCGGGTCTCGGCCGGCGATGGACGGCACGCGCCGCCCGGTGGTGGTCACCGTCGTGCCGCTCGGGGGGCCGGATCCCTCTCGCTCCCACGTGGTCTATGTGCGGGACCTGTCGGGCGATGAGATCGGTGCGCAGGTTCAGCGGACATACGACTGGTTCCGGGGGATGTTTCACCACACGCCGGATGCGAACATCGTTCTTGATCGCGACGGCCACCTGATGGAGATCAATCCTGCAGGTGAACGGATACTGGGCTTCAGTCGTGATGACCTGATGCGCGGCGGCTATGAACAGCGGGTGCACGAGTCACAACTCCCGCTCGCGCAGGGCGTCTTCCGGCGGCTCCTCGAGGGAGAGGTACAGCGATTCGAGCTGTCGCTCACGGACAGTGCGGGCGAGGTGAGGGACCTCGACATGTTGGCACTGCCCATGATCGAGGGCGATGAAGTCGCGGGCGTGTTTGTCCAAGCGCGCGACGTGACAGAGCGCAATGCAACGGAACGGCGACTTCAGGAAAGCGAGCAACGCTACCGCGCGCTGTTCGAAGACAACGTCGATTCGGTGGTCTCCTTTGACACGGAGGGCGGCTACGAGTACCTCAACCCCGCGACCGAGGCGCTCACGGGCTACTCCGAGAGGGAACTGCGCGAGCTCACGTACGTCCCGCTGCTCGTGCCCGATCAGCGGGACTTTGTGCTCGCCGAGTTCACGCGGGCCTTGGAAGGTGAAACGCGCCAGTACGAGACGGCGATGTACAACCGTGCGGGCGAGGTGGTGGACCTCCACATCACGCTCATTCCCATCATCATTGACGGCGAGACCCGTGGCATTCACTGCGTGGGCAAGGACATCACGCAGCAGAAGCGACTCGAGCGAGAGCTCAGCATCATGGCCTACACCGACTCGCTCACTGGCCTGGGAAACCGAAACGCAGCAGCAGAAGACATCGCACACCGCGTCGCCGACGGCCGCCCGTTCGCCGTGATCGCGATGGACCTCGACCGGCTCAAGTCCGTCAACGACACGTGGGGCCGTGACACGGGCGACATGCTGCTCACCTCGATCGCCCAGCGGCTCGCTCACCGCCTCTCTGACCGCGCGACCGTGTACCGCTACGCCGGCGACGGCTTCATTCTCACGTTGGACTCCGGCGATCCCCACGTGGCGACCGCCGTCGCCGAGGACCTCCGCGAGCTTGTGCGCGCCCCGCTCATGCTGGGCGGGCACGAGGTCACGATCTCGGCGACACTTGGCATCAGCACCTACCCCGACGATGGGTGCGATGCGGAAACGCAGATGCGCAACGCTGAGACCGCGCTGTACGGCGCAAAACGGCGAGGCTTGAACCAGGTCGCGCTCTACCGGTCCATAGCGACCCCCGACGATGACCGCCGGGTCCACATTGAACTTGAGCTGCGCCGCGCCCTCCAGCGCGATGAACTCTCTGTCGTGTATCAGCCCCAAGTGTCACTTCCCACCGGTGAACTCCACGGCGCGGAGGCGCTCATGCGCTGGAACAGCGCCACGCTCGGCGCAGTGTCTCCCGACACCTTCATCCCGGTCGCCGAGGACACGGGACTCATCGGCGAGATGGGACGGTGGGTCATCGAGACCGCATGCCGTCAACTCGCCGAGTGGACCCGCCGAGGGTGGGAGCTGACCGTCTCAGTCAATATTTCGATGAGCCAGTTTGGCGATGACGGGTTCGTCGGCCACCTTGAGCGCACCCTCGCGACAACCGGCATCGACCCCCACCTGCTGGTGCTCGAGATCACGGAATCGATCGCGAGCCGCGTCGACATCGCCGTCGCGCGCCTCCACCAGTTGAGGGAGCTAGGCGTACAGATCGCGATCGACGACTTCGGCACCGGCTACAGCTCGCTGCAGTACCTGCGCGACTTTCCTCTCGACTATCTGAAGATCGATCGCGGATTCGTGAGCCAGAGCACCCACCACGCCCGTGACCGCGACCTGGTGGCGACCATCGCCCAGCTCGCCCGCAACTTCGGCCTGCGGACCGTCGCGGAGGGCGTCGAGTCACAGGCCGAGGTCGATCTGCTCACCGACCTGGGAGCGGACCTCGCCCAGGGTTACCACTTCTCGCGACCACTCGACCCCGAGTCATTCGAGGCGTGGGTCGAGGCGCACCTCGCGGCGTTCCCGCAGGCCTAGCCTCAGTCCTCCAGGGCCTCCACGAGGAGCGCGACGAGCGCCTCGAGTTGCACGTCCGTCGACGAGTCGCCCTCCTCGACAGCGACGCCGTCGAGCGCCTGAGCGGCGAGCCCGGACTTGGCGTCGATGAGCTCGGCAATCTTCGCGTCGATGGTCTGCGCGGCGATGATGCGCCACGCGGTGACGGGCTCGGACTGGCCGATCCTGTGGATGCGGTCGATCGCCTGGGTCTGCTCGGCATCGGTCCACGACAGCTCCGCGAGGACCAGGTTCGAGGCCACCTGCAGGTTGAGCCCCACTCCCGCCGCCATCAGCGAGCACACCACGATCGACACCTCGGGGTCCTCGGTGAACGCGGTGACGTTCTTCTCGCGCACCTTGGCGGTCTGGTCGCCCCTGATCGAGGCGAACCGGATGCCGCGGTCGGCAAAGATCTGCTCCGCCTGGTCCATGACGTCGATGTGCTTGGCAAAGAACACCACCTTGCCCACGTTGCGCACCAACTGGACGGCGTAGTCGGCCGCAAGTCCAGCCTTCGCCTGGCCGATGCGCCGGACCATCGTGAAGACGTTCTCGCCCGAGGTCTTCGAGCTCGCGTCCTTGAGCTCCGCCGCCGCGACGCGGCGCGCCAGCTCGAGGTCGATCCCGCCGTCGTCGGCGTGGTCCGGGCGCGCGGCGACGGCCCGGCGGTAGCTGTCGACCATGCGGCTCGCGAGGGCGGCCTCGGCGGCGCGAATCGACCGTCCCACGGGTCCGTCGAGCTCGACGGGAAGGTCGGCGACGCGGCGTGCGGGGATGTCGGCGGCGACGTCGGCCTTGCGGCGGCGCACGATTCCCATGTCGATCACGGCCGCGCGCGCCGCGGCGTAGAAACCACGGTCGGTGGGGATGAGTCCCGTGTCCTCGAGGGCCGCCATCAGCGCGCCGAGCGGCTTGTCGTCGTCGATCCAGCCCAGGAACTGCCAGATCGCCCGGAAGTCCTCGATGTCGTTGATGAGCGGCGTACCCGTGAGGGCCATGAGCAGCGGGCGCGCAGCGCGCTCGCGGATCCGCTGCGCGAGCGCGAGCACGTGCTGCGAGCGCTGCGAGGACCGATTCTTGATGAAGTGTGCCTCGTCGACCACCATGCCGCGGAAGCCCAGGTCGCCGAACCAGCCCACGTGCCGATCGAGGATGTCGTAGTTGACGATCACCACGTCGGCGAAGGCGTCGACGTCCTCGCCGTCGCCATGGACCACGCTCGCGCGCCGATGCGGGGTCCACAGCGAGACCTCGTGCGCCCAGTTGGTCTTGACGACGTTGGGGACCACGACGAGCAGCGGGTAGGCATCGGCCGCCTCGGCGGCGAGCAGCGCCTGCGCGGTCTTGCCCAGGCCGGGCTCGTCCGCGAGCAGGAAGGTACGGTGACCGCGCGACGACGCCGCCACGACCTGGGCCTGGTGCGGCATGAGCGCGCGGCCGAGCGGGACGGGGATCGACCGCGCCGTGAGCGAGTCCGGCTCGGGCAGCTCCATGCACGCGCGCACCCCGTTGGTGTCGTGCTCGAAGGACCTGAACAGCGGCTCGAGCAGCTCCCACCCGGCGAGTCGCCGCGGCCGTGCCGTCACGCGCTCGCTGGCCGCCGAGAAATCGGGGGCAAGGAAGGGGTTGGCGAGCTGGCGAGAGATCGCGGACTGCGGCACCACGCGCTTCTCCTGCGCGGGAGTCGGTTCGCTCGGCGCCGGCGGCTCGGGCTCCTCGGGAGCCTCCCGTCCGGCGGCACCCAGCACCGTGGCCTTGTAGGCGCGCGCGGCGTCGGACACGCGCGCGTCCTCGGCCAGCAGCGCCAGGAGCGACGTGTCACGCGCGGCGATCTTGGCCAGCAGCGTGGCCACGCCGTCGAGTCGCTTGAGCTCCTCGCCGCGACGCGATACGGACATGGCCTCGTCCGCCTTGACGCGTGCGCGCTCCTCGCGCGCCAAGAGCGCCACGACCTGGAACTTGGTCCGTAGCGCGGGACGCGTCGGCGGGCGCTGCACGACGCGGTCGACGTCTCTGGCGATCCCCGCGAGGATCGCGATGAGGTCCTGGTCGGCCGCGCGCGTGGCGCGACGGCGTGAGGTCCCGGCATCGGTGCGCGCGCGGCTGCGCCGCTGGCCCGACTGGCCTGGTCGTGACACCTTGCCTCCTGCTGTCCTGCGCGTCGCACGTGCGCCGCGCCACTTCTCACGGGGATGCGCCGGCCTTCGCCTCGCACACCCGGGGGGCACCGTCACGGTGCCCCGGGTCATCGCCTCAATGCGGATGAGCTGGCCGATACGCCGGGTTCTGTCACTCACGCCGCGTTGCCGCAGCGCGAGGGGCGACCATCCATCTAGGCCCTGGATTGCTCCAGGGCTCAAGCAGCCTACCCGGATGCTCGGGCGGGCAGCCCTCGAACGCATCCTGTCTGGCCTTGCTCCGGGTGGGGTTTACCGTGCCGCTCCCGTCACCGGCAGCGCGGTGAGCTCTTACCTCACCCTTTCACCCTTACCTCCCCGTGCCCGAAGGCGCCGAGAGGCGGTTTCCTTTCTGTGGCACTGTCCCGCGGGTTACCCCGGGTGGCCGTTAGCCATCACCCTGCCCTGCGGAGCCCGGACGTTCCTCGAGACCCCGAAGGACCGCGCGGTCGCCTGGCCAACTCATCCGCATGCCCAGCGTACCGGGCGCGACCCTGCCACCGCATCGTCTCCGCACGCACGAACCGCGACACGTGCACGCAGCCCCTACCCTGGTCCCCGTGCTGATCCTGCTCCCGCCCTCCGAGGGCAAGACCGCCCCCGCCTCCGGCGCCCCCGTGGACCTTTCGTCCCTGTCCCACCCCGCGCTCGAGGATCACCGACGCCGCGTGGGCGACGCCCTCGTCAGGGTGAGCGGCCAGCGCAACGCGAGCGAGGTGCTCGGCGTCGGACCCAGTCTGAGCCCCGAGATCGAGCGCAACCGCACCCTGTGGGACAACCCCGCTGCACGGGCCGCCACCGTCTACTCCGGCGTCCTGTACGACGCGGCAGGCATGGCGACGTGGGACGCGCCCACCCTTGAGCGCGCGCGGGCTCACGTGCGCATCGTCTCCGCGCTGTGGGGCGCCGTCTCCCCCGCCGACCCCATCCCCGCCTACCGCCTGTCGATGGGCACGAGCCTGGGTCGCATCGGCCCGCTCGCGGCGCTGTGGCGACGCCATCTCCCCCGCGAGCTCGACGCCGTCGCGGACGGCCGCCTCGTGATCGACTGCCGCAGCGCGAGCTACGTCGCGGCCTTCCGGCCCGCCGCCTCCCCGTGGGTCTCCGTGGGCGTCCAGCGCGAGCTGGCGGGCAAGCGCGCGGTCGTGAGCCACATGGCCAAGCACACGCGCGGACTACTCACGGCACACCTGCTGAGGGACGATGCCCTGCCCGAGACCGCGCAGGACCTCGCCGATGCCGCGGCAGGGATGATCGGAGACGCGCTCGTGGACGTGGCGCTGACCCCGCGAGCCAAGGGCCCGGACGAGCTCACTCTGGTCATCGCGGGCTGAGGTCCCGACCGACGCGCAGCGCGCCGTGAGAACCTAGGCCCATGACCGATCAAAGCCAGCTGTTTCCTGGCAAGTACTTCATCTCGACGGTGCTGGACGCGCTCGATACCAAGACCGCCATGAGCGGGACCCTGGCGCGCGTCTACCTCATGCGTGCGGCCATGGCCGGCGGCCTGATTGGCGTCATGTACCTGGCGTACTACACCGTGGTGTCGACGTTTGGCGCTCTCGGCGACGACTCGCTGGGACTCGGCAAGATGGTCGGCGGACTGGTGTTCGGCTTCGCGCTGGTGTTCATCTACTACAGCAAGTCCGAACTCCTGACGTCGAACATGATGATCGTGTCGATCGGCGCGTACTACCGGCGCACCACCCCCCTCAAGTCCCTGCGCATCCTCCTCCTGTGTTACGGCGGCAACTTCGTGGGCGGCCTCGCCGTCGCGCTCCTCGTGCTGGGCTCGAGCCTCGCGGACGGTGCGATCGGTGAGCAGATGGCGCACTCCGTTGATCACAAGGTGGGTCTCGTCGCGGAGGGCCTCGCGGGCTGGTCGGACCTGTTTGTGCGCGCGGTGCTCTGTAACTTCATGATCAACCTCGCGATGCTGCTGGTCTACAACGGCATGATCAAGGACGACTTTATGAAGTCGCTCGCGATGATCATGAGCGTGTTCGTGTTCGCGTTCCTGGGCTTTGAGCACTCCGTCGCCAACACGGTGCTGTTCACGATCGTCGGTCTTCACGATGGCATCGATGTGGGTCTCGCGCTGGGCAACCTCGCGATCGTGCTCGCCGGCAACTTCGTGGGCGGCGGACTGTTGATCGGCTACTACTACGCGTACGCCAACGACGACCGCAAGCACCTGCTGCGCCGCGGCCTGACCCCCAGCGAGTAGCGACCGGGGGCCAGGCGCGTTCGCTATGCGCGCGGGTCGATCATGACCTTGAGGGCCTCACGCGCGTCCATCGCCGCGTAGCCCGCGGGCACCCCGTCGAGGCCGACCGTCATGTCGAAGACCCTGCCCGGCTCGATGCGACCCTCGAGAACCTCCGGGATGGCAGCCTCGATGTAGGCGCGCACGGGCGCCGGGCCGCCGGTCAGCGTCACGTTCTTGCCGAACAGCGAACCGAATCCCACGGGAGCGTCCTCGTACTGCGGCACGCCCACGCGGGAGATCACGCCGCCGGGCCGCACCACGCCGTACGACTGCTCGTACGCGGGCATGTGCCCCACGGCTTCGAGTACCACATGGCTACCCTCGCCACCCGTGAGCTCCATGACCTCCGCGATGCCCTCGGCGCCGCGCGCGGACACCACGTCCGTGGCGCCCCATTCGCGGCCGAGGGTGGTGCGCGACGCGTGGCGACCCATGAGGATGATGCGCTCGGCGCCCTTCTCCCGGGCAGACAGCACCGCGGACAGTCCCACCGCGCCGTCACCGATCACGGTGACGGTCTTGCCCGGAGCGACGCGGCCCATGTGGGCGGCGTGCCATCCGGTCAGGTAGACGTCGGACAGCGTGAGCAGCGACGCCAGCAGCGCGTCGTCGGCGGTGTCCGGGTCGACGCCGGGGACCTTAACCGCGGTGCCGTCGGCCTGCGCCAGGCGGAGCGCCTCGCCCTGCCCGCCGCTCAGCCACGAGCCGTGCACGCACGACGTGGGGAAGCCCTCGCGGCAGAACACACAGGTGTTGTCCTGGATGCCGAACGGCACGATGACGAAGTCGCCCTTGGTCAGCGTGCGGACCTCGGAGCCGATCTCCTCGACCACGCCGATCGCCTCGTGCCCCATGTGCCTGCCTGTCTCCGACGCGGGCATCGAGTGGAACGGGTGGAGGTCGGAGCCGCAGATGCAGCCGCGCACCACGCGGATGACCGCGTCGGTGGGCGCCTCGATCCGCGGGTCGGGGACCTCGATGACGCGGACGTCGCCCGCACCGAACATAAAGGTGGCTCGCATGGTTCTCCTTGTGTCAGGGATGGAGGGAACGGCTCAAGCATCGCGACGATGCCGGGGTGGCGGGAGTCTCGCTCGACAGGGGTACCGGCGGTACCCCCTAGATCGCAGGGGCGTCACGACTCGCGGCCTGCTGAGTCGCCCACCAGCTCGCGAGCAGACGCAGCCGCTCGGCGGAGTCCGATCCTGGGGCGGCGGTGTAGAAGGTCAGTCCAAGCCCGGGGTCCGCCGGAAGCTCGAGCACGTTGTACTCGAGTTCAAGCATGCCGACAACAGGATGGACAAGTCGCTTGAGCCCCTGAATGTGGAGGCGCACGTCGTGACGAGCCCAGCGCACGCGGAATTCGTCGGATCGCGTCGACAGCTCTCCCACGAGGTCGGAGATCGCCCGGTCGAACGGGTCGCGCCCGGCCGCGGTCCGCAGGCTCGCGACGGAGCCGTCGGCGATGTCCTCCCAGTCGGGGTAGAACACGCGTGAGGCGGGATCGAGAAAGACGAATCGCGGGTAGCTCACAGCGTCACCCTGAGCCCTGAAGAGGGGGTCGTAGAGCGCCCGCGCGAGCGCGTTGGTCGCGACAATCTCCCCGCGCGCGTTGCCGACCACGCCCGCGGCATCCGTGGTCGCGTCCAACAGGTGGCGCAGCCCCTCGCGCATCCGGGGGCGTGGCGCGGCGCGCCGTCTGGCGCGCGCGCCCGCATTCGCCACCCTGGCGAGGTCGAAGAGGTGGGCGCGCTCGGCATCGTCCATGCGCAGTGCGGAGGCGATCGCCTCCAGCACCTCGTCGGAGACCCCGCGCAGGTCCCCGCGCTCGACCTTCGTGTAGTACTCGACGCTCACGCCGGCGAGGATCGCGACCTCGCCGCGGCGCAGCCCAGGAACGCGGCGCGCACCGCCCTCGGGCAGGCCCACCATGGCGGGAGTGACGCGCGCACGGCGCGTCACGAGGAACTCGCGGACATCCTCGCGGGAAACGGTCATGTCTCCCAGGCTAAGAGCGCTCCCCCACACTTGGGAGTCCCTGCCGGTACCCCGCTGACGAAGCGCCCTCACGCGGCGGGCGTCGGTCGCCGCGCGTCACTCGACCGGCGCACCCACGCACAGCACGTGCTGCTCGGCGATCGTCCCATCGCGCCGCGCACGCACCTGCAGGATCGTGATCGACGCGGGCGACGGCCAGATGGCGCCCCAGTGCGAGGCCGGCATCCCGAGCGCGGTGCCCACGATCGACTTGATCGCCACCGCATGCGAGACGAGCGCGATGCCCCGTGCCACGTCGCGGCCCGCCATGCACTCCGCCGCGTGGTCACGCGCGAGCTCCTCGACGAGCGCGTAGCCCCGCTCGCCCACCTGGGTGATCGACTCCCCGCCGGGCGCGAGCGTCTCCGCACGCCTCCAGTGGTGGATCGCGTCGCCGTCGCGCTCGACGATCTCGGGGACCGTGAGACCCTCCCAGTCCCCGAACACGACCTCGCGCAGCCGCTCCTCCGTCTCGACGTGTGCACCCACCCTGCGGCCGATCGCCGCGGCGGTCTCCTGCGTCCTCACCAGCGGCGACGCGAGCACGCGCGTCACATGCGGAAGGTTCATCCACGTGCGTCTACCGATCCCGTACGCGAGGTCGGCGGCCTTCGCGGCCTGCACGCGGCCCGGGGCGCTGAGCGGCGGGCCAGGCACTCCCCCACCCGACATGCGCCGCGACGTGGTCATCTCCGTGACGCCGTGGCGCACCAACACGAGCGTGAGGGGTGCGACCAGGTCGTCCTCGTGGGGAGAGAACGGCGACTGAACGCGCGCCTGAGAGGACGATGCCGGGGTCGCCGGAGAGTCGGCGTCCAGGTCCGTTCCCTCGGGCAGTGGATGGGGCCGGTGGGGCACCGGCGGCTCGACGTGCGTGTCCGTCATCGCTGTGCCGCCTACTTGCCCGCGCCGCGCACGAGGATGCGGCCACACTCCTCGCAGCGCACAATCGTGTCGGGCGACTTCGCCTCGATGTCGCGCAGGTCGCCGGGGTTCATCGGCATGCGGCATCCGAGGCACTGGCCCTGCGCGAGCGCAGCGGCGCCGATTCCACCGTGCGCATCGCGCAACTTGACGTAGAGCGCGAGCAGGCCTGCGTCGAGGCCAGCCGCGGCCGCCTCACGCTCGGCGGCCAGCCCGGCCAGCTCGGCATCGATCTGGGCCCACGCCGCGTCGCGCTCGACGGCGAGCTCCGCGATCTGCGCGGTGATGGCATCGACCTGCTCCTTGGCGGAGGCATGCTCCGACTCCGCCTGCTCGAGCGACTCCATCGCCTCGAGCTCGACGTCCTCGAGTTCTGCCTGACGGCGGACCAGGATCTCGAGCTCCGCCTGCAGCGCCTGCAGGTCCTTGGGCGATCCGGTGCCGGACGCGAGGCGAGCACTGTCGCGGGCGGCGCGGTCGCGCACCGACTGCACGTCATCCTCGGCCTTCTGCACCGCGCGGCGCAGGTCGGAGGCCCGGGTCGCGCTCGCCACGCGTGCCTCGTCGAGGTCGACCAGCCGCGCGGTGAGTTCCGCGATCTGCTCGAGCACCGGGAGGTGGTCGCGGCGGTGGCGCGCCTGCTGCGCGCGCAGGTCGAGGGCCTGCACGTCGAGGAGGCGGATCTGGTCTGCTGCGGGTGCTGAGGGCACGTAGTACTCCTTCGCGCTAGAAGCGCGCGGTCCAGGGGTCGGTGATGAGGGTCGAAACGATGGTGTCGATGCCGGTGGCGTCGCCGAGGTACTCGGCGGCCGCCTCGAGCCACGTCCACTCGGACGCGTAGTGAGCGACGTCGACGAGGAAGGGCGTGCCGCCGGCGAGGAGCGCGGCCTCGCGCGCATCCGACGCGGGGTGGTGACGCAGGTCGGACGTGAGGTAGACGTCGGCGCCGGCGACTCTGGCGGCCTCGAGGAACGAGTCTCCCGCGCCGCCCACGACGGCCACGGTCTGGACGGTCGCGTCGAGGTCGCCCGCGACGCGCACGCCGTGTGCGGTCTGCGGGAGCACCGCGGCCGCACGCTCGGCGAAAGCACGCAAGGTGATCGGCGCATCCAGGCGACCGATGCGCCCGGTGCCTTGTTCGGCATCGTCCCTCAGCGGCACGAGCGGCAACGCGCCCGACACCCCCAGGACCTCGGCGAGCGCCTCCGCAACCCCGCTGCCCGCGTGGTCGGCGTTGGTGTGCGCGTTGTACAGCGCGATCCCGTGCTCGATGAGCGCATGGATGACGGCTCCCTTGGGCGTCGCCGCGTTGACCGTGGTCACCCCGCGCAGCAACAGCGGGTGGTGCGTCACGATGAGGTCGCAACCGGCCTCGACGGCCTCGTCGACCACCGCGAGGGTGGGGTCGACGGCGAAGAGCGCGCGCGTCACGGCGGCGTCGGGCCTGCCCACGCACAGGCCGTTGACGTCCCAGTCCTCCGCGAGGTCGAGGGGGAAGCGACTCTCAAGCGCGTCCATCACGTCGGCCACAGAGGTCATGCGCTCAGGCTACTCGCTGCGCGCCCGCCGGCGATGCCGGTATGGCGCACGCCCGCACAGCTGGCATGACGGCGTGCCCGTACCCGAGATTCCAGCGCTGACGCCCGCGCGCCGCAAGGTGTTGGCCTTTGTGCTGAGGGTCGCGGTAGCCGCCGCGGTGGTGTGGATCGTGAGCGGGTTGATCGGCCGCATCGACTGGCGCGCGGATGCTCCTCTCAACGACGAGGAGGACTGAGCTCTTCGAGGGCTTCACGCGCGTGGCGATGCGGGCGCGATCGTCACCCTCACCGCGAACGCCGGCACGCTCCACGCGCAGCTCGACGCGCCCTGCCTCAACGTCGAGGACGTGCTCGACGGCTCGCACCTCGAGGACGCCGCGTACTCCGTCGCCCGCGAGTACGGGTGGGAGCGCATCTTCGCCTCGGTCCCCTGGGCGTCCGACGACGAGGCCCCCGCACGATGGGTGCTGCGCCGTTCCGACGGCGCCTTGCCCGCGGAGCGAGACCTCCGCGTGCTCGCGCGCGCCATCGCCACGTGCCTGGGTGTGCCCGCCCGGTACAGCTATTGCGAGCGGCTCATGCTCACCGAGGACGTGTTCTACCCCTCCGCCGACCACGCGCGGGCATGACAGCAACCTTGCTCTGCGTGGGCCCTGCCGGACTCGAACCGACGACACCTGCGGTGTAAACGCAGTGCTCTAACCAACTGAGCTAAGGGCCCGCGGACCATTGTGGCAGGACGATGCCGTGGTCGGGTTCAGGCGCGGCGTCGTAGGGCTACCGCAGCGTCGCGATGAGCAGCGCGCCCGCGCCGGCGAGCGCCCAGCTGACCAGGCTTCCCACCAGGAACTCCTCGGCGGCGGAGCCCCGTGCCCTGTCGCCCGAGATCTCGGGGAAGCGGCCGATTCCCTTGGCCGCCATGAGGCCCACGATCACGCCCTCCGCACCTACGAGCGCAAGCGCGACGATCAGCCATCGCTCGAGCGGCCCGATGAACCGGCCACCGCGCAGCCGCGACGGGTCGGCCGGCGGGTCGCCCGGCTCGTCGGACTCTTCAGGGGCCGCCCGCGCGCGCCGGATCACGTCGCGGCACACGTCATTGGCCCCGTGGGCGAGGAAGGCGGCCACCGCGACGGTGGCGACGATTGCCGCCGCACGGTCCGGCCCGTCGCCCGCCAGGAGCAGGACCGCGGTGCCCGCGAGGAGGACGCCCGCCGCGGCATCGGCCCCTACCGAGGTGCGCACCGCGACCCACAGCGCGGCGCCCAGGGAGGCGCCTGCCGCCCACCACGGGGCCACGTCGCCCAGGATCACGCCGCTCGCGAGCACGGCGGCGAGCCACGCTGCGACGGCGAGCGCACGTGCTCCCCCGCGCAACTGCCACATCGCGAGGTCAACCCCCGCGACCATGGCGACCAGCATCGCGGCGGCCATCAGGCGGTCCCGGCCCGCGCCTCGAGAGCCGCAAGCGCCTCGCGCAGCGCGACCGCGCCGGAGCGGTGAGCGTTCTGCGACACGGCGGCCTGCGTGATCGACTCGCGCGTCGCGATCGCCGCCTGCGGCTCACCCTCGAGCAAGGCGGCGGCGATCCTGCGCTCGCGCGCCTTCATGCGCGCGAGCACGTGGTCGCGAAGGAGCAGGACGGCGGAGGCCATGGGACCATCCTGCCCGTCGCCTCCGACACACCAGGCGCGAACCGCGGACTCCCCCGCATCCTCGCGGCGGTGCGCCTCGTCGATCGCCTCGCGCGCACGCCACCACGCGGAGCCGTCCGAGATGTCGCCCTCGACCTCGACCACCTCGCCCAAACCGATCCCGGAGCGCACCTCGAGTCCATCGGGGAGCACGAGTGCGGCGAGAGTCGTGACGCGCAGCGCATCGGCGAGCGTGCGGTAGACGCCCTGGAACTCGTCTCCCACCGTCGCCGCGAGCGGGCGGACGGCGTGGGCATCGCGCTCGGCCCGCGCGAAGGCCTCGAGCACCTGGGACTGCGCCAAGGCGCGATCGGGAAGCGCGCGCGAGCGCACGATGTCGACGATGACCGCGGCGACGTGTTCCATGAGCCCACACTAACGCTTATAAGCGAGAGATATAAGTGTTTTCGCGGATCTGGTTCCGCGCGGGTCGCCGCGGCCCTCGCACGTCAGCCCAGCAGCGTCTCCACGGCTCCGCGGTACTCGGCGACGTCGCGCGCCTCACCCTCCGGGTTGACGATCGCCCATCGCACCACGCCCTCAGCGTCGACGAGGAAGCTGCCCCGCGTCGCGAGGCCCTTGCGCGCATTGAAGACGCCGAAGTGGCGCGACACGTCTCCGTGCGGCCAGAAGTCGGACAACAGGTCCGCCTTGTAGCTGTGGGTGTCGGCCCACGCCTTGAGCGTGTAGACCGAGTCGCAGCTCACCACGATCACCTTGAAGCCATCGCGGTTCAGGAGGTCATCGGCCGCGCGCAGGTCGATGAGCTCGTTGGTGCACGTGTCGGAGAACGCAAACGGCACGAACACCAGCAGATACGCCGTGCCGAGCAGCGACTCGGACGTCACCGTCCTGCCGTGGGTGTCGGTCATCTGGAAGGCGGGCGCGGGCCTGCCGACCATGGGGTGGGTCACTTGCTGCGACCCTTCTCCACCAAATGCGTGGCGGTCCAGCCGCCACCAATCACAAACGTCGAGGTCGCGTGCAGGCCGGCGACCGATGCGCCCTCCTGCACCTCGCGCGGCTGCACGTGACCGGGCTGGCCGGCCTTGGGCGTGCACACCCACACGGACGCGCCGTCGTCGAGCAGGCTCTGTGCGTCCATCAAGAGGTCGGCAAGATCGTCGTCGCCGTCCCTGAACCACACGAGCGTGCCGTCGGTGACGTCGCCGTAGTCCTCGTCCACCAGCGCTTCGCCGGTCGCCTCCTCGAACGCGGCGCGGAAGTCCGCGTCCGTGTCCGTGTCGTAGCCAAACTCCTGGATGATCTGCCCGGGCTTCAGCCCAAGCCTCGCGATGACATTGTCAACCGCTGCCTTCGCGTCCTCCTGTGTCGCCACGTCGGCGGAACCCCCTTCGTACGGTTCTGCTCGCACCAACGCGAGCCTCGCGTCCACAGTAGAGGCACGGCGCGTGACGGTGCAATCGGCCACGGTCCCAGGCTGGCGTGACATTCCCGAAACTTGTGGGAACAATGTGGGGGATGGCGGCTTACCCGCCGCGCGAACTCCCACCCACTGGCGCGCCACCGCGCGCCCGAGAGGAAGGTCCCCCTGTGGCACATCACGGCGAGGTTGACAAGGACCCAGGCGAGACGCAGGAGTGGCTCGAGTCGCTCGACGGCCTCATCGATGCGGGCGGGGAAAGCCGCGCAGAGTACATCGTGGACCAGCTCGTGGAGCACGCGGCCAAGAAGCAGTTGAGCGTCCCGCTCAGCCTGAACACGCCGTACGTCAACACCATTCACGCCGACGACGAGCCCGACTTCCCCGGCGACGAGGAGATCGAGCGCCGCTACCGCGGCTGGATCCGCTGGAACGCCGCCGTCATGGTGACGCGCGCGCAGGCGGGCGGCAAGGGCGTGGGCGGACACATCTCCTCGTACGCCTCCGTGGCGACCCTGTATGAGGTGGGCCTCAACCACTTCTTCCGCGGCAAGGACCACCCCGGCGGCGGCGACCAGGTCTACTACCAGGGCCACGCCGCGCCCGGCGTATACGCCCGTGGCTATGTCGAGGGCCGCTTCAGCGAGGAGGACCTCGACTCGTTCCGCCAGGAGAAGTCCGGCCTCGGCCGCGGCCTGTCCTCGTACCCGCACCCGCGTCTCATGCCCGACCTGTGGGAGTTCCCCACCGTGTCCATGGGACTCGGCCCGGCATCGGCCATCTACCAGGCCTGGACCAACCGCTACCTGCACCTGCGAGGCATCAAGGACACCTCACAGCAGCACGTGTGGGCGTTCCTCGGCGACGGCGAGATGGACGAGCCCGAGAGCCGCGGCATGCTCCAGCTCGCCGCGAACCAGCAGCTCGACAACCTCACGTTCGTGGTCAACTGCAACCTGCAGCGCCTCGACGGACCGGTGCGCGGCAACGGCAAGATCATCCAGGAGCTGGAGGCGTTCTTCCGCGGCGCCGGCTGGAACGTGCTCAAGGTCGTGTGGGGCCGCAACTGGGACCCGCTGCTCGCCCGCGATGAGGACGGCGCTCTCGTCAACCTCATGAACACCGTGCCGGACGGCGACTTCCAGACCTTCCGCGCCGAGTCCGGAGCGTTCATCCGCGACCAGTTCTTTGGCGGCGACCCGCGCGCCAAGGAGCTCGTCAAGGACATGACCGACGACGAGATCTGGGCGCTCAAGCGCGGCGGACACGACTACCGCAAGCTGTACGCCGCGTACGCTCGCGCCACCACCCAGAAGAACGGCAAGCCGACGGTCATCCTCGCGAAGACCATCAAGGGCTACGGACTGGGTGCCAACTTCGCGGCGCGCAACTCGACGCACCAGATGAAGAAGCTCGCGGCGGCCGACCTCAAGGTGCTGCGCGACACCTTCGACATCCCGTTCACCGACGAGCAGCTCGAGGCCGACCCGTACCACCCGCCGTACTACCACCCCGGCTTCGACGACCCGGCCATTCAGTACATGCTGAAGCGTCGCCAGGAGCTCGGCGGCTTCGTGCCCGAGCGTCGCGACAACCGCAAGGAGATCAGCCTCCCCGGCGACAAGGCATACGAGCTGCTCGCCAAGGGATCGGGCAAGCAGGAGGTCGCCACCACGATGGCCTTCGTGCGCCTGTTCAAGGACCTGGTGCGCGACAAGGAGTTCGGCCACCGGCTGGTGCCGATCATCCCCGATGAGGCGCGCACGTTCGGCCTCGACGCGATCTTCCCGAGCGCCAGGATCTTCAACACGCAGGGACAGAACTACCTGCCGGTCGACCGCGAGCTCATGCTCTCCTACAAGGAGTCCGAGTCGGGCCAGATCATGCACACGGGAATCAACGAGGCCGGATCCGCTGCCGCGTTCCAGGCCGTCGGCACGTCGTATGCGACGCACGGCGAGCCCCTGGTGCCGTTCTACATCTTCTACTCGATGTTCGGCTTCCAGCGCACCGGCGACCAGTTTTGGGCGGCGGGCGACCAGCTCACGCGCGGCTTCATCGTGGGTGCGACCGCAGGCCGCACGACGCTGGCCGGCGAGGGTCTCCAGCACGGCGACGGCCACTCGCCGCTGATCGCGGGCACCAACACCGCGGTGGTCCAGTACGACCCCGCGTACGGCTACGAGATCAGGCACATCGTCAAGGACGCGCTCGAGCGCTGGTACGGACCGGACTCGGGACGCGACCGGAACGTCATGTACTACCTCACGGTCTACAACGAGCCGATCGTCCAGCCGGCCGAGCCCGAGGACGTGGACGTCGAGGGAATCCTCAAGGGCATCCACCGCGTCTCTGCCGCTCCCGAGGGCCACGGCCCGGAGGCGCAGATCCTCGCCTCCGGCGTCGGAGTGCCGTGGGCCTATGAGGCTCAGGCGCTGTTGCTGCGCGACTACGGAGTCCGGGCCGCCATCTGGTCCGTGACCTCGTGGAACGAGCTACGTCGCGAGGCACTCGCGTGCGAGGAGGCTAACTTCCTCCGCCCCGAGGAGGGCTTCCGCACGCCGTACCTCACGCAGAAGCTGCAGGGAGCAGCGGGACCGTTCGTCGCGACCTCGGACTACGACCACCTGGTGGCCGACCAGATCCGGGCGTGGGTCCCCGGCGACTACGCGACGCTCGGTGCGGACGGCTTCGGCTTCTCCGACACCCGCGCCGCTGCGCGCCGTTTCTTCCACATCGACGGCCCCTCGACCGCGGTGCGCGTGCTCCAGCTGCTCGAGCGCCGTGGTGAGGTCCAGCCCGGCACGTTCGCCGAGGCGATCCGTCGCTACGAACTCCACGACGTCCGCAAGGGCACGTCGGGCAACGCGGGCGGCGACGCCTGAGCCGCGCATTCGATCACGGCTCAGGGCCGGGATCCTCGCCTTCGGGTGGGGTCCCGGCCCTTCGTCGTGGTTGACGTGCAAGGCCTGGCGCGGCTCCGCCACACGCCGAGCGCGCCAGCCGCGGCCCCCACCCCACGGCTCCGCCACACGCCGAATGCACAGTGGGGCACTCATGGTCGCTTCTGGCAGGTTGAGGCGCGCCATGGGACACCCATGGTCGATTGCGTGTGGCGGAGCCGCGAGACAGCGTTCGTGTGGCGGAGCCGCGAGACAGCGTTCGTGTGGCGGAGCCGCGAGAGCACGCGCGTGTGGCGGAGCCGCGAGAGTCCACCCGTGTGGCGGAGCCGCGAGAGTCCACCCACCCCGCCCTCATGTCGGATTCCACCAACCGCGCCCGCCTCACCGCACCGCCGCCACACCCGAGCCACCGTCTCGCCCAGGGCACCGATTGTGCTCTCCCTACAATCGCGCACTAGCCTGAGTGAATGGTCACCCCCGAGATGCGCGCCGAGACCCTCCGCCGCCTCCGGGCCGGCACCGGCCGCCTCGCCACGATCGCACTGAAGACCCTCGACTCCGAGTACCCATGGTTCAGGGAGCTGCCCGCGCAGGAGCGCTCGTGGGTGGGCACGGTGGCGCAGGCGGGCATCGCGTCGTTCGTCACGTACTTCGCCGATACCTCCGCCGGCCACCGCGGCGCCCTCGAGATGTTCGCGTCCGCTCCTCCCGAGCTCACCCGCTCGATCTCGCTCCAGCACACGCTGACGATCGTGCGCACCTTCGTCGCGATCGTCGAGAACCACTCCGACGAGTTCGCCGCCCCCGGAGCCGAGGCCCACCTGCGCGAGTCGATCCTGAGGTACTCGCGCGAGATCGCCTTCTCCGCCGCCGAGGTCTACGCGCGTGCCGCGGAGTCACGCGGCGCGTGGGACGCCCGGCTCGAGGCGCTCGTGGTCGATGCGCTGGTGCGCGGGCAGGTCGACGACGATCTCCCCTCGCGCGCCGCCGCGCTCGGCTGGAAGCCCGGCCCCACGCTTGTCATGGTCGGACGCACGGAAGGCCCGCTGGGCGAGGTCCAGTCTGCGGAGTTGCGGCGCACGATCCGCCGCGCGGCGCACGGAGCGCTCGCCGGCATCCACGGCGAGGACCTGGTGGTAATCGCCCGTTCCGATTCCGCGCTCGACGAGGTCACCAAGGCGCTGCTGCCCACCTTCGGCAGCGGCCCGGTCGTCGTCGGTCCGCCGGCGATCACGCTCGTCGAGGTGGCCCGCTCCACGCGCGCCGCGATCAACGGCGCGAGCGCAGCCCCCGCGTGGGCCCTCGCCCCGCGCCCGGTCAACGCGGACGACCTCCTCCCCGAACGCGTGCTGATTGGCGACTCCTCGGCGGCCGAGCGCCTCATCGCCGTCGCCTACGACCCCATCGCCTCGGCAGGAGGCTCGCTCAAGGAGACGGTCGCGACGTTTCTGGACTGCGGCCGCTCGCTCGAACTCGCGAGCCGCACCATGTTCGTCCACGCCAACACCGTGCGCTACCGGCTGCGCAAGGTCGCGGACCTCACAGGTTGGGACGTGCTCTCCACGCGCGACGCCCACGTCCTCGAGACCGCGTTCGCGCTCGGCAGGCTGCGCGACGCGGCCGCGCTGTCTTTGTAGGAAACCAACAAGAACTCGGGCCCGAATCGGTACCAGGATGCCGGTAGGGGTTCCACCATGTGAGGCAGGCTATAACCCGTGATTGCCATTCTCTGCCCGGGACAGGGCGCGCAGACCCCCGGGATGCTCGCTCCGTGGCTCGACATCCCCGCCGTCGCTGAGCGTCTTGGCGCGCTGTCGGAGGCGGCCGGCATCGACATCGTCGGTCACGGCACCACCTCGGACGCGGACACGATTCGCGACACCGCGATCGCTCAGCCGTTGCTGGTCGCGACCGCGATCGCGACCGGCCGTGAGCTGCTCGGCGACGCGGTCCCCGCCCTCGCCGCGGGTCACTCCGTGGGCGAGCTGGGCGCCGCCGCCCTCGCGGGCGTCTTCACGGACCGCGAGGCGATGTCCCTGGTCGCGGTGCGCGGCGCGGCGATGGCCCGCGCGGCGGCCGCGAGCGAGCCCACGTCGATGGCGGCGGTTCTGGGCGGCGACCCCGAGGAAGTCGCGGCCGCGCTCGCCCAGCGAGGCCTCACGGCTGCGAACGTCAACGGCGGCGGCCAGGTGGTCGCCGCGGGTGCCAAGGACGCGATCGTCGCGCTCGTCGCGGAGCCGCCCGCCCGCGTGCGCGTCATCGAGCTCCAGGTGGCGGGCGCCTTCCACACGACGTACATGGCTCCCGCGGTCGCGGACCTCGAGGCGGCCGCTGCGGCCGTCTCCCCCGCCGCCCCAGGCGGCATCCTGCTCTCCAACGCCGACGGCGCCCAGGTGACGGACGGCGCCGATGCCCTCGCGCGCATCGTCCGCCAGGTCGCTAACCCCGTGCGATGGGACCTGTGCATGGAGACGATGCTCGAGCTGGGTGTGACCGGTATCGTCGAGCTCGCGCCCGGTGGCGTCCTCACCGGGCTTGCCAAGCGTGCGATGAAGGGAATCCCCTCCGTCGCGCTGAAGTCCCCCGACGACCTGGCCGCCGCGCGCGACCTCCTGGAGGCCTGATGACCACGCTCACCGTTCGCCGCGGTCCCGAGTTCACGCGCATCCTCGGCCTGGGCGTCGCCCGGGGCGAGAACGCGGTGCCGAACGAGGACCTCATCGAGCCGATCAACTCGTCGGACGAGTGGATCCGCAAGATGACCGGAATCGTCACGCGCGTGCGCGCCAACCGCGACACGTCCGTGATCGACCTGTCCGAGCGCGCGGCGCTCGGCGCGATCGCACAGGCGGGAATCGACCCGTCCGAGATCGACGCGGTCATCCTGTCGACCATCTCGTTCCCGCACATCACGCCGGGCGGCGCGCCCGTGCTGGCCGAGCGCCTGGGCGCGACCCCCGCGGCCGCCTACGACATCTCCGCGGCATGCGCGGGCTATTGCTACGGCATCGGTCAGGCCGATGCCCTGGTCAGGTCGGGCGCGGCCCGCAACGTCCTCGTCGTGGGGGCCGAGAAGCTGAGCGACTTCGTCGACCCCGAGGACCGGTCGATCTCCTACCTGCTGGGCGATGCCGCCGGTGCGGTCGTGATCGGCGCCTCCGACACCGCGGGAATCGGCCCCACCGTGTGGGGATCGGACGGCGGCGGCGCAGAGCTCATCCGTCAGACGTCCTCGTGGCTCGACATCCGCGACAACCGCGACCTGCCCTTCCCGACCCTGCGTCAGGAGGGTCCCAGCGTGTTCAAGTGGGCCTCGTTCAAGATGGCCCCGGTCGCGCTCCAGGCCATCGAGGCGGCCGGGGTCACCCCGGAGGACATTCAGGCCTTCATCCCTCACCAGGCCAACACCAGGATCATCGACCAACTCGTCAAGCAGATCGGGCTGCCCGCGCACGTCGCGGTCGGCAAGGACATCGTGGATTCCGGCAATACGTCGGCCGCGTCGATCCCGCTCGCGACCGAGCGCCTGCTGCGCGACGGCGATGCGAAGTCGGGAGACCTCGCGCTGCAGATCGGGTTCGGCGCCGGACTCGTGTACGCCGCGCAGGTGGTGGTCCTGCCCTGACGCGGGGCCCCGCGTAGAGTTTCCAAGCGTTCGCAACGAACACGGCGCCCCGGCGCCGCATCACCCACAAAGGAGCAGCACATGGCACTGTCCAACGACGAGGTCCTCGCCGGCCTGGCCGAGATCGTCTCCGAGGAGACGGACATCGACACCGCCGAGGTGACCGCAGACAAGTCCTTCACCGACGACCTCGACATCGACTCGCTGTCGATGATGACGATCGTCACCCTCGCGGAGGAGAAGTTCGACGTCCGCATCCCCGACGAGAAGGTCAAGGACCTCGTGACCGTCGGCGACGCCGTCGACTACATCACGGCCGCACAGGCCTAACCCTCCCTTCCCGATCCCTCCCCATCCCTCCTCACCCCACGGAGCCACGCCCATGAACGTCGTTGTCACCGGACTCGGCACCACCTCGCCCCTTGGCGGGGACGTCGCGAGCACGTGGGAGGGCGCCCTCGCGGGCCGCTCCGGCGTGCGCACGCTCGACAACGACTGGGCGGAGCTCTACGGCGTGCCCGTGACCTTCGCCGGTCAGCTCGCCGTGCGGCCCGAGGAGGTGCTCTCGCGCCCCGAGACCAAGCGCATGGACCCGTCCGCGCAGATGGCGCTCGTCGCCGCGCGCGAGGCGTGGGCCGATGCCGGGTTGCCCGAGGTCGAGCCGGAGCGCCTGGGGAGCGTGGTGTCGTCGGGCATCGGCGGCGTGTGGACGCTGCTCACGGCGTGGGACACGGTGAAGGAGCGGGGCGCCTCGCGCGTCCTGCCCCTCACCGTGCCCATGCTGATGCCCAACTCCCCCACCGCCTACATCTCCCTCGAGTTCAAGGCGCGTGCGGGCGCACACGCGCCCGTGTCGGCCTGCGCGTCGGGCGCCGAGGCGATCGGCATGGGCTTCGAGATGATCCAGTCCGGCCGGGCCGATGTCGTGATCTGCGGAGGCACCGAGGCCGCGATCCACCCGCTGCCGATCTCGGCCTTCGCCGCGATGCAGGCGCTGTCCAAGCGCAACGACGACCCCGCGGGTGCGTCGCGCCCGTACGACGTCAGCCGCGACGGCTTCGTGCTCGGCGAGGGCGCCGGAGTCGTCATCCTCGAGTCCGAGGAGTACGCGCTCGCGCGCGGCGCGCGCATCCACGCTCGTCTGCTGGGTCTCGGCATGACGGGCGACGCCCACCACATCGCGGCACCCGAGCCCAATGGCGCGGGTCAGACGCGCGCGATGGAGCTCGCGCTCGAGCGCGCGGGCCTGTCCACCGCGGACGTCGTCCACGTCAACGCCCACGCCACGTCGACCCCGGTGGGCGACATGATCGAGGCGCGCGGCATCCGCGCGCTACTGGGCGCCCACGCGGACCAGGTGCTGCTCTCCGCGACCAAGTCGATGACCGGTCACCTGCTCGGTGGCGCGGGGGCGCTCGAGTCGGTCTTCACGATCAAGGCCCTCGAGACGCGCACGGCTCCCCCGACCATCAACGTCACGGAGCCGGACCCGGAGCTCGAGGTGGACCTGGTCCGCGACACGCCGCGCGCCCTTCCCGAGGGTCAGATCGCGGCGATCAACAACTCGTTCGGATTCGGCGGGCACAACGTGGCGCTCGTGTTCGGCACGGCCTAACCGAGGCCCTTCCCCCGCGCCGGCCGGCATTCGATCACGGGATGCCGGCCTCCAGGCGGGCGAGCGCGCGGTCGACGACCTCGGAGACCGGCTCATTCGAGTGCTGTGCCCACCACACGGAGGCGGACAGGATCGCCCCGGTCGCGGCCTGTCCCGCGACATGAGCGTCGAGGCCGCCCTCCTCGAGGCCATCCGCGCGCGCGAGGTGGCGGGCCAGGCGGTCCGTGATGTCCACGAGCCCGAGCATCCCCGCCGCGAACACCTCGGGCGACTCCCCGATGATGCGCAGGCGCACGCGCGCGGCCTCCTCGGCCACGGCATCGGGCGCAAGTACCTCGCGCATCGCGGCGCGCAGGCCGGTCATGCCCGGCTGGGCCGAGTCGCGCGTGAGCGCCTCGTCGAGCCGCCGGTAGGTCGCGAAGAACTCGTGCCAGACCAGGTCCGCCTTGTTCGCGAAGTGGCGGAACAGGGTCCTGCGGGAGACGCCGGTGCGGGCGGCGACGTCGTCCATCGACACCGCCGCATAGCCGTGCTCATGGAACAGCGCGACCGCCGCCTTCCCAATCTCGACGGGATCGGCAATCTGAGGTCGGCCGGGGCGCCTGTGGTCGTTCACCCTCTCACCCTAGCGCGCACCGGTTCCAGGCGAGACGTTCAACCGACGCGGTGAAGCCAGCGCACCGGCGCGCCATGGCCCGCGTAGCGGAACGGCTCGAGCTCCTCGTCCCACGCGGTGCCCAGCGCGAGGTCCATCGCGCGCTTGAAGTCCGACACCGTGGAGCCCGCCTCGAGTGCCGCGCGGATGCGGTCCTCGGGCACCACGATGTTGCCGTGGACGTCGATCACGGCGTGGAAGATGCCCAGCGAGGGCGTGTGCGACCACCGCCCGCCGTCCGAGCCGAACGACGCCTCCTCGGTGACCTCGTACCGCACGTGCTCCCAGCCACGCAGGGCGGACGCGAGGCGCGCGCCGGTCCCCTGCTGGCCCTGCCACGAGAGTTCGGCGCGCAACAGACCGGTGCCTGCCGGCTGGTCGGTCCACTCGAGCGTGGCGCGCGAACCGAGCACTCCCTGCGCCGCCCACTCGATGTGCGGAGACATCGCGCGGGTGGCGGAGTGCACGAAAAGAACACCACGGGTGATGGCGGCCATGACTCTTCCTTCCTGAGAGGTGCGTCTTCCCCTACGACCTCGAAGGAACCCCACGGCTGCACCGGGTGTAGTCCGATCATGCCTCACGCGGGGCGGATGGTCCAGCGCGCGTGACCGCGAGTCGCGTCAGTCGGCCTGCTCGAGGGACTCGCGGAGCTCGCGCATGGCCTTCTTGCGCACGTCTCGCTTGAGCCGATCGAGGTAGAGCTTGCCGTCGAGGTGGTCGACCTCGTGGTTGATGAGGCGGGCCCAGATCTCCTCGCCCTCGACCTCGACCTTGTCGCCGTTGAGGTCGGTGCCCACGGCACGCGCATAGGCCGCCCGCTCGCACGGGTACCAGAGGCCGGGGACCGAGAGACAGCCCTCCTCGCCGATCTCCTGGAACTCGTCGCTCACCTCGACGATCTCGGGATTGATGATGTAGCCGATGTCCCCGTCGATGTTCCACGAGAACGCCCTCAGCGACACACCGATTTGATTGGCGGCGAGTCCCGCGCGACCGTCGTGATCGACCGTCTCAACAAGGTCCTCGATCAGTTGCCGCACGCGGTCGTCGATCTCGCCGATCGGTTCACAAGGGGTGCGGAGGACCGGGTCCCCAATCACTCGAATGTCGCGCATTGCCATGCGCGTATTCTTCCACGGCCGCGAGGGGGGCGTATCGTCGGCTTATGACGCTCGAGACCGCGAGACTCCTGCTACGGCCGTTCGCTCGTGAGGACGCCGGGGACGTCCACGTCTATGCGTCGGACCCCGCCGTGTGCCGCTTCACGGACTGGGGCCCCAACAGCCTCGAGGACACCCAGGGCTGGCTCGAGGAGGCCGTCGCGGCGGGGGTTCCCTCCCACTGGGCGATCACGCTGAGGGACGATGCCGTGGGCACGGCAGGGCGCATCGCGGCAGCTACCGTCGTGGGCGGGTGGGCGTGTATGGCGAGAATCGCGGCCGCCTCGAGGACTCCCCCGCGGTGCGGGAGCTCGGGTGGGTGGTGCGACGCGACCTGTGGGGCCGCGGCATCGCGACCGAGGCGGTGAGCGCGGTGATCACGGCCCTTCTCGAGGACCCCGCCGTCGCGGAGATTCACGCGCGCTGCCGGCCCGAGCATCGCGCCTCCGCCAAAGTCATGGAGCACCTGGGCCTCGCCCTCGCGCGGCGCATCGACAACGACATCGAGCGCGACGGCGCCTGGATGCACTCCGACGTGTACGTGCGGCGCGTCGCCTCCTGATGGTCGCGGCCTGATGCCGATGCGCCGCTGGGAACGCGCGGACGTGGCCGCGTCCTGGCCGAGGCCCGGCGCGGCCGACGACAAGTACTCGCGCGGAGTCGTCGGGGTGATCGCGGGATCCGAGGCCTATCCGGGTGCGGCGGCCCTGGTCGTGTCCGCCGCGGTGCGCGCCGGCGCGGGGATGGTGCGCTACGTCGGGCCGCCGCGCGCGCAGGATCTGGTCCTCGCTCATCGTCCCGAGGCCGTGGTGCACCACCCCGTCGACGCCGCCGAACGCCTGCCGCGTGCGCAGGCCTGGGTGGTCGGCCCGGGGGTCGCGGACTATCCCGAGCAGGACGCGGCGATCGGGGCCGTGATCGCGCAGTCGGTCGCAATGGTCGTCGACGCAGGGGCGCTCGAGACCGTGGCGCGTGCACGCGCCGCAGGTGCGCGTGCGGTGGGGTCCGAGCGCGTGCTTCTCACCCCCCACGCGGGTGAACTGGTGCGCACGCTCGGGGCGCTCCGCCACGACGTCACGCTCGCTGACGTTGAGCGCGATCGCGTGGGCCACGCGCGGCTGCTGGCCGAGACCGCACGCGCGACGGTGCTTCTCAAGGGCGCCGTGACGCTCGTGGTCTCGCCCGGCGGCGCGACCATCGAGCTGCCCGAGGCCCCCGCGTGGCTCGCGACCGCGGGCGCGGGCGACGTGCTCGCCGGCATCGCGGGTGCGCTCCTCGCCGCGGGACTCAGCGCGGACGCGGCCGGCGCGAGCGCGGCGTGGATCCACGCGCGCGCCGCCGAGGACGCGTCGCGTGGCGGGCCGATCGCGGCGCTCGACGTGGCGACGGCCCTCCCCGGCGCGGTGGCCGCCGTGCTGGCCGGCTGAGTTCAGCTCGCGGCACCTCAGTTGGCAGCGCCGAACAGCGTGATCGAGGCCCACGCGAGCACGATCACCACCGCGAGCACGGCGACCACCGCGGCGGCGCGGCCCGCGGCGCGCGAGGCGGCGACGGTCGGCAGCACCGCTCGCGTGAGGCCGGACGTCACGGAGGCCGGCATCGCGACCGCGAGGATCGCGTACGCGGCGCCCGCGGCGGTCTCGGACTGACCCAGCGCCACCAGCGTCACGACCGGCGCGGCGAGCAGCGCTCCCATCACCGCGAAGACGATGCTCGCGCGGCGGTCGCCGCCGTTGCGGGTCGCGGAGAACACGAGCCTGCCGATCGTGTGGGCGATGAGCAGGATGCCCAGCACCGCGATCGCGGTGTTGAGGATGCCAACCCCGACGAAGATCGCGGCGTCGTCGACCTCACTGCGATCGGGGGCGAGAGCCTCCACCACGGGCGCCGCGGCAACCGCCATGAGGAGGGACAGCGCGCCGTAGATCGGGATGCCGATCGCGGTCGCGAGCCATGCGGCACGCCGCGGGTCGAGGGGCTCGGCCACCGGGGCCTCGCTGGCACGGTCCTCGGACATGAGCCCCTCCGCTCCGGCGTCGCGCTCGACGCCCTGGCCTCAGTGTCTCACCGGGGTGCCGCTACAGGAGGGGAGTGACGCGAACCGTGACGGTCTGCCCCGGCGCGAGGCGCTCGGCCTTGAGGACAGCGCGCTTAACGGGCAGGACAAACGTGCGCCGCTCCTTCGACGGGAAGATGCTGGTGCGCCACGTGGTCGCGCCCACGCTCACCTCGACGCGCACGGCGCCGAATCCGCGGCGCGGACCCGTCTGCGCATCCTCGATCTCGTCGGCGATGTCGAAGGGCAGGTCCGCGAACACCCACGAGTCGCTGCGCGCGTCCCAGAGGTAGAGCTCGGCGTCGAACTCGTGCGCGGTCACCTCGCCGCCTCCGCCGTCAGCGCCTTGAGGGCTCGCGCCACGATGTCTGCGGTGGCCGCGGTGGCATCCACGCGCACGCCCGGCTCATCGACCCCGAGACCCTCCAGGATCGCGAACTGCGAGGCGACCAGCGCGGCCGGCATGAAGTGTCCATCGCGCGCCGCGCAGCGGCGGGTCGCCTCCTCCTCGGAGATCGTCAGCTCGACGCACCAAGCGCCCGGCGCGTTCGCCCGCAAGCGGTCGCGGTACTCGCGTCGCAGCGCGCTGCACGCAACCACTACGCCCCCGGTGGACGCGGCGTCCGCGAGCACGCCGCCCACGCGGTCGAGCCACGGCCAGCGGTCCGCATCGTCGAGCGGAGTGCCCGCGGCCATCTTGGCCAGGTTCGTGTCCGGGTGAAGGTCGTCCGCATCGACAAAGGGGACCGCGAGGGCGGCCGCGAGCGCGGCACCCACCGTCGACTTTCCCGTCGCGGACGGGCCCATGACGACGATGCGCGGGATCGCGTGCGACGTCACGGCACCGCCCTTCGTGTGGGGATGGCCACGACCCTATCGGGATCGGGCTCGGCGCCGCGGGCATCGTCGCGGGGGTGGCTCTCCTGGCAGGGGCGCCGCACCGGGTAAGATCAGGACGGTGATCCCCCACTACCCCAACACCCGCACGGCGTTCGCCGGCGGACTGTCGCTGGGGATGCACGTGGGCACCAACGGACAGGTGTCGAGCTGGGGCGCGAGCCTCGCGGGCACCGCTCCCCCCACCCTCGGCGCGTGAACGCCGGCCCGGGTGTTGCCCTCGCTCCGCGAGCGAGTGACTCCCCCGCCGGTTCCCCGTCCCTCCCTGCCCCGACCGAGGTGGAACCGTGCTCCTAACCGCCGTCGCGACCGTCCTGGTCGCCTGCGCCGCCGCCCCGGCGCTCAACCGCGCCCTGGGCCGCACCGCGGGCTGGGCGCTCGCCGTGCCCCTGCTCATCGCCGCCGCGATCGTGGGAACGGCGGCGGCGCCGGGGGAGGTCGTCACCGAGTCGCTCGCGTGGATGCCCACACTCGGCATCGAGTTCGCGCTGCGCCTCGACGGCCTCGCGCTCGTCTTCGCGATGCTCGTGCTCGTGATCGGCGCCGCGATCCTCATCTACTCGGGCCGCTACCTGGGACGCGGCAAGCACGGCGTCTTCTACCTGCTCATGACGGCCTTCGCCGCCGCCATGCTGGTGCTGGTCCTCACCGACGACCTCGTGGTGCTGTTCGTCGCGTGGGAGGCCACCACGCTGTGCTCGTTCTTCCTCATCGCGCGGCCGGGCGGCGCGGCGCGCGAGTCCGCGATCCGCACGGTGCTGGTGACCGCCGCGGGAGGGCTCGCGCTGCTCGCCGCGGTCGTGACCGTCGCGATCGGCACCGGCACCACGCGCATCGGCGAGGCGCTCTCTCACCCCATCTGGGGAGAGGACGCCGGCTTCACCACCTCCGTCGCGGTCCTCATCGCGATCGCCGCGTTCACCAAGTCCGCACAGTTCCCGTTCCACGCGTGGCTTCCCGACTCGATGGTCGCGATCACCCCCGTCTCCGCGTACCTGCACGCAGCGGCGATGGTGAAGGCTGGCATCTACCTCCTGCTGCGCTTCTCCCCCGCCCTCGCGGGCGAGCAGGTGTGGACGGTCATGCTCGTGACCGCGGGCCTCATCACCGCGCTGCTGGGGGCCATCGCCGCACTGCGTCGCGACGACCTCAAGGAACTGCTCGCGTACTCGACCATCAGCCAGCTCGGCCTGCTCGTCGCCATGATCGGCATCGGCACCCCCGAGGCGCTGACGGCCGCGGTGGTCCACACCGTCGCGCACGCGCTGTTCAAGGCGTCGCTGTTCATGCTGGTCGGCGTGATCGACCACGAGGCGGGAACGCGCCGCATCAGTCACCTGGCCGACCTCCAGCCACGAATGCCCGTCACCGCGGCCGCGATCGCTCTCGCCGCGGCCTCGATGGCGGGGGTGCCACTGCTGCTGGGCTTTGTGAGCAAGGAGACGATGCTCGAGGCGTTCCTTCACGCGCCGGGACCGGCGTGGGTGCCCTGGGTCGTCACGGGCGCCGCCGCGGCGGCATCTGTGCTGACCTTCGCCTACTCCGGGCGGATCGTGCTGGGTGCGCTCGGCGGCCGCACGGGCCGCGTCGTGCGCGAGGCCTCCCCCCTGCTGTGGGGCGTACCCGCGACGGGCGCCCTCGCGGGACTCGTGCTGGGCGTCGCGCCGTTCGTGCTCGACGGGCTGGTGTCCGGCGGGGCGTCGGGCGCGGCGGGCGAGGAGATCGACAAGCACCTCGCGCTGTGGCATGGGTTCAACGCCCCGCTCGCGGTGTCCATTGCGGTGATCGCCACCGGAACCGCGCTGATCCTCGCGAGGACGCGCGTGTCGCGCGCGCTCGAGCCGCTCGCGTTCCCGTTCCGCGCGCTCGATGTGGTCGACGCGACGCTCCACGGCGTGGTGCACGGCGGCGCCGCCGTCGCTCGCTGGGCTGGCACCGCGTCGCCCCGCAGGCACCTCGCCATTCCCGCGATCGTCCTCACCGCCCTCGCGATCGGCGCCGCTTTCCGCCTCGACGGCCTGCCGCCCGTGATCGGCGACACCTCGCGGCCCCTGGACTGGGCGCTCGTGGTGCTCGTGGCCGGCGGCGTGGTCGCGATGGTGCGGGCGCGCACGCGCATCGCTGCCGTGGTGGTCGCCGGCGTGGTGGGCTTCGCGATGACGCTGTGGTTCCTGGCGCTCGGCGCCGTCGACGTCGCGATCACTCAGCTGTTGGTCGAGATCCTCACCGTCACCGTCTTCGTGCTGCTGCTGCGTCGCCTGCCGTCACGGTTCGTGCGCGAGCGGGGCCGCCCGCGCATCGCCGCCGGCGTGGTCGCGGTCGGCGCGGGAGTCGCGACGGTGCTGGGCGTATGGGCACTCACGGGGCGGCGCGAACTCTCCCCCGCCGCGACCTACCTCCTCACCGAGGGCGAGGCGGAGACGGGCGGGGCGAACATCGTCAACACCGTGCTGGTCGAGTTCCGCGCGCTCGACACCCTGGGGGAGCTCACCGTGCTGGGCATGGCGGGGCTCACCATTGCGGCGCTGCTGCATTCGAGGCGCGCCGTGCCGGTGAGGTCCGCCCACATCGACGAGTCCTCTCCGCTGGCGGACGCCCGCAGCAACACGGTCTTCGTGCGCACCGTCGCGCGCATCCTCGCGCCGCTGATCGTCGTCATGTCCGTGGTGCTGCTGCTGCGCGGGCACCAGGAGCCGGGCGGTGGCTTCATCGCGGCGCTCGTGGGCGGCGCGGGCTTCGCCCTTGCGTACATGGCGGCGCCGAGCGATACGACCGCGCGGATTCGCTGGCCCTATCTCACACTGATCGGCGCGGGAATCGTGGTGGGCGCCGGTGCCGGCTTCGTGGGCTACTTCGACGGCTCGTTCCTCGCACCGATGAGCACGTACATCCTCGGCTACAAGCTCACCTCGTCGCTCGTCTTCGACGTCGGCGTGTACCTCGCGGTGATCGGCGTCATCCTCGCCGCCTACAACCTGCTGGGCCGCCAGCATCGTCTCCCGCGAGATCGCCGGCGCGAGGAGGTGGGGGCACGATGACCGTCGCGCTGACCGCCGGCCTGCTCGTCGCGGGCGCCGTGTACCTGCTGCTCAAGCGGGAGATGCTGCGGGTGATCCTGGGCTTCGTGCTGCTGGGCCACGCCGCGAACCTCATCATCATGGCCGCGGGAGGAACGTCGCGTCGCGAGGCCCCCTTCGGCAGCCCGGAAGACCTCGCGGGGGTCGCCGACCCCCTCCCGCAGGCCTTCGTGCTCACCGCGATCGTCATCGCGTTCGCGATCACGATCGTGATGCTCGTGTTCACCGTGACGGGGCGCGAGGATGACTCGTTCACGCCGCACGACACCGACGAGGACGCCGTGTCCGAGGATGACGATGATCGCCCCGACCCGGAGGTGACCCGATGACCGCCACCCTCTTGCCGCTGCTGGTCGCGGTCCCGCTCCTCACGGCCGGCGCGCTCGTCGTCGTGGGAGAGCGGCGCCGCGCGCACACCGCAACGCTGGTCGCGGTGCTGAGTGCCACGTTCGTCGCGGCGGTCGCGCTCGCGGTGCACTTCGGCTCGGGCGCCGCTCCGCTGGCGACCGGCGTGGGCCAGTGGCCCGTGGGGATCGCGATCCCGTTCGCGGCGGATGCTCTCACCGCGATCATGCTTGCCATCACGTCCCTCCTGTCACTCGCGAGCGTCGCGTTCGCCGTCGCGAGCGACCGCGCCTCGACGCGCTACTTCGCGCCGCTCATGCTCGTGCTGATCGCGGGCGTCAACGGCGCGCTACTCACGGCCGACCTCTTCAACCTCTTCGTCTTCGTCGAGGTCATGCTGGTGCCCTCGTATGGGCTGTTCGTGCTCGCGGGACCCGGGGCGGCATCGCTGCGACAGGTGGCAGGGGCGCGGCTGTACGTCGTGGTCAATCTGCTGACCTCGACGATCTTCCTCATCGGCGTCGCGTTCGTGTATGGCACGGCGGGCAGCGTCAACCTCGCGGACCTCGCGGGGGCCGCGCAGGAGGACTCCCGCGTCGCCCTCGCGGTCGCGGTGTGCCTCATCGCGCTGGGCATCAAGGCCGCCGTGGTGCCGGTCCATGGCTGGATCGCGCGGGCCTATCCGGCGACCTCGCCCGCGATCACCGCGCTCTTCTCGGGGCTACACACCAAGGTCGCGATCTACGCGATCGTGCGCATCTACGCGGTGGTCTTCGACGGCGACACGCGCTACCTGTGGGTGGGCGCGGTCGTCTTTGGCGTGACGATGCTCGTGGGCGCCGTGGCCGCGGCGGGCGCCTCGACGTTGCGCGAGAGCCTGACGTTCTCGATGGTGAGCGGCATCGGAACCATCCTGCTGGGAATGGCGCTGTTCACCCAGGCGGGTCTCGCGGCGGCCATCTTCTACCTGGTGCACCACATGATCGTGAAGACCTCGCTGTTCCTGTCCACGGGCGCGATCGAGGTCCGCTACGGCACGGGCGTGTTGGGTCGGGTGACGGGTCTCGCGAAGCGCGAGCCGGTCTTGGCCGCGGCGTTCCTTGTCGCGGCATTGTCGCTCGCCGGCCTGCCGCCGTTCTCGGGATTCGTGGCCAAGGTCGCGCTGGTGTGGGCGTCGCTCGACGCGGGTCAGGGCCTCATCGCGGCGCTCATCATTGTCGCGAGCCTCGTGACGCTGGTCGCCATGCTGCGGATCTGGGCCGCGCTGTTCTGGTCGACCCCGCCCGGACCGGACCTCGAGCCCGTCGCGGGGACTCCGGGGACGCCCTCGGGCGGCCGGGTCGCCCTTGCCCCGGCATCGTCCACCCGCACCCGGGTGCGTGCCGCGCTCGCGGCGCCGGCGGTGGTGCTTGCCGCGCTCACGGTGGTGCTGGGCCTGGCCGCCGAGCCGCTGCTCGCGTTGTCGCAGACGGCGGCGACGGGGCTGCTCGATACGAGCGCGTATGTGGAGGCGGTGAGCACGCCATGAGCTGGGTGACGTGGCCGGTGAGGATCGTGGGACTGGCGCTGTGGTTCGCCAAGGAGATCGTGGTGTCGAGTGCCGCCGTGTTGCGCGACAACTTCACACCCGGACAGAACTCCACGCCGGGCATCGCGCGACTCGAGACCCGCTGCAGGACGGACCTCGAGATCACGCTCTTCGCGTCGATGATCACCATCACGCCCGGCACGCTCACGCTCGGCACGGACGTGGTGGGAGACGAGCAGACGCGCGTGCTGTACGTCCACGGGATGTACGCCGCCGATGCGGACGCGCTGCGCGCGGAGCTGCGCGTCATGGAGAACAAGGTGCTGCATGCGGTGCGGCGCGAGGGGGCACGCTCATGATCGCGCTCGACATCGGAATCGTCATCATCGTGGTGGCATGCTTCGCGGCGACCTACCGCATGCTACGTGGTCCCGCCGAGGCGGACCGGGCGGTCGCGGCCGACCTGCTGCTCTTCGGGGTGGTGGGGCTCGTCGCGCTCATGGGCGTGCGGCTCGCGAACTCCTACACGTTCGACATCGTGCTGATCTCCTCGCTACTGGGGTTCCTGGGCGCGCTGTCGCTCGCCCGTGCGCTGACGAGGGGGAAGCGATGAGCCAGGTCTTCGAGGTCGTGGGATCGGTGTTCGTGGTCCTGGGTGCGCTCGTATTCGCGAGCGCGGCGCTCGGGCTGTTGCGCTTCCCCGACACGTACACGCGCATCTCCGCGGTGGGCACCGCGGGCGGCGTGGGCATGGCGCTGGTCATCGTGGGAGCGCTGTCGCTGCAGCCCACCGTGCCCGATGCCTTCAAGGCGGTCGCGATCATCGCGCTCCAGTTGGCCACGTCCGCGGTGGGATCGATCGCGATCGCGCGCTCCGCATATCTGACGGGCACTCCGCTGTATGAGCCGCGCTTCGACGAGCTCGCGGAGGAGTCCGACCCGGACGAGCGCGAGGAGGCGCGCCTGGCGCGCGAGGAGCGCGAGACGCCGCGCGACGTGGAGTAAGCGGCGCTCACCACTCCTGGAGGCGCTCAAGGCGCACGTCGTAGGCGACGGCTTCGGCCGCCACCAGAGTGAGAGTCACGCCCTCCTCCCCCGCCACGTCCGCGCTGGACGCGACCACGGCATCGGCGATCACGAGCGCGGCATACGGCCGCTTGAGGTCCCCGCGCACGTCGTGAACCTCGCCCGCGCAGGCGGCGGCGGTCGCGGCGATCAGTGCGATCAGCGCGACCGTGAGCGTGCCGCGAGCCATGTACCTCCCCCTTCGCAGGTTCCTCTGCGTGTCACCCTACGGCGCGCGAACTCGCGTCACGACTTCCGCTCTCCCGTGTCCTGACGCCCATGCACGGCTCTCGACGGGCGAGACCGTGGGCGTCAGGCTGACGAACCCCGTCGAGGGCCGCGCGGTCGCCCCGGTCTTCCCCGTCACCCGCATCGGTGTTGTGCTCCTGGGTGCGGGGCGGTTGTCGTGAGTCGGGGGTAGCGGGCTGGCCCGTGCCAACCTCACCGTGGAGCATCGCCGGTCCCGGCGAGACGTGGCCGATCCTCGCCGCCGGCGACAAGGTCCCCGCTACGATCTGGCAGGTATGAGGCGCCTCGTTCCCGGCTTTCACGCGTCATGGAACGACGCCGACTTGGCCTTCGCCTCATTCATCGAGGCACTCCCCGTGCGACGCGAGCAGCTGCGGGCCCGGCTCGCCGAAACCTGTGGACCGGAGCTCGATGGCTCGTTCGAGAGCCTGGACGCGCTCAACGAGTGGTACATCCGCATTGCGTTTGCCGACGAGGACGACGGCACGGACTGGTGGCCGATGTGGCACCAGCGCCGTGACGAGCCATTGGCGACGACTCGATGGCACCGTGGAGCGCCGCCTCGTCTGCTGCGGTTGTGGGAGCTGGTGGCGGTCTACGTCGGCGACTTGTCCCTGGCCAGGGACGACAGAAACTGGCAGAAGGCCCCCAGCGGTCGCGGCGCTGGCACGCGAGTCGCAATGCGGCCCTGGTAGCGCGCTCACCACGCGGGTCCCGAATGTGTCTACTCGTGTTCAGGCAGCCGCGGCGCCGACCAACCAGGATCACGGCCGATCAGTGCGGCGCGCGTGACGGCGGCGGAGCCGAACCGATCGCGGACCGCATCGAGGGCAGTGTCGATGCGCGCCCCGTCGTGCCAGTCGATCGGAAGCTCGAGCTGCATCCTGCCTGCGCTGGTCAGTTGCGCGAGAGAGACGCCGATGAGGGTCACGCCCCGGCCGGAGATATCAGGACCCGCTGCATCGAGCAATTGCTGAGCGACGCCGAGCAAGACCTCGGTGCGATCGGTGGGCGCGGCGAGCGTGCGCGATCGGGTCGCTTTGGTGAAGTCGCCATAGCGAAGCCTCAACACGACGGTCGCGCACGACGATCCGCGATCGCGCAGGCGCTTCGCGAGGCCGTCGACGATCTGAGTGAGGATCAGCCCAAGCTCACCAGCGGTGTACGACCGATTGCCAAGCGCGCGCTGCGAGCCGATGGATCCGTGGCGCTTGGTCGTCGCGACCGGCCGCGGGTCCCGAAGCCTCGCCAGCGCGTGCAGATGCGCACCGGCCGCCTTTCCGAGCCATCGCTCGGCGGTCGCCGCTTCGAGTTCGGCCAACTGCCCGACCGTGTAGACGCCGTTGCTGTGCAACTTCTCCGCGGTCACCGCGCCCACGCCCCAAAGCCGTTCGACGGGGAGCGGATGAAGGAACGCCTCTTCGTGATCCGGCCTCACCAGGAGGAGCCCGTCGGGCTTGCTGACCGCGCTCGCCACCTTCGCAAGGAACTTTGTTCTCGCGACGCCCACCGAAATCGGGAGCCCGGCTTCGGCACGCACACGCTCCCGCAGGCGCACGGCAATCTCCTCGGGAGTCCCGGCAAGGCGGCGAAGCCCCCCAACCTCGAGGAACGCCTCGTCGATCGAGACGCCTTCCACGTGCGGCGTGGTGTCGTGGAAGATCGCAAACACTGCGCGACTCGCTGCCGAGTAAGCCTCCATACGGGGAGGGACGATGATGGCGTCGGGACAGAGCGCACGCGCGCGCTGCACCCCCATCGCGGTGCGGACGCCCCGGGCCTTTGCTTCATAACTCGCGGCCACCACCACGCCGCCGCCCACAATGATCGGCCGTCCGCGCAGTGCAGAGTCGTCCCGCTGCTCGACCGAGGCGTAGAACGCATCAAGGTCGGCGTGGAGCACCGTCGCTTCGCCGCGCATCTCCGACCTCCCGCCACCACACGCTCTTTCGGGAATGGTCTCACCTGCGTCCGACACCGCATGGGTGCTCCCCGGTATTGGTTGACGTCAGCCAGTATCGAGGCAGAACCCGGCGGCGGCGCGCGGATGAACCGCCCCGACCTTCGCAGGTGCGCGCACCGACATCGAATACGAGTCACGCGTGGGCCAGGCGGGGCTCGAACCCGCGACCGATGGATTATGAGTCCACTGCTCTGACCTGCTGAGCTACTGGCCCGTGACCCCGAGAGGCCGCGCGTCAGTCTAGCGGGGCGTTCCCCGCCCGAGTCGCGACCACCAGCACCCCCAGGATGGTCACCGGCAGCCTCAGGGATCCGCTAGAGTATTCGAGCGCGATCCTCCGTAGCTCAATTGGCAGAGCAGCCGACTGTTAATCGGCAGGTTGCTGGTTCGAGTCCAGCCGGGGGAGCTTGAGAGCCGGTCCTTCGGGGCCGGCTCTTCGCATGTCCGGGCAGCATCGCCCCGCGGAGACGCGCATCACGGCACCGGGCGTGACGCCCAGCGGCCCTACTCTCCCACCGGTCCCGCATCCACCGGAATGGTCACCGATCCATCTGCCTCGAGATCCCCGAACGGATTGACCGCCAGCTCCCACGGGTGCCCGTCGGGGTCCGCGACGTAGCCCGAGTACCCACCCCACTCGGCCGCCTGAGGCCGCTTAAGCATCGTCCCTCCGGCCGCGAGAGCAGCCTCGAAGACACGATCCACCTCCGCCTCCGAGGGGTAGTTCTGCGCGAGCGCGATCGCGCCCGTGCCCAGCGCCGCGCCGGGTCGCGCCTGGTCAGCCGCCAAATCTGCCGCGCCGTCCAGCCCCAGGCCTCGTAGAAGCGCCTCGACCGGCCGAGATCCGCGACCCCGAGCGTCACCACCGAGACTCGTTGCGACATCGCGCACCCCTCTCCCGCTCGTCAGCCCTCGCGGAGCTGCCGCCTGCGCGTCTCCAGCCGGATCATCTCCGCGAACGCCTCCTGCGCCGCGGGAGTCCCCTCGCCTGCGCGCTGCATGCGGCCGCGCAGGTCCGCAGCCTGGCGCGTCAGGCTCAGGTCCAGGAGCCGCGCGAGCACGGACCGCGCATACGCGGCCTCCTCCGCCAGTTTGTCGTGCGGCAGCGGCGTGACGGCGAGCTGCGAGACCAGCGAGGCGAGCTCGGGACCCACCTGCTCGATCACCGCGCCCACCCAGTCCGCCGGGGCCTCCCCCGGTCCCCCGACCGCGACCATCGCGTCGAAGATCTGCGCATACTGCGGCGCGGTGAAGGCCGCGCGCGACAACTCGCTCACGATCTGCATCGCCGGGCCGTCACCCGCGATCGCCCGCTGGGCCTGCAACAGCGCACCCAACGCGAGCGCCTCCGCGCGCACGACCGGGTCGCGAGGGTTGGGCCGCGACGCGACCACGGTCGCGATCTGGCCGGTCTCCGGGTCGATCGGCGGGGGTTCGTCGGAACGATGCTGGGGCGGCGGGCCGCCCTGACGCCCCTGGGGGCCGCCGGGCTGGCCCTGCGCGCCACCGGGCCCGCCCGAGGATCCGCCCGCCCGGCCACCGGACTGGCGGCTGGCACGCGAGACGGCGCCCACGACATCGGCCGGTTCCATGCCCAGCCATCCCGCGAGGCGCCGCGCGTACTCGGGCCGCAGCGCGCGGTCGCGAATCTGCGACACGATCGGCACCGCGGTGCGCAGCGCCGCCACCCGCCCCTCGGGGGTCTCGAGGTCGTGCTGCGCGAGCGCGGCGCGAATCACAAACTCGAACAGCGGGACGCGACGGTCCATGAGACGACGCACGGCATCGTCGCCATCGCGCTGACGAATGTCGCACGGGTCCAGGCCCTCGGGATCGACCGCGACAAAGGTCTGCGCGAGGAATTGCTGGTCGAGCGCGAAGGACTTGAGCGCGGCGTTCTGGCCGGCCTCGTCGCCATCGAACGTGAAGATCACCTTGGCGCCGGTCGAGCCGACCTTGAGCTGCGCCTGGCCCGTGTCGCCCATGAGGCGTCGCACCACCTTGACGTGGTCCTCGCCGAACGCGGTGCCGCACGTCGCGACGGCATTGGTGACGCCCGCGAGGTGGCAGGCCATGACATCGGTGTAGCCCTCAACCACCACCGCGGTGCGCTCCGAGCGGATCGTGCCCTTCGCGAGGTCGAGGCCGTACAGGACGTGCGCCTTCTTGTAGAGCTGCGTCTCGGGGGTGTTGAGGTACTTGGGGCCTTGGTCGTCCTCGTGCAGGCGGCGCGCCCCGAAGCCGATGACGTCGCCCGTGACCTCCCTGATGGGCCATACAAGGCGCCCGCGGAAGCGGTCGTAGATGCCGCGCTGACCCTCGGACACCAGGCCCGATGCCTTGAGCTCGGCCTCCGTAAAGTTCTTGCCGCGCAGGTGCTCCGTGAGGTGCGACCAGCCCTGCGGTGCGTATCCGCAGCCGAACATCTGCGCGGCCTCGCGGTCGAAGCCGCGCTCGCGCAGGAAGTCGCGCGCGATGCGGGCCTCGGGGCTCGCGAGCTGCTCGGCGAAGTACTCGGCGGCGATCCTGTGGGCCTCGAGCAGGCGGCGGCGCATGCCCGCGCCCGACTCGGATCCGCGGGGGGCGCCGGACTCATAGCGCAGGGTCACTCCGGCGCGTTCCGCGAGGTATTCGACCGCCTCCGCGAACGGCAGGCCGTCCATGCGCATGACGAACTCGATGACGTCGCCGCCCTCGCCGCATCCGAAGCAGTGCCAGCGGCCCGCGGCGGGGCGCACGTGGAAGGACGGCGAGCGCTCGTCGTGGAACGGGCACAGGCCCTTGAGCGAGCCCACGCCGGCAGACTTGAGCGAGACGTGCTGGCCCACGATCTCCTCGATCGGGGCGCGTTCGCGGACCGCCGCGATGTCATCCCTATTGATCGTCCCTGCCACGGGCTCAGACTACTCGGGCGTGGGGACGATGCCGTGGCGCGGTGGAGGGGGCCGGGTCCGGGCGGGACTTCGCGACGTTCTCCCAGGTATGCGGGTCCCATTATGACTTTCCACAGGCTCCTTGGGTCCCTTTTGTCCCGATTGTCGGACCCTGGTGGTGGGATGAAGCCATGGACATTTCGGGCCTTCTCGATCGCGAACCCGGCGGCGCTGCCGTCGTGGTGGATGCGTTCTCGGCCGCGTGCGCGGTGGCGATCGCGGCGGTGGCCGGGGTGCGGGATGCCGCGCGGGGGTCTGGCGGGCCTGACGGGCGGGACGGGCGGGACGGGCACAACGGCGTGGGCGTGGATGCGGCGGTGCTCGCGGCGCGGGCTCAGATCGCCGGGCAACTCGCCCGGGAGGTCGACCTCCTCCTGGCCGAGGTAGCGTGCGCGATCGAACGCCACGGCGACACCGAGCCCGATGGCGGTGTGGCGCGCCGCCTGGGACACCGCGGGACCGTCGACATGATCGCCTCCGTCCTGGGCTCCACGCGCGCCCACGCCGGCCGGCTGCTCGACGTGGGACGGGTGCTCACCCATGAGCCCGCGTCCGACGGTGAACTCGGCCACCATCCACACGTGGCGGAGGCGCTGAACTCTCGCGAACTCTCCGTCGACTGCGCGAGCACCATCACGTCCATGCTCGACGCCCTGCCCGAGACCATCCCCACCGAGCGTCTTCGGAGCGCCGAACGCGACCTCGTCTCTCGCGCGCCCGGGCTGACAGCGACCACGTTCGGCCGCATCGTCACCCACTTCCGCACCGCGCTCACGGTCGACACGACTCCCGCCACCCTCGAACGCCTGCGCGCGAACCGCTACCTCCACCTGTGGGAGGACCGCGACGGCATGCTCGCCATCGACGCACGCCTCGACCCCGAAACCGCCGCCCCCGTCCGCGCCGCCCTCGACGCCCTCGTCAGCGACGCGATGCGCCGCGCCCGCGACAACATCGCCACCGACACCACCAGCGACACCAGTGCCGACACCACCGCCCGCGCAGGAACACCCGCCACCAAGACAGCCGCCACCACAACAGCCACGACCAGAACAGCCGCCCAGATGCGCGCCGATGCCCTCGCGGACCTCGCCCGCCACGCGCTCGCCTGCACCGCCACCGACCTCCCGCTCGCGTCGACTACGGTCGTCGTCCGCGTCCATGAGACAGACCTCCACACCGGGCTGGGCAACGCCGAGATCGACGGCACCTCTCACGCGATCGACATCTCCACCGCACGCCGCATGGCCGCCAATGCTCACGTCATCCCCGCCGTGCTGGGCTCCCACAGCGAACTGCTCGACTGGGGACGCAAACGCCGCCTGTTCACCACGGCTCAACGGCTCGCCCTCATCGAACGCGACGGCGGCTGCGCCTTCTGCGGAGCTCCACCAGGCTGGGCAGAGGTCCACCACATCGAATGGTGGAGCCGCGACCTCGGGATCACCTCCATCGCCAACGGCGTCCTGCTGTGCCGCCACTGCCACCACACGATCCACCACCAAGGCTGGACCATCCACGCCACCACCACCGAAGTCTGGTTCACCCCACCCGCAAGCATCGACCCGCTCCAGACACCCCGCCAAGGAGGCCGCGCCCGCTTCCACGCACCCCGCCACCTCACTCAGCCAGGTTCGCCAGGCATCGTCGCCCATGCGCCTGCGTACGCGTAGTCGAGCCGCGCCTCCCCGCCCCCTCGCGCGGGCCGCCCGCGCGGCGCGCGCTAGGCTGGACCCGCCCCCCACGAAAGGACTGGCTGCTGTGAGAGTGGACGCATTCCTCGCCGACTCGGCTGAGGTCGTGCAGAACAAGATCTACGCGCTGGGCGCGGGGTGGAACATCATCTTTGTGCGCGGCTTCCCTGCCGTGCACCGCCGCCTTTCGGTCGGCGCGATCGTGCACGTGCCCTTCACCGAGACCAACCGTGCGCACCAGTTCGAGCTCAAGCTGCTCACCGAGGACGGCGTCGAGTACCCGATCGGGATCCGTCCCGACGAGGACGGCAAGCCCGCCCCCGTGCGCGCCATGGGTGGCGAGTTCACGGTGGGTCGCCCCCCGCACCTCGTGGACGGCGACGAGCAGGTCGCGAGCTTCGCGTTCACCATCGACGGGCTCCGCTTCGACAAGCCCCGCCTGTTCTCGTGGGTCATCAGCGTCGACGGCGAAGAGATGACGCGACTGCCGATGCGCGTGCAGCAGGCGGCGCAGCAGGGCTGATCACGTGGGTGTCTACACCGCGGTGATCGTCCCGCTGGTGCTCGTGGTCTGCGCCGCGCTCGCACTGGCAGGCATCGTCACGCTGATCTGGCCGAATGCTCACCGGGCGGTGCTCCTTGCCATCCCGGCGACCTATGCGGCCACGGTCATCCACCTCATCGCAGTCGTCGTGCTGCTCCTCACGGGCGTCGACGCTGGGCTCGTGCTCACGCTCGGCTACCTGATGGCGTCGCTCGCGCTGCTCGCCCTGCTGGGAATCGGCCGGCTAGGCACACCCGAGGCCGCCGCCGCGGATCCCGATCCCACCCGGCCCGTCCTCGCGCCCGACCAGATCGCCCGCGTCGATGCCGCCTCGGCGGTGATCGTCGCGATCGCCCTCGCCGTCGTGGTGTGGCGCGTCATCATCATCGTCGAGGGGGGCGCGTGAACTACGTCGCACGCATCGCGCTGGTCGTCGCATACTCGGTGCTTGGCCTCGCGGCGCTCGGCCGGTCGACGGTCCAGATCACCACCAAGCTCGCCGACGCGCCCGTCCCCTATCTCGTGTCAGGACTGTCAGCACTGCTCTACACGGTCATCGCGCTCGCGCTATGGAAGCGGTGGGCGGGGGTCGCGTTGGTGGGCACCGTGGTCGAGCTCGCCGGCGTCGTGATCGTCGGCACGCTCGGCTACGTGGAACCGTCCTGGTGGCCCGACGAGACGGTGTGGACCGGCTACGGCTCGGCCTATGGCTGGGTGCCGCTGCTCCTGCCGATCATCGCCCTAGTGCTGCTGGTGCGCGAACGCACGGCACACGCCACCCGCACGGCCAGGAAGGACCCGTCATGACAACCCCTCACACCGCGGACATCGAGGCAGGCGAGCCGACTCCGCGCCGCACCCCCGCCTTGGTGGCGCTCGACCTCCTGCGCGGAGGCCTGATCGGCACTGCGGAGACCGTACCCGGCGTCTCCGGCGGCACCATCGCGCTCATGACTGGCGTCTACGAGACGCTGCTGACCTCCGCGGGACACCTCATCGCGGGCATCCGCACCTCCGTCACGGACGGCCTGCGCGGCAAGGGCCTGACGCGGGCGGGTCGCGAGTTCTCGCGGGTGCGCTGGGGGATCATCGTGCCGATCGGCATCGGCATGGTCATCGCGCTCGTCACCATGGCGCGCGTCATGGAGGACCTCATCACCGAGCACCCCGAGACCATGAGGGGACTCTTCCTCGGCCTCGTACTCGCCTCGCTCGCGGTGCCCTACCGCCACGCGATCGCCTCCGAGGACCGCCGCGGCCGTGACGGGTCGTGGAGGGCGCGTGAGTGGGTGATCGCCGTGATCGCCACGCTCGCGACCGCGGTGATCGTCTCGCTGCCGGGCGGAAGCCTCGAGCCCACCCCACTGGTGCTGGTGCCCGCGGCCGCGATCGCGGTCTCGGCGCTCGTGCTGCCCGGACTGTCGGGGTCCTTCCTGCTCCTCACCTTCGGGCTGTATGAGCCGACCCTCGCGGCCGTCAACGACCGCGACCTGGGCTACCTCGCGTGGTTCGCGCTCGGCTGCGCGATCGGTCTCGTGAGCATCGTCAAGGCACTCCAGTGGCTACTGGAGCACCACCGCCGTGTCACCCTCGTGGTCCTCACCGGCGTCATGGCGGGCAGCCTGGTCGCGCTGTGGCCGTGGCAGGACGCGGACGGGGCGAGGATCGCACCCACCGGGTCGATCGCCGCACCCCTGATCGCCCTCCTTGTCGGTGCCGGCATCGTGGTCCTCACCCTGCTCGCGGAACACCGCTTCCTGCTGCGCCGCGCCGCGATCGAGGAGGTCGCTCAGGCCGCCGACTCCGCCGCCGACGCGGCCGACGGCTCCTAGGACCTCGGGCGGCAGCTACGACCGTGGAGAGCGAGACCGCGCCACGTACCTGTGGTGCCAGTCGTATGCCGACTTATCGGTGAGCGACGCCACCTGGTCGATCACCACCCTGGTGCGCGCGGCATCGTCCGCCGCCTCCCGATACATCGCCGCGAAGTGAGGCTCGAGCGCGACGTCGCCCAACTCGACCAGCGCACCCACCAGATCCGCGAGCCGCTGGCGCTGCTGGCGATACGCGTGCTTGCGCTCGCGCGGCGCCATGAGGAAGTGCACCGCGATGCCCTTGAGCATGAGGATCTCGTCGGCGGTCTCTTCGGGGATCACGAGGCTCGCGTGGTGTCGCGTGAGCGGCCCGTCGCCGTAGCGTTCGCGGGTCGCGGAGGCGATCCGGCCCACGAGCCTCCCGATGAGCTGGCTCGTCATGTCCTTGAGCCGCGCGAGGTCCCGGTGTGAGCCGTCGTACTCGTCCATCCACCACGGCTCCGCACGCAGGCGGTCGAGCGCGGCGATGAGCGCCTCCGGCTCCCCTCGCCCGTACCACTGGCGCGCGTGGGCCGCGATCTCGCGCGCCCTGCCATGGTCGCGCAGCACCCCGAGCGACACCGTGTGATGCACCACCGAGTCCTCGACGTCGTGCACGGAGTACGAGATGTCGTCGGCGAGGTCCATGACCTGCGCCTCGAAGCTCTGCGCCCGCTCGGGGGCGCCCTCACGCAGCCAGCGGAACACCGGCAGGTCGTCGTCGTAGACGCCGAACTTGCGCGTGGGGCTGCCGTCGGGGCGCGTGGGCGTCGCGTCCTCGGTCCACGGATACTTGACGCTCGCGTCGAGCGTGGCGCGCGTGAGGTTGAGCCCCACGCTCTCCCCCGTGACGGGGTCGAAGGACTTGGGCTCGAGCCGCGTGAGCAGGCGCAGGGTCTGCGCGTTGCCCTCGAAGCCGCCGATCTCCCGGGACACCTCGTCGAGAGCGCGCTCCCCGTTGTGCCCGAAGGGCGGGTGTCCCAGGTCATGGGCGAGGCACGCGGCGTCGACCACGTCGGGGTCGCAGCCCAGGATCTTGCCGAGGCTCCGCCCCACCTGGGCCACCTCGAGCGTGTGCGTGAGACGCGTCCGAACGAAGTCGCCCGTGCCCGCGCCCAGCACCTGCGTCTTGGCACCGAGCCTGCGCAGCGCACTCGCATGAACGATGCGCGCGCGGTCGCGTTCGAACGGCGTGCGTTGCGCCTGCTTGGGAGGCTCCTGCACGTAGCGCTCCACATCGGATGCGGCATAGCCGTCGGGAAGGGCGCTCACACTCCGACTCTAGCGGCGACGCCGGCCACCTCCCTGCCCCTGCCTCCCTCCGCGGGTTAGTCGGCGCGCGGCCTGAGGTGGAGCTGCACCAGCCCGTCGCCGTAGCGCGCAACCCGCTCGACCGTCATCTCGGCCGGCACCGTCAGCCCCCCGAAGAGCGAAATCCCGTCCCCCAGTACCGTGGGCACGAGCGTCAGCACCAGATGATCGAGCAGCCCCGCCTCGAGCGTCTCGCGCACCAGCGCGGCCCCGTCGACATAGACATCGCCCTCCCCCGCAACCTCGCTCGCGCGCGCGATGAGGTCGGCGATGTCGCCCTCGATCGGCTCGACCCATGCGTGGGGCGCGTCGAGCGGCCGGTGCGTCGCGATGCGCATCGGCACGTCGCCGTACGGCCACTCCGGGAAGCCCTCGACGATGTCATACGTCCGCCTGCCCATGAGGATGCACCCGACCCCCGTGAGGAAGGCGCTGAACTCGAGCACGCCCTCGTCGCTCGTGTCGCGCCACGGCGCGACGGCGAACGGCGGCGCGTCCGGAGCGCGACCCTCGAGCCACGCGAGTTCGTCATGAGGTCCCGCGACGAATCCGTCGAGCGAGGCGGCCAGGTACGCGCGGATGCGGCTCATGCGTCCACGCTAACGTGCGCGTGCGACAGCAGGAACCGCCACCCGCGCCACCTGACCTACCCGCGCTACCCCCTACCCGCGCTACCCCCTACCCGCCCGAGACGCTGAGCTCCGCCTCCCGCAGCCTGGCCTCGAGGTCCGGAGTGATGTCCTGCGTGTCGAGCCATCCGTCGGGACACGCGGGCACGCGCGGCGAGCCCTGCCGGCCGCGCGGACCCTCGGCCTCCTCGCCCGGATACCCGGTGTCGAGCGCGAGCGAGTCGAGCAGCCCGCGCAGCTCGGCGAGCGTCTCGACCAGTCCCAAGGCGCGGCGCACCTCTCCTCCGACCGGGTAACCCTTGAGATACCAGGACATGTGCTTGCGGATCTCGCGCATCGCCTTGTTCTCGTCGGCGCCGAAGTGCGTCACCATGAGCTCGCCGTGGCGGTAGATCGTGTCCGCGACCACGCGCAGCCCCGGCCGCACCCGCTCGGGCCGTCCCTCGAACGCAGCCTGCAGATCGGCAAACAGCCACGGGCGCCCCATGCAGCCGCGTCCCACGACCACGCCGTCACACCCGGTCTGCTCGACCATGCGCACCGCGTCCTCGGCCTGCCAGATGTCCCCGTTGCCCAGCACGGGGATGCTCGTGACGGCCTCCTTGAGCCGTGCGATCGCGTCCCAGTCCGCGGTCCCCGAGTAGTACTCCGCCGCGGTGCGCGCGTGCAGCGCCACGGCCGCGACGCCCTCCTTCTCCGCGGTGCGTCCCGCGTCGAGGTACGTGAGGTGGTCGTCGTCGACCCCCTTGCGCATCTTGACGGTGACGGGGATGTCGAAGCGCGAGGCCTCGCGCACCGCGGCACGCACGATCTCCTTGAAGAGGTCCCGCTTCCACGGCAGCACCGCGCCGCCACCCTTGCGCGTCACCTTGGGCACCGGGCAGCCAAAATTCATGTCGATGTGATCCGCGCGGTCCTCCTCGCAGATCATGCGCACCGCAGCGCCGACCGTCGCCGGGTCCACCCCGTAGACCTGCACCGACCGGGGCGTCTCGTCGGGGTCGTGAGCGATGATGCGCAGCGACTCGGGGGTGCGCTCGACGAGCGCGCGCGAGGTCACCATCTCGGCCACGTACAGACCGCCGCCGTGCTCGCGGCACAGTCGCCGGAACGCGGCGTTGGTGATGCCGGCCATCGGGGCGAGCACCACGGGAGTGTCGACCTCGAGCGGGCCAAGGCGCAGCGGCTGCAGGACACGAGTCGCGGGGGTCATGGCATCCATTGTCTCAGGCGTCGTGGGGTGCCCCGCGGGACGATGCCGTGGCCGGGTGGGCGCCCCGGTTCCGCGGCGGTCTCGCCACAGCCTCACTGACGTCGGGCACACTCGCGCCCGGGCCGCTGAGGGATAGCCCGGGCGCGAGGCGTCACGGCGCAGCGAACCAGCGCGCTGCCGCAACGTATGTGCGGGGACGGCACCCGGCCTCCCCCTCGGAAACACTGGCCGCGCCCCCCGGAATGCCCGTCAGGACCAGAGTGGAGTGCCGCGGGCCCCGCGTCAAGCAAATCCGCACAATGAGGGAAAAACAGTCACGAATCCCGCGCGGGAGATCCCGTGCCGTCGCCCGCCTCATGCGGCGCGGAGGCGTCGCGCGCGGCGACCCCGGCCGCGGCATCGTCCCTCTCGGGATCCACATCGCCAGGCGCACCAGGCTCGATGTCGTCCCGCTTCTCCCCCGCCAGTCCCACGATCAGCGCGCCGATCGCGGTCGTCAGCGGCACCGCGAGCACGAGGCCGATCGACCCGACCAGGGTGCGCACCACCTCGCCGGCGATCTCGGAGGACGTGATGGCGCCCGACAGCGGATTGTCGTAGACCGCGACCAGCATGATGAGCGGCAGCGAGGCTCCCACGTACGCGAAGGCGATCGTGTAGACGGTCGACGCGATGTGGTCGCGGCCAATCCTCATGCCGCGCGAGAAGAGCTGCCACGGACCCAGGTCGGGCCGTGCCGCGCCCAGCTCCCACACCGCCGAGGCCTGCGTGATGGTGACGTCGTTGAGCACGCCCAGTCCCGCGATCATGAGGCCGCACAGCGCGAGCCCCTGGAGCGACAGCCTCCCCTCGACGAACGCGATGTTGATCTCCGCCTCGGACGGCACGCCGGGGATCTTGGCCGCGGTCACCGCCCACGTGCCGAGCGCCGCCGTCACCGCGAGACCCGCGATGGTGCCCAGGTACGCCGTGGTCGTGCGCGCGTTGGGCCCATGGGCGACATAGAGCAGCACGAAGAGCGCGCCGGCCGCCGTGACCAGGCCCACGAGGGGCGGGCTCGCGCCGTCGAGCAGCGCGGGCACGGTGTAGAACGCGACGATCCCGAACGCCGCGGCCAGGCCCAGCAGGGCGCCCAGCCCGCGCCACCAGGCGACCGCGATGACGAGCACCACGTAGACGATGAGGAGGGCGAGAATGGGCGTCCCGCGCTCGAAGTCCGAGAACACGAGCGGCCCCTCGTCGAGCTCGACCACGCGCACCTGGTCGCCGGGTTCGAGCACCAGCGAGCCCACGCCCGTGGGCGCCATCTCCCTCTCGCCCTCGGCGCCCGGGGTCGTGACACGCACCACGGACTCGCCCGTGGACTCGTCGAAGGACACGACCTCGGCGTCGAGCCGGCGCGCGTCCTCGTAGAGAAACTGCTGAGAGCCGAGCATGTCCCAACTCGACGGCCACGTCACCATGGCGCCCACGAGCACGCCGCCGAGCACGCCTATCACGAGCGCCCACAGGACGCGCGTGGCGCCCGGCGTCGCGCGCGGCCGGGTCTCGGCGTGAGAGTGACCGGCTCCCATGCCCTGCCTACGCGCCGATCAGGCGCTGCGCGAGATAGCCCTGGACCTGAGCGAGCGCCACGCGCTCCTGCTGCATCGTGTCGCGGTCGCGGATGGTCACCGCCTGGTCGTCGAGCGTGTCGAAGTCGATCGTGATGCAGAACGGCGTGCCCACCTCGTCCTGACGGCGGTAGCGCTTGCCGATCGACTGGGTGACGTCGACGTCGATGTTCCACGCGCCACGCAGTTCCTTCGCGAGCGCCTCGGCGGTCGGGACCAGGTCAGCGGACTTCGACAGCGGCAGCACCGCGGCCTTGATGGGGGCGAGGCGGTGGTCGAGGCGCAGCACCGTGCGGGACTCGGTGCCCCCCTTCGCGGTGGCCACCTCCTCCTCGGTGTAGGCCTCGACCAGGAAGGCCATGAGCGAGCGCGAGAGGCCCGCCGCGGGCTCGATGACGTACGGCACGAACCGCTCGTTGGTCGCGGGGTCAAGGTAGCTGAGGTCCTTGCCCGAGTGCTTCGCGTGGGTCGTGAGGTCGAAGTCCGTGCGGTTGGCGATGCCCTCGAGCTCTCCCCACTCCGAGCCCTGGAAGCCGAACCGGTACTCGATGTCGGTGGTGCCCTTGGAGTAGTGCGACAGCTTCTCGAGCGGGTGCTCGTAGAGGCGCAGGTTGTCCGCCGCGATGCCCAGGTCCTCGTACCAGGCCTTGCGGGTGTCGATCCAGTGCTGGTGCCACTCCTCGTCGGTGCCAGGCACCACGAAGAACTCCATCTCCATCTGCTCGAACTCGCGCGTGCGGAAGATGAAGTTGCCCGGCGTGATCTCGTTGCGGAAGGACTTGCCCACCTGCGCGATGCCGAACGGGGGCTTCTGGCGCGACGTACGCATGACGTTCTCGAAGTTCACGAAGATGCCCTGCGCGGTCTCGGGGCGCAGGTAGTGCAGGCCGGACTCGTCCTGAGCCGCGCCCAGGTAGGTGCGCAGGAGACCGTTGAACATCTTGGGCTCGGTCCACTGGCCGCGGGTGCCGCATGCGGCGCATGCGATCTCGGCCAGGCCACCCTCGGGAGCGCGCCCCTTCTTCTCCTCGAACTCCTCGAGCAGGTGGTCCTCGCGGTAGCGCTTGTGGCAACTGAGGCACTCGACGAGTGGGTCAACGAAGGCCGCGATGTGGCCGGAGGCCTCCCACACCTGCGGGGGCAGGATCACCGACGAGTCGAGCCCCACGATGTCGTCACGGCTGGTGACCATCGACCGCCACCACTGGCGCTTGATGTTCTCCTTGAGCTCCACGCCGAGCGGCCCGTAGTCCCATGCGGAACGGGTGCCTCCGTAGATCTCGCCGCAGGGGAACACGAAGCCACGGCGCTTCGCGAGCGAGATGACGTTGTCGAGACGGCTGGTAACGGCCACGTGGTGCTCCTTGCGGGGGGTCGGATTGCTCGGGTCAGTCTATAGGCGCGCACTGAGGGACGATGCTGGGCTCCAGACCCCCGACGACGGCACGGCGCTTGCGGGGCGTCGCGAGCCGACGGACGGGACATTGGTCCTTATTGACAATGATTATCAGTCACGCTAGGCTGGCACCATGACCTCGACTCTGCGACCCTCGCTGCTCGTCGCCGCCGCCGCGGCGACGACGCTCACCCTTGCCGCCTGCTCGGCCCCCGCCGAGACCGGGGCCAGCGCATCGTCCGCTCCCGCCGACGGCCTCACGGTCGCGGCGGCCTTCTACCCGCTTGAGTACGTCGCGCGCGGCGTCGCGGGCGCGGACACCACCGTGGTGGCGCTCGCGCAGCCCGGCGTCGACGCCCACGACCTCGAGCTCTCTCCCGCCTCGGTGCGAGAGATGCAGGGTGCGGACCTGGTGCTCTTCCTGAGCGACTTCCAGCCCGCCGTCGACGACGCGATCGACAGCACCGGGGTGCGTTCCCTCGACGCCGCCGCGGTCGTGGAGCTCCACGACGCCGAGGAGCACGCCGAAGAGGAGGGTGAGGCCCACGACGCCGAGGACGAGCACGAGCACGGCACGTCGGACCCCCACTTCTGGCTCGACCCCACGCTGCTCGCGGCCTACGCCGACTCCGTCGCCGCCGAGCTCTCGGAACTCGACCCCGACAACGCCGACTCCTACGCGGCCAACGCCGCCTCCCTGACGGAGACGCTCACCGGCATCGACGAGGCCTACGCGACCGGCCTCGCGCAGTGCGAGCGCGACACCATCTTCGTGGCGCACGAGGCCTTCGGCTACCTCACGGAGCGCTACGGCATTCACCAGGAGGGTTTCGCGGGCCTCGACCCCGAGTCCGAGCCCTCCCCCGCGCGTCTGCTCGAGATCAAGGAGCGGGTGGCCGACACCGGCGCGACGGTGATCTTCACCGAGGACACCGTCTCCGCCTCTGTCGCCGAGTCGCTCGCGAACGATGCCGGGGTCGCCACCGCGGTGCTGAGCCCGGTTGAGACCGTGGCCGACGGCGAGGACTACGCTTCGACCATGACCCGCAACCTCGAGGAAATCCGGGGCGCGCTTGGCTGCGCCTGATCTCGATCGCACTCGAACGCCGCTGGTCGCCAGCGGCGTTCGAGTCGTGCTCGGGACCACCGAGATCCTGCATGGCGTCGACCTCGAGGTCTCCGCGGGCGAGGTCGTCGCGCTCATGGGCGGCAACGGCTCGGGCAAGTCGACCTTCGTGCGTGCCATGGTGGGCGCGGTGCCGCTCGCGGGCGGCTCCGTCTCGCTCTTCGGCTCCCCCTCGACGCCCGCGGCGCGCGCGCGACTCGGCTACGTGCCGCAACGCATCGGCGCCGGTGGCGGCGTGTCCGCCACGGCTCTCGAGGTCGTGATGTCGGGGCTGCTGGGCAGCCGCGAGGACGGACGTGGGGCGGCCGGAGGCCTGCGCGGCCTGATCCCGCCGCGCGACGCCAAGCGACGCGCGATCGACGCGCTACGGTCGGTCGCGATCGAGGACCTCGCCCGGCGCGACGTGTTGCGGCTCTCGGGAGGGCAGCAGCAGCGCGTGCTCATCGCGCGCGCGCTCGTGCGCCGCCCGGACCTCTTGATCCTCGATGAGCCGATGGCGGGGGTGGACCTGCAGTCGCAGGTCTCCTTCGCCCACACGCTCGGCCACCTCAAGCACGACGGCGTGGCGGTCGTGGTGGTCCTGCACGAGCTCGGCTCGATCGCGCGCCACATCGATCACGCCGTGGTGCTCGAGCAGGGCTGCGTCACGTACGTGGGCGCTCCGCCCAAGGACCTGGGTGTCCACGCGCTGCCTGGCCACGAGCACGAACACGCCCACGAGGGCGCGCAGCCCACCGGCGGCGCGCTGGGACTGGAGGGGCCATGACCCTGCTCACCGATCCCCTGGTGCAGCGCATGCTGCTCGTCGGCCTGCTCGTGGGACTCGCCGCGCCCGTCATGGGCACCTACCTCGTGCAGCGCCGCATGGCGCTGCTGGGCGACGGCATCGGCCACGTCGCGCTCGCCGGAGTGGCCGCGGGCTGGCTCGCGGGTTCCGCCGCCGGGCTCGCGCAGCGCGACGCCCTCGCGATCCCCGGCGCCGTGGTCTTCGCGATCGCCGGGGCGGTCGTGATCGAGCGCATGCGCGCGCGCGGCACCGCGGCGGACGTCGTGATGGCGATCCTGTTCTACGGCGGAATCGCGGGAGGCGTGCTGCTCATCGGCCTCGCGGGCGGCTCGAACGCGAACCTGCTGGGCTACCTCTTCGGCTCGATCTCGACGGTGACCTGGGGAGACGTGTGGGTGAGCGTCGCGCTCGCCGCGCTCATCCTGATCATCGGGCTCGGGCTGCGCTCGTCGCTGTTCGCGGTCACCCACGACCAAGAGTTCGCGCGCTCGACGGGTCTGCCCGTCGCGGTCCTCAACATGGTGGTCGCCGTCCTGGCCGCGATCACCATCACGGTCGCGATGCGCGTGGTGGGCGTGCTCCTGGTGAGCGCGCTGATGATCGTGCCCGTGGCGATCGCTCAGCTAATGACGCGGTCCTTCGCGCGCACCATGCACGTGGCCATGGGGCTCGGCGCGGTGCTCACGGTCACCGGCATCTGGATCACGCTGTTCCACAACCTCCAGCCGGGCGCACTCATCGTGGTCCTCGGCGTCGCGCTCTACGTGATCGTTGCCGCGGTCACCGCCGCGCGTGAGAGGGTACGCGCATGACCGCGACCCGCATGACCCGCCAACGCCGCGAGATCCTCGACGCGCTCGACACCCGCGACTTCCGTTCCGCGCAGTCGTGGCACGAGCACCTGCGCTCGGAGGGCTCGACCGTGGGCCTCGCGACGGTGTACCGCGCGCTGACCGCCCTCGCGGATGCGGGCGAGGTCGACTCGGTCGTGTCTGAGTCGGGCGAGACCCTCTATCGCCGATGCGAGGCGGGCGAGGAGCACCACCATCACCTCCGCTGCCGCGTGTGCGGACGCGCGGTCGAGATCGACGTGCCGTCCTTCGAGAGTTACGCCGCCGCGATCGCGACGGAGCATGGCTACGCCGAGATCAGCCACACGATCGAACTCACCGGCGTGTGCCCCGCGTGCGCCGCGCGCGACCGCGGCTGATGCCCGGCGTTCCGGCCTTCGTCGCCGACGGCCCCTGGTGGTGGCTGTCGCTCTTCCTGTTCTGCGTGGTGTTCCTGCGCACCCAGGGCACCTACTGGATCGCGCGATGGGCGCGCACGGGGGCCGATGCCGTGGCGGGCAGGACACAGGCCGGCGACGGGCGTCGGGCACGCCTCGCGCAACGACTGGCGGGGCCGGGGACGGAACGCGCGCGCTCCTTCATCGAGCGCTGGGGCTGGCTTGCGATCCCGATGTCCTTCCTCACCGTGGGCTTCCAAACCATGGTCAACGCCACCGCGGGCTACACCCGCATGCGCTTTGACCTCTACACACTCGCGCTGATTCCCGGCAGCCTCATCTGGGCCACGATCTACACGCTCATCGCGTTGTCGCTGTGGGAGGCGTGGGCGACGTCCCCCTGGTTGCTCGCCGCTGCGATCGTCGCCTTGATCACGGCCGGCTGGGGGCTGTCACGATGGCGTAGGCGTGCCGCGCCCGCGCACCCGGCGACGGCATCGTCCGCGACCACGCCCTCCGACGCTTAGGCGGCCCCGAAGCGGCGGTTGCGCCGCGCGTACTCGTCGATCGCGGCCCACAGGTGCGTGCGGTTGACGTCGGGCCACAGCACGTCGCTGAAGACGTACTCGGCATAGGCGGCCTGCCAGGGCAGGAAGTTCGAGCTGCGCTGCTCTCCGCTCGACCGCCAGAACAGGTCGACGTCCGGCATGTCGGGCTCGTCGAGGTGGGCCGCGAGCGTCTTCTCCGTCACCTTCGACGGGTCCAGCTCCCCCGCCGCGACCTTGAGCGCGATCGCCTTGGCGGCATCGGCGATCTCCGCTCGGCCGCCGTAGTTCACGCACATCGTGAGGGTGAGGACGTCGTTGTCGCGCGTGAGCTCCTCCGCGCGTTCGAGCTCGTTCACCACGGACTTCCACAGCCGCGGACGGCGACCCGCCCAGCGCACGCGCACGCCCCAGCTGTGCATCTCGTCGCGCCGGCGCCGGATGACGTCGCGATTGAAGCCCATGAGGAAGCGGACCTCGTCGGGGCTGCGCTTCCAGTTTTCGGTGCTGAACGCGTACGCGCTGAGGTGGGTCACGCCGGCCTCGATCGCGCCGGCAACCACGTCGAGCAGCGCGGCCTCGCCACGCTCGTGACCGGCGGTGCGCGGCAATCCACGCTCCTTGGCCCACCGGCCATTGCCGTCCATGACGACCGCGACGTGGCGCGGCACGGCCTCGCGCGGGAGGTCGGGCGGCGTCGCGCCTGACGGATGGGGGGTGGGTCGCTCGGGGCTCACAACCGCCAGCCTAGCGGCGGACGATGCCGGGGCAGGGAGCGCCGTCAGGACCGGTCGACGTGCCCCAGGCTGCGTACCTTGCGCTCGAGGTGGAACTGGGTATACGCGGCGATGAGGCCCGCGGCGTCGCGGCGGTGGCGCGCCTCCGAGGCATCCGCCGTGCGCCAATCCCCGGCGAGCAACGCCTCGAGCAGGGAGAAGGTCTCGGGGGCGGGAGCCGCGGCGCCGGGAGGCCTGCACGACTCGCACACGGCGCCTCCGCCGCCCACCACGAAGGCGCGGTGCGGACCGGGCCTGCCGCAGCTCGCGCAGTCGGTGAAGCTCGGCTCGTAGCCCGCGAGCGAGAGCGACCTCAGCAGGAAGGCGTCGAGCACCATGCCAGCGTCGTGCTCGCCCCGGCTGAGCGACCCCAGCGCGCCATGCAGGAGGCGGTAGTGATCCCAGGCGGGTTCGCGCTCGTGGTCGACCAGCTTGTCGGCGGTCTCGACCATCGCGGTGGCCGCCGTGAACTTCGCGTAGTCCTCGGCGATCCTGCGCGCATAGGGCTCGCGGGTCTCGACCTGGCTCACGATGTCGAGGTTGCGTCCCTCGTACAACTGCACGTCGACCAGCATGAAGGGCTCCATGCGCGAGCCGATCCTGCTCGAGGTCCGGCGCACGCCCTTGGCGACGGCGCGTACCTTGCCGTGACGTCGCGTGAGCATCGTGACGATGCGATCGGCCTCCCCCAGCTTGTGGGTGCGGAGGACGATCGCATCGTCACGGTAGAGAGGCACGCCGCCATTGTCCCCCGGGCGAGGGTGGCGAGGCCGCAGGCGCGACGCCGTCCGAGCGCCCCCGGCCTGCGCTTCAGCGCACTCGGCCTGCCGCTGCGCCCTGCGAGGTGCTCAGTGCCCAAAATCCGTCGATTCGGGCACTGAGCACCTCGCGGGGCGCGCCCGAGGTCGGGGCCGAGCCCCGCGGCGCGGCCGATCAGCCGCCGCGAGCTCCCTGGTCAGGGGGATGACGTCGGTGTGACTAGTCGCGGGCAGCGTAGACGCCAGCCATGCACACGGAGTACGCCATGTAGTCCGGCGTCAGCGGACGCAGGTCCGGCAGGGCGAAGGTGGTGATGCCGTCGCCTCCGTAGCGCGTGCCGTACAGGCTGAACAGCGCCGTGAACTGCTGGATCGGAAGAAACTGACCGTTCGCGGGGAGGCGATTGTCCACGGTGCTCGCGGTCAGCAGGATCTCACCGAGCATGCAGTCCGCCCCACGACCGGACGCGACCTCTCCCGTCCGGTACCCCAGCCACTCGACCGTTCCTGCGGACCCCTGCGGACCTGCGGGACCCTGCGGACCCGTCGCGCCGATGGGGTCCGCCGGGCCGACGGGGCCCTGGATGCCATGCAAGCCCTGGAACCCGTCGGCGCCGGCCGGACCGATGCAGGCCGAGACCATCAAGGTGGACGCGAGGGCCACGGGAAGGGTGTAAGCGCGAAGACGCACGTCGGCGTGTCGATTTCCTCCTGACCGAGCGCGGCCGCGGCTCAGCGACCCTCGCGGTTGACCGCGGAGATGATCGCCTTGAGAGTCGCGGTGGTGATCGATGCGTCGATCCCCACGCCCCACAGGATCTGGTCGCCGATCTGGCACTCGACGTACGCGGCGGCGATCGCATCGCCGCCACCGCTCATCGCGTGCTCGTGATAGTCGAGCACCTCGACGCGCACTCCCCTGGTGCCGAGCGCGGCCACGAACGCGGCGACCGGGCCGTTGCCGGAGCCCTCCACCGTGACGCTCGTACCGGAGTCGGTGATGTCGGCGGCCAGCGTGTCGGGTCCGGCATCGGACGATGTCGCGCGCGTCCCGACGAGCGCGAAGCGGCCCCACGCGCGCGCGGGGTCAGGCGACGGCAGGTACTCGTCCTCGAAGATGCGCCAGAGGTGCTCCGCCGTCATCTCGGCGCCCGTGGCATCGGCCTCTCGCTGGACCACGCGCGAGAACTCGATCTGCAGCCTGCGGGGAAGGTCGAGATGACGCTCCGTCTTGAGCAGGTACGCGACTCCGCCCTTGCCGGACTGCGAGTTGACCCGGATGACCGCCTCGTACGAGCGCCCCACGTCGCGCGGATCGATCGGCAGGTACGGCACGGCCCACACGAGGTCGTCGACGCTCACGCCCTGGCGCTCGGCCTTCGCCTCCATGGCCTCGAGGCCCTTCTTGATCGCGTCCTGATGCGATCCCGAAAATGCGGTGAAGACCAGGTCGCCGCCCCAAGGGTGGCGTGGGTGGACGTCGATCTGGTTGCAGTACTCGACCGTGCGGCGGATCTCGTCGATGTCAGAGAAGTCGATTTCGGGGTCGATTCCCTGGCTGAAAAGGTTCATCCCCAGCGTCACCAGGTCGACGTTGCCGGTGCGCTCGCCGTTGCCGAACAGGCACCCCTCGATGCGGTCCGCGCCGGCCATGTAGCCCAGCTCGGCGGCCGCGATCGCGGTGCCGCGGTCGTTGTGCGGGTGCAGGCTCAGCACCACGGAGTCGCGATAGTCGAGGTTCCTGCTCATCCACTCGATCGAATCGGCGTACACGTTGGGGGTCGCCATCTCGACGGTCGCGGGCAGGTTGATGATCACCTTGCGGTCCGGCGTGGGCTTCCATACGTCGAGCACCGCGTTGCACACGCGCAGCGCGTACGCGAGCTCGGTGCCCGTGTAGGACTCGGGGCTGTACTCGTAGAACACCCTCGTGTCCGGGATGGTCTCCTCGAACTTCTGGCAGAGCATGGCGCCGTGGGTCGCGATGTCGAGGATCTCGTCCTCATTGGCGCGGAACACCACCTCGCGCTGGAGGATCGACGTCGAGTTGTAGAGGTGCACGATCGCCTGCTTGGCCCCCCGCAGCGACTCATACGTGCGCTCGATCAGGTGCTCACGGGCCTGGGTGAGCACCTGGATGGTGACGTCCTCGGGGATGCGGTCCTCCTCGATGAGGGCGCGCACGAAGTCGAAGTCGGTCTGGCTTGCGCTGGGGAAACCGACCTCGATCTCCTTGTAGCCCATGCGGACCAGGAGCTCGAAGAGGCGCATCTTGCGCTCGGCGTTCATGGGCTCGATGAGCGCCTGGTTGCCGTCGCGCAGGTCCACCGCGCACCACCGCGGTGCCTTCTCGATGCGGGCGCTAGGCCAGGTGCGGTCCGGCAGATCGACCTCGATCTGCTCGTGGAACGGAACGTACTTGCGGATGGGCATCGCGGAGCGACGCTGGTCGCCGCCGGTGTAGTGGCTCATGGGGATTCCTTGCTGCGTGGCTGTGGTCTATGGCTGGGGGCCGGCACACCAACCTCCGCGACGAGGGACCGGCCTGGCCTAGGCCTCGTCGCGGCACGTAAGCAGCGAGGGTGCACGCATGCGACCACCATAGCCGACGCCCCGCGCCGCGCGGCAAACTGGACTTCCCGACCGCCGCGGTGCCCCGCACGACCACGGCGACCACGGCATCGTCCGGGATCAGCACCTCCTGTGACGCGGGCGACTCGTGGATTCGCCCGCGTTTCGGGCTGCGCACGCCGCATTCGCGGGCGCAACCGGAATTCGCCCGCGTTTCGGGCCCCCGAACTCAGCACCCGCATCCGGCGAGCGGCTAGAACCCCAGCCGACCCAGCTGCTTGGGGTCGCGCTGCCAGTCCTTGGCGACCTTGACGTGCAGGTCGAGGAACACCTTGCGCCCCAGCAGCCGCTCGATGCCGGCTCGCGACGTCGCTCCGACCTCCTTGAGCCGCGACCCGCCCTTGCCGATGATGATGCCCTTCTGCGAGTCCCGCTCCACGAAGACGTGGGCGCGGATCTCGAGCACCTCGCGGTGGGCATCCTCGGAGTCGGGTTCGACCATCTCCTCGATCACCACGGCGAGCGAGTGAGGAAGCTCGTCCCGCACGCCCTCGAGCGCCGCCTCGCGGATGAGCTCCGCGATCCGCATCTCCTCGGGCTCGTCGGTCAGCTCGCCGTCCGGGTAGAGGGCGGGCCCCTCGGGCAGGTACCCGACGATCAGGTCGAGCAGCGTGTCGATCTGGATGTCCTTGATCGAGCTCACGGGCACGATCTCGGCCCACTCCCCCAGCTGCTGGACGTCCATGAGGTGCTGCGCGACGCGCTCCCGCGCGACCTTGTCCACCTTGGTGACGATCGCGATGACGGGTGCCCGCGCGGCGGACAGCTCGCGCGCGATCCACTGGTCGCCAGGTCCCACCTTCTCGTCGGCGGGCAGGCAGAAGCCGATCACGTCGACCTCGGCGAGGGTCTCGCGCACGAGGTCGTTGAGGCGCTCGCCCAACAGCGTGCGGGGACGATGCAGTCCCGGGGTATCGACGACCACCACCTGGGAATCGTCCCTGGTAATGATGCCACGAATCGCGCGCCGGGTGGTCTGAGGGCGCGAGGACATGATGGCGACCTTCTCGCCCACCAGGGCGTTCATCAGGGTCGACTTGCCCGCATTGGGCCGGCCCACAAAGGCCACAAAGCCCGATCGGAACTCACTCATGGTCATCGTCCTTCCGTCCGCGCCTGCGTGGCGCGGTCACATTCTCGTCGGCGGCGGGCTCGGGCTCGACGCGGGTCACCACCACCGACACGAGCCGCCGGCGGCGGCCCTCGGCACGCTCGGCCAGCAGGTCGAGCCCATGCACGCTCGCGCGCGACCCGGGGATGGGCACCTTGCCCAAGGCCTTCGCGAGCAGTCCCGCGACGGTCTCCACGTCCTCGTCGTCGATCTCGACGTCGAAGAGTTCGGCGAGCTCGTCGAGAGAGCACCGCGCGGGCACACGATAGCGCCCGTCCCCCAGGTCCTCGACCTCGGGCGCGAGCCGATCGTGCTCGTCGACCATCTCGCCCACGATCTCCTCGAGCGCATCCTCGATGGTGACCAGTCCTGCGACGCCGCCGTACTCGTCCACGACCACCGCCATGTGGAAGACCTCGTCCTGCATGCGGCGCAGGAGGTCATCGGCCGGCACCGACTCGGGCACGAAGACCGGCTCGCGCATGAGCGCGTCGATCGGTTCGTCGAGTCGCTCGGGGTGGTCCCACGTCGCGCGCACCACGTCCTTGAGATAGAGCACGCCCACGGTGTCGTCGACCCCGTCGCCGATGACCGGCACGCGCGAGAAACCCGACCTCATGAACAGCAGCATCGCCTTGCGCGCGGGAGTGCCGGCGTCGATCGTGATCATGTCCGTGCGCGGCACCATCACCTCGCGCGTGAGCGTGTCGCCGAGCCCCACGACGGAGCGCAGCAGCTCCGCATCCTCCTCCTCGAGGGCATCACCGGCCTGCTCGACGAGGTCCTCCGGCTCGGACAGCTCGCGCATCTGCAGCGCGGGCACCACGGCGCGGATGGGGGTCGTGAGGCGCACGATCGCCCAGCCCACCGGCGCGAGCGCGCGGATGGCCGCCTCCGGATGGCTGCGGGCGACGCCGCGAGGCCAGGCACGCACCACGATGACCGAGAGGAACGCGGCCACGCCCGCCGCGAGCGCGAGCGTCGCCCAGCCGTCCCACCCGAGCACGTCGCCCAACTCGAGGGCGAGCACGGTCCATGCGACCAGCGCGAGAGACTCGAGCATCGCGTAGCCGACCGAGGCGGCGTTGTCGGCATGATCCGGAAGCACCGCGAGCCGCGCGGCACGCGTGGGTCTGCCGTCGGGGCGGACCAGGGCCGCGATGCGGCGCTCGTCGGCGTAGGGGATCTGCTCAAACGCGGCGACGATCGCGTGCAACACCGCGGCTCCCGCGAGCCCCGCGACCGCGACGGCCACGAGCAGCGAGACCGCGGACGAGCTCATCGGCGCGCGAGGAAGGTGAGCAAGAGATGGCGCTGCAGCGCGAACATCTCCTTCTCCTCCTCGGGCTCGACGTGGTCGTAGCCCAAGAGGTGAAGGATCCCGTGCGTGGTGAGGAGCAGCATCTCCTCCTCGGCGCTGTGGCCGGCCGCCGCCGCCTGCCGCGCCGCAACGCTCGGGCACACCACGATATCGCCGAGCAGGCCGGGAGGCGTGGGGTTGTCGGGCGTGCCGGGGCGCAGCTCGTCCATCGGGAAGCTCAGCACGTCCGTGGGGCCGGGCTCGTCCATCCACTGCACGTGCAGCTGTGTCATCGCCTCCTCGTCCACGAAGAGGATCGCGAGCTCGGCGCCGTCGGCGACGTGCATCTGTCCCAGGACGTAGCGGGCGAGCTCCGCGAACTCGACCTCGTCGACCTCGGCATCGGTCTCGTTGTTGACGTCGATCATGGACGCTCCTCCCGGTCGAACCGGCGGCGCTGGCCGGTGGGGCGCGGCGTCTGCGCCCTGTTCTCGTCGCTCTCGGCGTAGGCGGTGATGATGTCGCTCACGAGTCGGTGACGCACCACGTCCTGCGCGCCCAGGTGGCAGAACGCGATGTCCTCGACCCCGCTGAGGATCTCGGCGGCCGACCTCAGCCCGGACTGCGTCCCGCCCGGCAGGTCCACCTGCGTGACGTCGCCCGTGACCACCATCGTGGTCCCGAAGCCGAGACGCGTGAGGAACATCTTCATCTGCTCGCGCGTGGTGTTCTGAGCCTCGTCGAGGATCACGAACGCGTCGTTGAGCGTGCGCCCACGCATGTACGCGAGGGGCGCGACCTCGATGGTGCCCGCCTCCATGAGCTTGGGGATCGACTCGGGGTCGACCATGTCGTGCAGCGCGTCGTACAGCGGCCGCAGGTACGGGTCGATCTTCTCGCTGAGCGAGCCGGGCAGGAAGCCGAGCCGCTCGCCCGCCTCGACCGCGGGACGCGTGAGGACGATGCGGTTGACCCGCTTGCCCTGCAGCGCGGCCACGGCCTGGGCCATCGCGAGGTAGGTCTTGCCGGTTCCGGCGGGGCCGATGCCGAAGGTCACCGTGTGCGTCTCGATCGCGTGAACGTACGATGCCTGGCCCTGGGTCTTGGGCCGGATCGTGCGTCCGCGCGTGGACAGGATCGAGCGGCTGAGGACGCCGGCGGGACGCTCCTCGGGCGCACCCTGCGCCTCGGCGGTCGGGGTCGATCGCAGCATGCGCACGGACTCGCGCGCCACGTCCGGGGTCAGCGGCACGCCGGCCCCCAGCACGTCACGCAGCTCCTCGACGGCGGTCGCGGCCGCGTCGACGTCGGACTCCTCGCCGGTCAGCGTGATGCGATTGCCCCTCACGAGGATGTCGACCGCGGGGAACGCGCGCTCGACCTCGCGCAGCACGCCGTCGCCCGAGCCCAGCAGCTCGGGCATGCTCGCGGCGTCGTCGATCACCACCACCCGCGTGACGCTCACGCGTTCCACCCCAGGGTGCCGCCGTTCATGACGTGACCGTGGACGTGAAACACCGTCTGGCCCGCCGAGGGGCCGGTGTTGAAGATCCACCTGAACTCGCCCCCGCATTCGGCGTCGGCGACCTGCTGCGCGACGATCGCCATCTCCGCGAGCACCTCGGGGATCTCGCGCGCCGCGGCGGCGACGTTGGGCACGTGATGCTTGGGCGCCACCAGCACGTGAACCGGTGCCTGGGGGGAGATGTCGCGGAACGCGACCACAGTGTCGGTCTCGGCGACGCGCTCCGACGGGATGTCGCCCGCGATGATGGCGCAGAAGATGCAGTCCGTGGTGCTCATCCCCCTAGCGTAGTGACCGCCCAGTGGCCACGAAGCGCCGCGAGAGCGGCGAGAGCCGCGGGTCCCGCCGACGAGGCCCGCAGCACGTGCGGGCCCAGCACCACGGCGGTCGCACCCGCGGCGGCGAGCGCCTCGAGCTCGGAGTCCGCGATTCCGCCCTCAGGCCCCACGATCACCCAGGTGGGCTGCTCGCGATCCTCCCAGTCGAGCGCGGCGAGTCCCAGCCGCGCGGACTCGTGGAGCACCAGCACGCGTGTCCCCGCGGCCGCCGCGTCGGCGACCGCCGCCGCGAGGGCGCGCGTGGTCATCACGCCGGAGACCTCGGGCACCACGGCGCGCCTGCTCTGCTTGGCCGCCGCAAGCGCGAGCGCCTGCCAGGCTGCGCGCCCCTTGTCGGCCTTGGGGCCGCGCCACTGGACGATTGCGCGGTCCGAGGCCCACGGGATCACCCCGGTGACGCCCAACTCGACGGCCGCCTCGACGGCCTGCTCGTCCCTGCCGCCCTTGGCGAGCGCCTGGACGAGCGTCACGCGGGGATCGCTCTCGCGTGTCACGCGCGCGACCAAGATCTCGAACCAGCGGTCGCCCGTCGCGGTGATCGCGCCGCTCGCGCGCACGCCCGCGCCATCGACGATGTCGACCGCCTCGCCCACGCGGCGGCGCTGGACCGTCACGGCGTGGCGCGCCTCATCCCCCTCGACGCGCAGCGTGTCGCCCGCGGTCGCGGTCGCCGCGCCCGGATCGACAAAGACGGGTGCGGTCACCGCTCCCGGCCCATGAAGGCGTCCCTGAGGCGCGAGAACACGCCGCCACCGATGGGCGCGAGCCTGGCCTCGGGGATCTCCTCGCCGCGCAGTGCGGCGAGCTGACGCAGCAGGTCGGCCTGCTCGTCCGTGAGATCGGTCGGAGTGACGATGTCGAGGTGGACGTGGAGGTCGCCGCGTCCGGCCCGCTGCAGCCGGCCCACGCCGAGGCCCTTGAGACGCACCGTCGAGCCGGAGTGGGTGCCGGGACGGACGTCGACCTCCTGCGGCCCGTCGAACGTCTCGACCGTCATCACGGTCCCGAGCGCCGCGGCGGTCATCGGCACCTCGAGCGTGCAGTGAAGGTCGTCCCCCCTGCGCTCGAAGGCCTGGTGCGCGCGCTGGCGAATCTCGATGTAGAGGTCGCCCTTCTGTCCGCCCGCGACGCCGGCGTCACCCACGCCCGACATGCGGATGCGCGTGCCGGTCTCGACACCCGCCGGGATGTCGACGCTCACGGTGTGACGCGAGTGCGTGCGTCCCTGGCCGGCGCAGTCGGTGCACGGCGACTCGATCGTCGAGCCGTAGCCGCCACACGTGGGGCAGGGCGCGGTGGTCATCACCTGTCCGAGCAGCGAACGCGCGACGCGCTGGACCGATCCCGAGCCGTTGCACTGGCGGCACGTGGTGGGAGAGGTGCCCGGTGCGCAGCACGATCCGTGACACGTCCCGCACACGTCGGCAAGGTCCACCTGGATCTCGCGGGTGACGCCGAATACGGCCTCCTCGAGCGTGACCTCGGTCTGCACGAGCGTGTCGCCGCCGCGCTGAGTGCGCGACGCGGGACCGCGCTGCGCGGAGCCGAAGGGACCGGCACCGCCGCCGAAGAACGTCTCGAAGATGTCCTCGAAGCCGAACCCCTGCGCGCCTCCCGCGGAGCCCGACGCCGCACGCGGGTCGACGCCGCGGTCGTACTGCGCACGCTTGTCCGCGTTTCCCAGCACCTCGTAGGCGGCGGCGACCTCCTTGAAGCGCTCCTCGCCCTCGGCCCCCGCCACATCGGGGTGCAGTTCGCGGGCGAGCTTGCGGTACGCCTTCTTGATCTCGGACTCGGTCGCGTTGCGCTGGACACCCAGCACGCCGTAGTAATCCTTCACCTAAAGCTCCACCACTCTCGAAAGGTAACGGGCGACGGCGCGCACGGCGGCCATCGTCCCCGGGTAGTCCATGCGCGTGGGCCCGAGCGCGCCCACCAGGGAGGACGCGTCCCTGCCATACGCCGCGGCCACGATCGACGTGCGGGACAGCGCCTCGTGGTGCGTCTCCGCGCCGATCCGAACCGAGACATCGTCTCCGCCTGCGGCCATCTCATGCAACAGCCGCAACAGCACCACTTGTTCCTCGAGCGCGTCGAGCACGGGCGCGATCGTGTCGGCCTCGAGTCCCGACCCGGCGCGCGCCAGGTTCGACGTGCCGGCGAAGACCACGCGCTCGACCGTTCCGCCGCGCGCGGCGGTGACCACGATGCTCGCGACCGCGGCCGCCCACGGCACCTGGCCGGGAGAGCCGGCCCAGGCCTCCAGCGCCTTCTCGAGGGCCGCGCCGGTGCGGCCCTGCGCTGCCTCGTTGATGTCGCGCACCGCGCGTTCGAAGGCCTCGTCGGGGGTGGCCTCGCCCAGCGGAATGGTCTGCTGGTCCACACGCGCGTCCGCGGAGACCACCACGACGAGGGCGTGCTCGGCTCCCAGGCGCACCAGCTCGACGCGCCGCACCGCGGACTCGCGCAGCGACGGGTACTGCACCACCGCGACCTGTCGCGTGAGCTGGCTCAGCAGGCGCACGGAACGCTCGACGACATCGTTGAGATCGACGGCGTCCGAGAGGAACGTGCCGATCGCGCGCTTGTGCGCCTCGGGCAGCGCGGACGCCGCAAGGTGGTCGACGAAGAGGCGATAGCCCTTGTCCGTGGGGATGCGCCCGGCCGAGGTGTGGGGCTGCGCGATGAAGCCCTCCTCCTCGAGGATCGCCATGTCATTGCGAATGGTCGCGGAGGACACCCCGAGCGCGCGGGTCTCGGCGAGTGCCTTGGACCCGACCGGCTCGTGGGTCGCGACGTAGCCCTCGACGATCGCACGGAGCACGGCGTGACGGCGTTCCTCGCTCACGTTTTCTCCTCGCCTGGGGATCGGATTGGCACTGGCACTCGGACTCGTTGAGTGCTAATCCTAGCGCGGCTCGCCCGCGCCCCCTCGAGGGCTGCGGGGGTCCCGCCGCGCGGTGATCACGCACTGTTCGCCCGTATCCCGTGACGTACCGGGGATGTCTCGGTAGCATCGGCCCGTCGGGCATGCACGCCCACCGCCGGTGGCAGCCGGCGACCAATCGAAGGAGACGTGACCGATATGACCGAGTACCCGCCGCCCCCGCCGCAGTCGCCCCAGCCGCCCTACGCGCCGCAGCCGATGAGCCAGAGCGATGAGCGCCTCTGGGCCACGCTCGCGCACGCGGGCGTGATCCTGTTCGGCTTCATCCCGCCGCTGATCATCTGGCTGGTCTTCCGCGAGCGCAGCGCGTTCGTCAACGACCAGGCCAAGGAGGCCCTCAACTGGTCGATCCTCATGGCGATCGCGTCCTTCGTCGGCGCGATCACCACGATCGCCATCATCGGCTTCGTGATCCTGCCGCTCGTGGGCATCGCCGTCCTGGTGTTCGGCATCCTCGCGGCGATCGCCGCCAACAAGGGTGAGCAGTACCGCTACCCCTTCAACTGGCGCATCATCAAGTAGGGGTCTCACCCCGACGAACATCAGGGCCCCGCTCCGCCTCCTGGCGGATGCGGGGCCCTGCCGCGTTCTGGGAGCCTGGGGGCATGAACGACACGACCGACACCGCCTCGCCCCAGCCGGAACCGCAGCCGCAGCCGCAGGCCCAGCCGGCTCAGCCCGCGGGCGCACCGCCCGCCTACGTCGCCCCCGCTCCCATGCTCGAGCGCGACGCCAGGACCATCGCCATGCTGGTCCACATCCTCGCCGCCGTCGCGATCGTGCTGTCCGCAGGCACGCTCGCGTTCGTGGTCCCGCTCGTGATGTGGCTCATCTACCGTGAGCGCAGCGCACTCATCGACTTCCACGGCAAGATGAACCTCAACCTGCAGCTCACCGTGCTCGTGGTGATGGTGGGCGGAGTGGTCCTCGGGCTCGTGACGTTCCTGTTCGGATTCCTACTCACCGGGCCCGCGATGCTGGCCTACGGCATCTACGCGCTCGTGGTGTCGATCATCGCGGGGGTGCGCGCCAACAACGGCGAGTACTACCGCATCCCGCTGGTGATCCCCTTCATCAAGTAGCGCTGACACGCGACGAGCCCCTCGTGCCCTCCGCGGCGCGGGGGGCTCGTCGCGTTGTCGGGACGGCTACGGGGAGAGCGTCGACGCGCGCAGCAACGCGTCCTCGACCACGGCGACGAACGTGCCCACTCCCGAGGGCCGCGGGTGGATGCCGTCGCTGCCCACGACGCCGGGGTCTCGATTCACCGCGACCTGCCAGTCGGCGATGACCACGGACGGGTGTCGCTCGGCCGCGCGGCGCAGCGCCTCCTGGGCCCCGCGCATCCACGGCCGGTCGCCGTAGGGGGTGACGAGCACGAGCGGCCGGTCACCCGCCGCGGCCACGAGCCTCTCGACGTCCTCGTCCCGCACCGCGCCATTGGTGCCCAGCGCCACGACCACGTAGTCGCGCAGGTCGCCCGCGCGCGCGAGTCGCTCGACGCGGTCGACGCCGGCACCGAACTGCTTGCCGACCTCGGCCTCGACCGCGATCCCCGGCATCGCCTCGACCAGCTCCGGGGCGGAGCCCAGCGTCACCGAGTCGCCGATCATCACGATGTCCCTGCCGTCCGGCACGGCGGGCTCGCGCACCTCCACCGCGGGCGCGGCGGTGGGCAGCATCGACGGCACCGCGGACGGCACCGCGGCGATGACGGGCGCCTGAGGCGCCGCGTCCGGGAGTGACGATGCCGACGGCGACGACTCCTGCGGCCCAGCCGCCGTCCCCCCTGCCGCCGCGAACGCGCCGGAGTCGAGCTGTCGCTCGAGCGAGGTCTGCTCGGGTGCGGAGGCGACGGCCGAGCCCGCGAGAGCGAGCACCGCGGCGACGGCTCCGCCAAAGGCGGCGGCGCGGCGACGCCTGGTGACCCGCACGGCCTCGGGGTCCTCCGCCACCGGGTACAGCCACTCAAGCAGCGCGCGCAGGGACGCGCGGAAGCCCGCCCGTCTGACGGGCATCTCCAGCCATCGATACGAGGCCGCGGCGGCGCCCACGGTCACCGCCACCACCAGCACCGCGGTCACACCGGAGGCCTCACGCACCCGGCCGCCGTCGAGCATCGTCACCATGATCACCAGCACGGGCCAGTGCCACAGGTAGATCCCGTACGAGCGCTCGCCGATCCACCTCAGCGGGGCGACGTCCGCGCGGCGTCCCACCGCGGGCGCATGGAGCATGGCGTTGATGATCGCGACCGTCGCGAGCGACGCGATCACGAGACCGCCCCGGTAGGTCGCGGGAGACTGCCACGGCAGCCACAGGGCGAGCACGGCGAGGACGGCCGCGCCGGTCACGCCCGCGGCGAGGGCACCGCGCGCCCCCACCGACCGATGCCCCCGAGAGGACGCGGAGGCGGCCCCGTCGCGCCCGGACCACCAGAACGCGAGCCCGGCGCCCGCCATCAGCCCGAACGCGTGCGTGTCGGTTCCGACGTAGACGCGCGTGGGATCCGCGTCGGCGACAAAGAGCAGCGCCATCGCGCCCGCAGATGCCAGCGCAAGCGCCGCGGCACCTGCGGTCGCCCTGATGCGCGACGCGCCCGCCGCGAGCGCGCCGGCGACGACCAGCGGCCACAGCACGTAGAACTGCTCCTCGACGGCGAGAGACCAGAGGTTACCCAGCAGCGCGGGTGCCCCGGCCGTCGCGTAGCTCTGGCCGACCGCGACGCTCAGCCAGTTGCTCGTAAACGTCGCGGCGGCAGTCATCTGAGCGCCCACCCCCACGAGCAGGTCGCTCCAGGGGGCACCGCCCGCATCGTCGCCGCCCGTCGGCGCGACCGCCTGGGCCGCCGCGACCGCGGCAACGCTCACGGTCACCACGACCGCGAGCGCGGGCACGAGCCTGCGCGCGCGATGGATCCAGAATCGCCTCAGCGAGATGCGTCCGGAGGCGGTTCGCTCGCGCACCAGGATCGTCGTGATGAGGAAGCCGGATAGCACGAAGAACACGTCGACGCCGATGAACCCGCCCGGCAGCGCCGACGGCCACACGTGGTGCGCCACCACGAGCACGACCGCGAGCGCGCGCAACGCATCGAGACCCGCGATGCGTCCCCGTGGGACCGCGCGGGTCTCGGCCGTGCGCGGGCTGACCCGCGCGAGTTCCTGAGTGCTGATGTGCGTTCCGGTGACCCCTGCGGTCCCGCTCCTTCGTGTCCAGGATAGGCGGCACAGAAGGGGTGTTTCCGACGCGCCGCGAAGTCCCACGTCCGCCCGGCGCGTCGCTCCTCTCGCGCGGTTAGAACGCGAGCGCGCGGACCGCGAGATCCGCGAGCAAGCGCCCGCGGCGGGTCAGCCGGAGCGTGCCGCGCACCGCGGCGCCGCCGTCGAGCACGCCGTCGGCGATGAGTCGCGCGATCGCCTCCGCACGCCCCTCGACCAGGGCCGCGGGAATCCCCTCCGAGAGCCGCAGGCGCAGCATCACCTGCTCGAGCCGCAGGTCCTCGTCGGCGAGCGGCTCCGTCTCGGCAGCGGGGCTCTCCCCCGCCGCGAGCCGCGCCGCATATGCGCGCGGATGCTTGACGTTCCACCAGCGGCTTGCTCCCGCCGCGATCCCGTCCCCCTGGACGCGCGGACCCAGATAGGAGTGCGCGCCCGGCCCGATGCCCCACCAGTCCTGGCTCCGCCAGTAGGCGAGGTTATGCCGGCAGCGGTCCGCGGGCTCGCGGGCCCAGTTCGAGACCTCGTACCAGTCGTAGCCCGCCGCGCTCAGCATCGTGTCGGCCAGCTCGTACATGTCGGCCTGAACGTCGGGATCGGTCGGGGCCACCTCGCCGCGACGCAGCTGCGCACCCATGCGGGTGCCCGGCTCGATCACGAGCGCATAGGCGCTCACGTGGTCGGGCTCGAGCTCGAGCACGGCCTCGAGGCTCGCGCGCCAGTCGGACAGGGACTCGCCAGGGGTGCCGTAGATGAGGTCGAGGCTCACCTTGAGGCCCGCCTCGCGCGCGGCGGCGACCGCGCGCGCCACGTTGGCCGGACGGTGGGTCCGCTCGAGCGTGGCGAGCACGTGTGGCACGGCCGACTGCATGCCCAGGCTCACGCGCGTGAAGCCCGCGCGCGCCAGCGCGTGCAGCGACTCGGGCGTGACGGAATCGGGGTTGGCCTCGGTGGTGACCTCGGCATCCGCGCTCAGCCCCCACGTGCCGCGCACGCCCTCGAGTAGCGCGACGAGCGCGGCCGAGTCGAGCATCGTGGGCGTGCCGCCGCCGAAGAACACGGTGCGCGCGGGACGACCGTCGCCGCGCATCGTCTCCCGCGCGAGCGCCATCTCCGCGAGCGCCGCCGTCACGTAGCCCTCGCGCGTCGCGCCCTCGACCTCGCCCGGCGCATACGTGTTGAAGTCGCAGTAGCCGCACCGGACCGCGCAGAAGGGAACGTGGATGTAGACGCCGAAGTCCCTCGCCCCTGAGGCGCTGCTCATACGCTCATCATGGCTGGTGAGGAGGTGATCCGTCGCGCGGGACGGAGGCACACTACTTCTTCTTGCCCTTGTCCGAGCCGTCGTCGGACGTCGACAGGGCGGCGATGAACGCCTCGGGCGGCACCTCGACGGAGCCGATGTTCTTCATGCGCTTCTTTCCGGCCTTCTGCTTCTCGAGCAGCTTGCGCTTGCGCGAGATGTCGCCGCCGTAGCACTTCGCGAGGACGTCCTTGCGGATCGCGCGGATGGTCTCGCGCGCGATCACACGGGAGCCAATTGCCGCCTGCACGGGGACCTCGAACTGCTGGCGGTCGATGAGGTTCTTGAGCTTGCCCACCATCGACAGGCCGTACGCGTATGCGGCGTCCTTGTGCACCACCGCGCTGAACGCGTCGACGGTCTCACCCTGAAGCAGGATGTCGACCTTGACGAGGTCGGCGACCTGGTCGCCAGCGGGCTCGTAGTCGAGCGACCCGTACCCGCGGGTGCGGGACTTGAGCTGATCGAAGAAGTCGAATACGACCTCGGCGAGGGGCAGCGTGTAGTGCATCTCGACGCGCGTCTCGCTCAGGTAATTCATCGTGCCCATCGTGCCGCGACGCTCCTGGCACAGTTCCATGACCGTGCCGATGAACTCGCTCGGCACCAGGATCGATGCCTTCACCACGGGCTCGCGCACCTCGCGAATCTTGCCGCCGGGGTATTCCGAGGGGTTGGTGACGGTAATGACCTTGCCGTCCTCCATCGTGACCTCGTAGACCACGTTGGGCGCGGTCGAGATGAGGTCGAGCCCGAACTCGCGCTCGAGGCGGTCGCGCACGATCTCGAGGTGGAGCAGGCCCAGGTAGCCGCAGCGGAAGCCGAAGCCCAGGGCGACGGAGCTCTCGGGCTCGTAGACGAGCGAGGCGTCGTTGAGCTGGAGCTTGTCGAGCGCGTCGCGCAGGATCGGAAAGTCCGAGCCGTCGAGCGGGAACAGGCCCGAGTAGACCATCGGCCTGGGGTCGCGGTAGCCGCCGAGCGACTCCTGCGCGCGACGCGACGCAAGCGTCACGGTGTCGCCCACCTTGGACTGGCGCACGTCCTTCACGCCCGTGATGAGGTAGCCCACCTCGCCCACGCCGAGGCCCTTCGTGGGGACCGGCTCGGGGCTGATGACGCCGATCTCGAGGAGGTCGTGCGTCGCGAGCGTCGACATCATGGCGATCTTCTCGCGCGGCTTGAGGCCGCCGTCCACCACGCGCACGTAGGTCACCACGCCGCGATACGTGTCGTACACGGAGTCGAAGATCATGGCGCGGGTGGGGGCCGATGCGTCGCCCACCGGGGCGGGGATGTCGCGCACGACGCGATCGAGGAGTTCGGGAACGCCCGCGCCGGTCTTGCCCGAGACGCGCAGCACGTCGTCGACCTCACAGCCGATGAGCTGCGCGAGCTCCGCCGCGTAGCGGTCGGGGTCCGCGGACGGCAGGTCGATCTTGTTGAGCACCGGAATGATCGTGAGGTCGTTCTCCAACGCGAGGTACAGGTTCGCGAGAGTCTGCGCCTCGATGCCCTGCGCCGCGTCCACCAGCAGGATCGCTCCCTCGCAGGCCGCGAGCGAGCGCGAGACCTCGTACGTGAAGTCCACGTGGCCGGGCGTGTCGATCATGTTGAGCGCATGGGGCTGGCCGTCGACCGTCCAGGGCATGCGCACCGCCTGCGACTTGATGGTGATGCCGCGCTCTCGCTCGATGTCCATGCGGTCGAGGTACTGCGCACGCGCCGCCCTCTCCGACACGACTCCGGTGATGCCCAGCATGCGGTCCGCGAGGGTCGACTTGCCGTGGTCGATGTGCGCGATGATGCAGAAGTTGCGAATCAGCGCGGGCTGCGTCGAGGCAGGCTCGATGCGGGGATCTCCAGACACGGTGATGACGGTTCCTCGGTTCGGACGGCAGGGTGCGCGCCATTCTCCCACGAAGTCGAGGGGTGCCGCCGCTGCGCTCGGTCCTCATGCACGGCCCCCGATTGCCGATACAGAGGGCAGACCGGGTGAGTGATGCGCCCGGCTGACACCCTCGAGGGGACGACCATGGCGCAGTCCGACCTGTTCCGCCCCGCGTTCGACGGATCACCCATCGGGATGATCGTCATGGACGCGGAGGGCGCGATGCTCGACGCCAACCGCGCTTTCGCACGCATCGTGGGACGCACCACCGCGGGACTGCGCACCTTCCGCCTGCGCGACCTCACGCACCCCGACGACGTCGCGCGGGACGAGGAGCTGCGCGGACAGCTCGACACGGGCGAGCTGCCCTACTTCCAGGCCCAAACGCGCCTCATCCACCGCAACGGCGATACCGTCTGGACGCGTCTCACGGTCTCCCTCGCCCCCGCCGAGGCCGCACCGGCGCGCTACCTCGCCCACGTCGAGGACGTCACCGAGATCCGCCGCGCCAAGGACCTGCTCGAGCGGCGCGCCCTCTACGACCACCTCACCGGCCTACCCAACCGGACTCTGCTTCTCGAGCGCCTTGAAGCGGCGCTCGAGTCGCGCCGGGCCGACGCACACACCGTCGCATGCATCTTCCTCGACGTCGATCACTTCAAGCTCGTCAACGACTCCCTCGGCCATGAGGCCGGCGACACGCTGCTCCAAGCGATCGCGAGCCGCGTGCGCGGCGCGGTCCGGCCGGGCGACACCGTGGCACGGCTGGGCGGCGACGAGTTCGTGGTGATCCTCGAGTCGGTCGCGACGCAGGCCGCCGCGGAGGCCTTCCTCACGGTCATCGCGGCGGACGTTCAGGTGCCGTTCGCCGTGGGCGGTCACGAGGTGGTGCCCACGGTCAGCGCCGGCCTGGCCCTCGCGGAGCCAGGCATCACCGCGGAGAGCCTGTTGCGCAACGCCGACACCGCGATGTACACCGCGAAGCAGCGCGGCAGGGCCCGCGTCGAGGTGTTCTCCACCGAGCTGCGCTCGCACGCGCTGTCCAAGCTGTCGATCGAGTCGGAGCTAAGGACGGCGATCCGCGAGGGCGAACTGGTGGTGCACTACCAGCCGATCGTCCGTCTCGACACGAACGAGGCCGTCGCGTACGAGGCGCTGGTGCGCTGGCAGCACCCGAGTCGCGGCCTCCTGCTTCCGGAGGAGTTCATCGAGGTGTGCGAAGAGGCAAACCTCGTGGTTCCGCTGGGCGCGTTCGTCATCAACGAGGCGTGCGAGCTCATCGCCGCACACCCCGAGTTCACGGGCCGCATCTTCGTCAACGTGTCGACCCGGCAGATCGGCTCGGCCGACCTCACCAGGGTGGTGACCCACGCACTCGAGTCCACGGGCATCGACCCCGGCCGCCTCGGGCTCGAGATCACGGAGTCGGGGATGCTCATCGCGACGCAGGCCGCGCGAGCGGACCTGGACGGCCTCAGCCAGTTGGGCGTCGAGCTCATCATCGACGACTTCGGCACGGGGTACTCGGCGCTCAGTTCCGTGCTCCTCAACCCCGTCTCGGGACTCAAGCTCGCGCGCGAGTTCACGCTGCGCCTGGGCGACCGGTCCACGGGCGACCGCATCTCGACCACGGTCGCGGCCCTGACGCGCAGCCTGGGAATGTCGGGCGTCATCGAGGGCGTCGAGTCGGAGGCCCAGCGCGACATCGCGAGGGAGCACGGCTGGGCGCTGGGCCAGGGCTTCCTCTTCGGCCACGCGATACCCGTCACCGAGCTCCCGTTCGCGGCGCATCGTCCCTGCCCGCAGTCCGCTGATGACCGGAGCGGACCGCTAGCCTCGGCCTGATGAGCCCCTGGTCCCTCGTTCGCAGGATCGTCCACGCGGTCCGCACGACCCCGTCGCCGCGCGCCCGTGCGCGGGCCACCGCTCCCGCCCCTGGCCGTTCCCGAGCATCCGCCCCCGCCGGGTATCCGGGCGACTTCACGGGCCGCCCCCGGGTGACCTACTCGCCCACGCACGGCGGCACGCCCGATCCGGGCGAGGTGGTGTGGACCTGGGTGCCGTTCGAGGAGGACCACCGCCAGGGCAAGGACAGACCCGTGCTCCTCATCGGCAAGGACGGGCGCTGGCTGCTGGGGCTGATGCTGACGAGCAAGGACCACGACCTCGACGCCGCCGACGAGGCGCGCCACGGCCGCTTCTGGCTGGACATCGGCGCCGGACCGTGGGACTCTCGGGGGCGGCCCAGCGAGGTGCGCCTCGACCGAATCGTGAGAATCGACCCCGCAGCAGTGCGCCGCGAGGGAGCGATCCTCGACCGTGCGACGTTTGACACGGTGGCGCAGTCGCTCAAGAAGCACCATCGCTGATATGATGTTCGTTCGTGTGTGAGCGCGCCTGCTCGCGCCGCACCCAGAACTTTTTCACCTGATCGCTTAAAGGAACGCTGTGGCAAACATCAAGTCGAAGATCAAGCGCATCGGCACCAACGAGAAGTCGCGCCTGCGCAACGTCGCCGTGAAGTCCGAGCTCAAGACCCACGTCCGCAAGGTGCGCGAGGCCATCGCCGCCGGCGACAAGCCCGCGGCGCAGACCGCGCTGTCGTCCGCGTCGGTCAAGCTCGACAAGGCCGTCTCCAAGGGCGTCATCCACAAGAACCAGGCCGCGAACCGCAAGTCGGCCCTCGCCAAGCAGGTCGCCGCTCTCTAGCGCAACCGTCACGAACGCCCCGTCTCGCCCACGCGATTCGGGGCGTTCGTTCGTCTTCGCTCTCGACTGTGACCTTCTCCCGCCCTCCCCGCCTGTGGCATCCGCCGCACCTGCGCCGCAATGGCGCGCGCGTCCATGTGGCGCGGCAGGGCATCTTCACGCACACGGGCGAGATCGCGGGACACGAGCTGGTGTACCGCACCGCGGGTCATCACGGCCTCGCCATCGACCAATGGCCGGCCCGCCTGCAGGATCGCGCCACCGAGCACGTCATCGCGGCCGCCTTCTGGCGTGAGCCCGACATCACGGCGCCTCACCCCGCGTTCATCAACGTCACGCGCTCGTTCCTCTTGCGCCACCCCGGCACGCTGCACTGCGATCCGCCGCGCGTGGTCCTGGAGATTGTCGAGTCGGCATTCGTGGACGATGCCCTGGTCGAGCGCGTGATCGAGCTGCGGGAGGCCGGCTTCCGGGTCGCGATCGACGACTTCGTGGGCTCGGCCTCGCAGCGCCGCCTGCTCTGCATCGCGGACTTCGTCAAGGTGGACTTCAGGGACCTGGTGCGCCTGGGGCCCGCGCTCGCGGATGCCGCACGCGTCGACCACGCGGCGTTGATCGCCGAGCGGATCGAGGACCCCGAGACGCTCGAGGCGTGCGTCGACCTGGGCTTCGACCTGTTCCAGGGCTTCCTGTTCGAGCGGCCCGAGGTTCACGAGCGTGGTGACCACGATCCCGAGGAGCGGCGCGACGCGGACCTCGCGGACGCCGAGGTCTAGGACCGGTTCGACGGCCTACGCGGCGAGCTCGGCCACGGTGCGCACCGCGCGCTCGAGCGCGAATCCGGGTGCCCTCGAGGCCCCCTTAATCTCGGAGTCGGCGCGCGCGACCGCCTGCACCGCTGCGGCCAGGGAGTCGGCATCCCACTTGCGCAGGTCCCTCCGCGCACGCTCCTCCTGCCAGGGCTGAATCCCCAGCGACCGCAGGTCCATCCCGCGCCCGCGCGCCCCGCCCACCTTGATGAGGGTGCGCAGCTTCGAGGCGAGCGCCGCGATGAGCGGGACGGGATCGGTTCCGGTCGACAGCGCGTGACGCACGAGCGCAATGGCCTCGCCCGTGCGGCCCGCGATCGCGGCATCCGCGACCGCGAAGCCCGTCGCGTTGACGCGCGTGCCGTAGTACCGCGTCACCGCAGCCTCATCGATGGTGCCGTCGACGTCACTGATGAGCTGCGCGCACGCGGCCGCGAGTTCGGCGACGTCCTCGCCGATCGCGTCGACGAGCGCGCGGACGGCCCGCGCCGGGGCCGATCGGCCCGCCCGGTCGAGCTCCGCGGCCGCGAAGTCGACGAGCTCGGCATCGCGCTTGATCGCGGGGCACGTGTACTCGGGGGTGCCCGCCTTGCGCAGCGTGTCGAGGAGGCGCTTGCCGCGCGTCCCGCCCGCGTGGAGGAGCACGACCACGCAGTCGGGATCGGGACGCTCCGCGTACGCGAGCGCGTCCTGCAGGAAGTCGTCGTTCATCGCCTCGAGCGCCTCGACCACGACCAGTCCGGGATCGGCAAAGAGCGAGGGGCTGGTGGCCGCGGTGAGGGCGCCGCGCGCATACGCGCTCGCATCGAGCCTGCTGATCTCGATGTCCCCGCTCCCCCGGACTGCCGCGCCGACGCGTTCCACGGCGCGCGACGCCAAGAGCCGTTCGGGGCCCGAGATCAGCACGAGCGGCGCGGGTGCGGCACGATGCCACGTCGCCGGAGGTGCCTGTCGCGCTGCCACGGCACCTAGCCTGCCATGGCCGACCGACACGGACGGACCAGCGTCACGGCGCCATCGGCGGCGCCGAGCAGCACGTCCCCGCACAGGTCCGTGCGCAGCACCACGGCTCCCCCCTCGCCGTAGAGGTCGAGAGCCTCGGGAGCCGGGTGCCCGTAGTCGTTGTCCGCGCCCACGGTCGCGATCGCCACCGGCGCCGCCAGGGCGCTCACGAGACCCGCGTCCTGTGCAGCGGACCCGTGATGCGCGATCTTGACGATGTCGACGCCAGCCGGGAGGGGGCCGCGCGAGAGCCGCTGCTGGCCGGCGACCTCGAGATCGCCGAGGAGCATCAGCGACACCCCCGCGGCCTCGACGTGGAGGATGGTCGACGACTCGTTGACCTCGGTGCCGTCCCGAGATCGCGGCGCGGGACCCGTCTGCATCACCGTGATCTGGATGCCGCCGAGCGTGACGGCCTCGCCCTCGACGGGTAGCCTCGCGTCTGCGGTCGCGCGCGCCGCCCCGCTCGTCGTGGCCGCGGAGGCCGCGTGCGGCAGCCAGACCGCGCGGATCGCGGCGGCATCGGCCACCTCGTCGAGACCGCCGGTGTGGTCGGCGTGCTCATGGGTGAGCACCAGCAGGTCGATGCGCGTGACGCCGAGTCGCTCGAGGCACGCGGCGGCCGCGGGACCGCGCGGACCGGCATCGACCATGAGCACCGCCCCCGCGGCGCGCACCACGAGCGCGTCTCCCTGCCCCACGTCGCAGGCAGCGACCGTCCAGCCCCGTGGTGCGCCGCCCCACCCCGGCGGCAGCCACGTGGCGGGTGCGAAAGCGATCGCGGTGACGGCGAGAGCCATGGCGGTGGGGGGGGGGGGGGGGGGGGGGGGGGGGGGGGGGGGGCCCCCCCCCCCCCCCCCCGGGGCACAGCCACACCGGCCCCGACAGGGGTCATCGATCGCCGGTGGCGGCCACATATCGTGGACCGTTCCCCGGCCCGAACCCACCTAGGAGA